>PXDB01000071.1 GCA_003565155.1 Nitriliruptoraceae bacterium | reverse complement strand
CGTAACCATGCCAAGAAGACCATCGGTAAGCCGTGTGCGGGAGAACCGCACGCACGGATTGAAAGGGGAAAGCGGAAACGGGTCTGCCCAGCAGACACCGCGCCGCTGACTACCAATGCCTCCACTGCGCTCCAGCGTCGACCCCTCGGACGCGACCTACGCCGACAACCGCGCGCACAACCTGGCGTTGCGCGACGACCTCCGCGCGGCGCTCGACCGTGCCGCCCGTGGTGGCCCGTCGACGGCCCGCCAACGCCACCTCGATCGGGGGAAGCTCCTGCCCCGCGATCGCGTCGAAGCGCTGCTCGATCCCGGCACGCCCTTCCTGGAACTGTCCCCGCTGGCAGCCCACGGGCTGTACGACGACGCCGCCCCTGGCGCGGGGCTGATCACCGGGGTCGGGCGCGTGGCGGGCCGTCGGGTGGTCATCGTGGCCAACGACGCGACCGTCAAGGGTGGGACCTACTTCCCCTTGACGGTCAAGAAGCACCTGCGGGCCCAGGAGGTGGCGCGCGACAACCGGTTGCCCTGCCTCTACCTGGTCGACTCCGGTGGGGCCTTCCTGCCGATGCAGGACGAGGTGTTCCCGGACCGGGAGCACTTCGGTCGCATCTTCCGGAACCAGGCCCAGCTCTCCAGCCTCGGCTGCGCACAGATCGCGGTGGTGCTCGGCTCCTGCACCGCCGGGGGCGCCTACGTGCCGGCGATGAGCGACGAGACGATCATCGTCCGGGACCAGGGCACGATCTTCCTCGGCGGACCGCCCCTGGTGAAGGCGGCAACCGGCGAGCAGGTCACCGCGGAGGAGCTCGGCGGCGGGGAGCTGCACGCCCGCACCTCCGGGGTGGTCGACCATCTCGCCGTCGATGACGCCCACGCCCTGGCGCTGGCCCGTGACGCGGTCGCCAACCTCGGGCGGGCACCTTCCCCGCACCATCTGGCGCTGCGGACCCCCGAACCGCCCGCCGAGGACCCCGAGGAGCTGTACGGCATCGTGCCCGCCGACCTCCGCCAGCCCTACCCGGTGCGGGAGGTGATCGCCCGCATCGTCGACGGGTCCCGCTTCCACGGCTTCAAGGACCTGTACGGCGACACCCTGGTCACCGGCTTCGCCCACGTCGAGGGCATCCCCGTCGGGATCGTGGCCAACGACGGGATCCTGTTCCGGGAGTCGGCGCTCAAGGGCGCGCACTTCGTGGAACTGTGCAACCAGCGGGGCATCCCGCTCGTCTTCCTGCAGAACATCGCCGGCTTCATGGTGGGGCGGGAGTACGAGGCCGGCGGCATCGCCAAGGACGGCGCGAAGCTGGTCACCGCGGTGGCCTGCTCCAGCGTGCCGAAGCTGACGGTGGTGATCGGGGGGTCCTTCGGTGCCGGCAACTACGCCATGTGCGGCCGCGCCTACGACCCCCGGTTCCTCTGGCTGTGGCCGAACGCACGCATCTCGGTGATGGGTGGCGAGCAGGCCGCGACGGTGCTCGCCACGGTGAAGCGTGACGGGATCGAGGCCGACGGCGGCGAGTGGAGCACGGACGAGGAGGAGGCCTTCAAGGACCCGATCCGCGCCACCTACGAGGCCCAGGGCCACCCCTACTACGCCACGGCCCGGCTGTGGGACGACGGGGTCATCGACCCGGTGCGCACCCGTGAGGTGCTCGCCCTCGGCCTCGCCACCGCTCTGGACGCCCCCGTCGAGCCACCGCGCTACGGCGTGTTCCGGATGTGAGGGGGCAACGGTGCTGCAACGGGTCCTGATCGCCAACCGCGGCGAGATCGCGCGTCGCATCGTGCGCACCTGTCGCCGGCTCGGGGTGGGCACCGTCACCGTCTACAGCGACGCTGACGCCGGGGAACCCCACGTGCGCGAGGCCGACACGGCGGTGCGGATCGGGCCCGGCCCGGCACCGCGGAGCTACCTCGACGTCGACGCGCTGCTGCAGGCGGCCGCGCGCACCGGCTGCGACGCGGTGCACCCGGGCTACGGCTTCCTCGCCGAGGACGCCGGCTTCGCCCGCGCGGTGGGCGACGCCGGCCTGACCTTCATCGGACCGACCCCGGAGGTGATCGCCCTGATGGGCGACAAGGCTGCCGCCAAGCGGCGCCTGGCCACCGCCGGGGTGCCCGTGATCGACGGGGAGGACGACGACCGCCTCGACGACGCGGCCCTGCTGGCGGCCGGGCGGCGCCTGGGTGCCCCGCTGGTGGTCAAGGCCGTCGCCGGTGGTGGCGGCACCGGGATGCGGGTCGTCCACGACCTCGACGAGCTCGCGGGTGCGTTGACCAGCGCCCGGCGCGAGGCCCGGGGTGCCTTCGGTGACGACCGGGTCATCCTCGAACGGCTGGTGGCGCGCCCACGCCACATCGAGGTGCAGGTCCTCGCCGATCACCACGGCACCGTGTTGCACCTGCTGGAACGGGAGTGCTCCGTGCAGCGCCGCCACCAGAAGCTGGTGGAGGAAGCACCCTCGGCGGTGGTGGACCAACGGCTGCGGGCCCGGCTGGGCGAAGCGGCGGTGACCGCCGCGGCCGAGGTCGGCTACCTCGGCGCCGGCACCCTCGAGTTCCTCGTCGACGGCACCACCCTGGACGCGGAGGAGCCCCGTTTCGCCTTCCTGGAGATGAACACCCGCCTGCAGGTCGAGCACCCCGTCACCGAACTGGTGACGGGACTGGACCTCGTGGAGTGGCAGCTGCGGGTGGCCGCGGGTGAGCGGCTGGCCCTCACCCAGGACCAGGTCCGCTGCGACGGCCACGCCATCGAGGTCCGGCTCTACGCCGAGGACCCTGTGGCGCAGCTGCCGCAGACCGGAACGGTCTCCACCCTGCATGTGCCGAGCGGCCCCGGGGTGCGCACGGACGTCGGCATCGGGCGCGGCAGCACGGTGAGCCGCCACTACGACCCGATGCTCGGCAAACTGATCGCCCACGGGCCCGACCGTGCCACGGCGATCGCCCGGCTGCGTGGCGCGCTGGAGGCCACCGTGGTCCATGGCGTGGTCACCAACACCGAGCTGCTCGATGCGGTGCTGGGGCACCCGGCCTTCGCCGCCGGGGAGCTGACCACCGCCTTCCTGGACGAGCACCTGCGAGGCTGGCGCCCACCGCCGCTGCCCGACACCGCGCTGACCGCCGCCGCCCGTGCCCTGCACGACGACGGTCTGCGGGCAGCGCATCCGGATCCCTGGGCGCGGCTCGGTGCCGTGCGTACCGGCGGAGGGCCCGGCTGGCCGGTCACCCTGCGCGACCGCGTCGCCGAACCGCCCGCGTCCCGCACCGTCGCGCTGCGCACGGACCGACCCCCGCTCGCGCCCGACGTTGACCGCTCCGCCGCCGGTGCGGACGACGACCGCCGCGCTGCTGCGACGGTCATCGAGGTGCAGCGGGGCCCCGACGGCACCCGACGCGTCTGGTACAGCGGCGGGAGCGTCACACGCGTGCTGGAGGAGCTGCCCGCCGTGCGGCACGCCGACGCCGCAGCCCCGACCGCGGCGGCCACCTTCACCTCACCGATGCCCGGCACCGTGATCGGTGTCGAGGTGGAAGAGGGCCAGGAGGTGGCCGCCGGGACCGTGCTGGTGCTCGTCGAGGCGATGAAGATGGAGCATCCGGTGCGTGCCCCGGTCGCCGGGGTGATCGCCGCGCTCCACGTCACCGCGGGTCAGGCCGTGGAGGCGGGCGAGACCCTGCTGACCTTCGACCCGTCGACCTGACCACGCGGCCCGGCCCGCAGCGACCCCGCCCACCGAGGAGGCTCCATGGAGCTGCCAGCGCGCGTTCGGATCGTGGAGGTCGGCCCCCGCGACGGTCTCCAGAACGAGCCCGGCACCGTGCCGGCTGCCACGAAGGTGGCCTTCATCGACCGGCTCGCCGCCACCGGGTTGGAGGTCGTGGAGGCCACCTCCTTCGTGCGTCCCGACCTGGTTCCGCAGCTCGCCGATGCGGCGGAGGTGCTGAGGGCCATCACCCCCGTGGATGGGGTGCGCTACCCCGTGCTCGTCGCCAACGACCGGGGGTTGGACGACGCGCTGGCCGCTGGCGCGCGCGACATCGCCGTGTTCGCCTCGGCGTCGGAGCCCTTCAGCGAACGCAACCTCGGCAGGGGCATCGACGCCAGCCTGGAGCGGTTCCGCGTCCTGGTACGACGCGCCCGCCGGCACGGTCTCGGGGTGCGCGGGTACGTGTCCATGGTGTGCGGCTGCCCGTACCAGGGCGAGGTGCCACCCGACGACGTCCTCCGGGTCACGACCGAGCTGTTCGAGCTCGGCTGCGACGAGGTGTCGCTGGGCGACACCATCGGGGTGGGCACCGCCTTGCAGGTCCAGGACCTCCTCGAGCTGCTGTCACGTACCGTGCTGATCGACCGCCTGGCCGTGCACCTGCACGACACCTACGGCCAGGGGCTGGCCAACACCCTCGCCGCCTTCGAGGCCGGCGTCACCATCGCCGACACCAGCGCCGGCGGCCTGGGGGGGTGCCCCTTCGCGGCCGGGGCGACGGGCAACCTCGCCACCGAGGACCTGCTGTTCGCCCTGGAGGGCTCCGGCGTGCACACCGGTGTGGACCTCTCCGAGGTGATCGCGGTGACGGGATGGATGGCGGAGCAGCTCGGGCGCCCGCCGGTCTCGCGCGTGGCGCGCGCGGTGCTGGCGAGGGGCGCAGCCCGCTGACCTGCGAGCTGCGCCCCTCGCCAGCACCGGTGGTCCCGGAAGCTTGCCCACGGCGGTGCCGTGTGGTTGTGTGAACCGACGGCCACCCCGCAAGGTGGCCGGCCCCGGCGCTCCGGCCGCACCGCGACCGCGCGACGGGTAGACAACCGAAGAACCGAACACCACGCAGCAGGGGAAGTCCGGTCGGAATCCGGCGCTGACCCGCAACCGTAGGTCGTCCACCACCTCGCCGCCCGCACGGGCCCGGAGGCGGTGCCAGGCGACGAGTCGGGATACCTGCACGTGGCGAGCGGCTCCATCCACCGTCGAGGTCTGCGGGGCGGAGCCCGGGCGAACAGCGCCCGAGCGTCCGTCCCTCCGTACACACGTTCCGCGTGGCGTGCGGGGGGACGTCGTCGTGTCTGGCGCTGTCGAACGGGCGGATCCGTCTCGGACCGCTCACGAGAGGCACCCACGTGGTTCGAACCACCGCCCGTTCCACCAGCGCCCACCTGGCGTTGTGCACCGTCCTCGCGCTGCTGCTGGCAACCGCGTGGACCTCCCCGGCGCTCGCCGATCCCGTGCCGACCGACGACCCCGCGGAGGCCGGCGCCGGATGGCTGGTCTCCGTGCTCACCGACGATCCAGCGGTCGCTACGGACTTCGGCCCGAGCGTGGGCACGACCATCGATGTCCTGATCGCCCTCGCAGCCGTGCAGGTGGCCGCCGACACCATGGAGGACATCGCCGACTTCGTCACCGGCGAGGTCGCCAGCTACACCCAAGGGGCCGGCTTCGACGCGGCGGACGCGGCCTACGCGGGCGCCACCGCGAAGCTCGCCCTCGGTCTCCTGGTCGCCGATCGGGACCCCAGCGACGTCGCCGGCGTCGACCTCATCGGGCAGCTCGAGTCCCTCGAGATCGACGACGCTGACGAGGGCCTGCTGGGCCGCTTCAGCGACCGGGGCGACTTCGACGACTTCTCCACACCGCTGACCCAGTCCCTCGCCCTGCTGGCCCTCGAGCGTGCTCCCACGGCGACGCCGTCCGACGCGGCGGTGTCCGCACTGGTCGACCAGGCCTGCGACGACGGCGGGTTCCCGAACCAGTTCGCGCCCGACACCTGCACCTCCTCGGTCGACACCACGGGGTTCGCCGTCCAGGCGCTCTACGCGGTCGGCGCGGACGCAGCGGCTGACGCTGCGGTGGCGTGGCTGGTGGACGAGCAGGCCGCGGACGGCAGCTTCGCCTCCGCCGACGGGATCAACACCAACTCCACCGGGCTCGCCGCCAGCGCACTGGCAGCGGGCGGCGCCACCGACGCCGCGGCCGCCGCAGCGGACTGGATCGTCAGCCAACAGGATGGGTGCGACACCGCATCCCCGGGTGCGATCCCCTTCAACGCCGAGGACCGCGGGTTCGTGGAGCTGGCCACCGCACAGGCCCTGCCCGGCGTGGTCGGCGAGAGCCTGGCCACCGTCACCAGCAGCGGTGCGCGTGCAACCGTGCCGGCCCTCGACTGCGAGGTGGCCGCTGAGGAGCCGGCCGCCGAGGAGGCGCCAGAGGCCGAGGAAGCGACCGACCCGGAGCAGGAGGCCGACCCGGAGGAGACGGCTGCGGCCGAGGTCCTCCCCGAGGAGCAGGAGCGCGACGACGCCGAGACCAGCGCAGCCGAGGCGGCTGACGACACCGCGGCCGCACAGGACACCCGGCCCACGCGGGTGGACGCGGGCGTGTCGCCGTCCTCCTCCCCCGCCTGGCTGCTCGCGCTCGGTCTGCTCGGCGGCTCCCTTGTCCTGGGCGGGTTGCTCGCGGCGCGACCGCGGCACGGCCAGCGATGAGCCACTCGCGCACACGCACCGCGCGCTTCGCCGTCCTGGCGATCGTGCTGGCCAGCACCGGTCTGCTGGCCAGCCCCGCAGCTCCCCCCGCCGAGGCCGCCACCTGCGACGGGGTCTGGGTGGTGGTCGACGCCCGTGCCGCGGGCGGCTCCATCTCCACCCGGTGCGCGGAGGGCGATCCCGCCAACGGGCTCGTCGCACTGCGCGAGGCCGGGCACACCATCACCGACGTCCCCGGCAACCCGGGGATGGTGTGCACCATCGACCGGCGACCGGATCCCTGCAACCGTGCACCCTCGGACGCCTACTGGTCCTACTGGCACGCGCCCGCCGGCGGCTCCTGGACGTACTCGAACCTGGGAGCGGGCAACCGCAACCCGGCGCCGGGAACGGTCGATGGCTGGCGGTTCGGGGACGGCTCCGCACCGCCGGGTACCCCGCCGCCGGCGAACGCACCTCCCCCCGCCTCCGACAGCGACAGCTCCGGCAGCAGCTCCTCCAGCTCCGGCGGGAGTTCCGGCAGCTCCGGCAGCGACGCCTCCAGCTCCGGCGGGACCTCGAGCAGCGGCACCGCGTCCAGCGGAGGCGGCTCGAACACGGGGAGCTCCGGCGGTGGCGGATCGTCGGGCGGCGCCGGTGACGGAGCGACGGGTTCCGGCACACGATCCGGGGGCGCATCGGTCGGCGCCGGGGGTTCCTCCGGGCAGGACGCCGAGACCGACATGACCAGCGAGGACGCGTCCGGTGCCGCCGCCGATGGGGCACCCGAGGGTGGCGAGGCGGCGTCCGGCGAGGACGGCGCCGACGCAGGACCGACATGGCGTCCGGACGAGGTCGAGCCCGGTGGTACGTGGGAGGGTCCGTCCACGGACGCTCCCGACACCGCAGGGGGCGACCCGTCCACCGACACCCGCTCGCCAGGCGACGAGGAGCCAGAGACCTCCGTGCTGGCGTCGCGTGCTACGGCCGGTGGCGACACGCCAGCACCCGTCGGCGTCCTCGTCACCGTCGTCCTGCTCGCCGGCATCGCACTGCTGACCTGGCGCCAGCGGATCCAGCGATCCAGGAGTGCTCCGTGACCTTGCGACGCCCGGTGGCCCCGCGCGCCCTCCATCCGGGGGCGTGGTGGCTGTGGGCGCTCGGGCTGGCCACGGCCGCCTCACGCACCACGAACCCGTGGCTGCTGCTGCTGATCCTCGCGGTCGCCGGGCATGTGGTCACCGCCCGCCGCACCGACGCACCCTGGGCACGCTCCTTCGCGGTGTTCCTCAAGCTCGGGCTGGTCGTGCTCGCGATCCGGGTGGTCGGCCAGACGCTGTTCGGCGCGGCGGCGTCCGGCAACGTGCTCCTCGACCTGCCGGAGCTACCGCTGCCGGCGTGGGCCGCGGGGGTGACCCTCGGTGGGCCGATCACCGACGCCGCCCTGGCGGCGGCGCTGCTCGATGGGCTGCGGCTGGCGACGGTGCTGGCCTGCATCGGCGCGGCGAACGCGCTGGCGAACCCGCGACGGCTGCTGGCCAGCGCCCCCGCAGCGCTGTACGAGGTCGGCGTGGCGGTGGTCGTGGCGCTGTCCTTCGCACCGTCGCTGGTCACCGGGGTGCAGCGCATCAGGGCGGCACGTCGGCTGCGTGGCCGACCCGACCGGGGGTTGCGCAGCATCGTGAGCGTGGCGATGCCGGTGCTCGAGGACGCGCTGGAGCGCTCGCTCGCCCTGGCGGCGGCCATGGACTCCCGCGGCTACGGGCGCCGTGCGGGGGTCAGCCGCGCCGTGCGGCGCCGCACGGCGGTGCTCACGCTGGCCGGCCTGGGCGGGGTGCTGGTGGGGCTCTACGGCCTGCTGGACGGCACCGGCCCGCCGTGGCTCGGTGTCCCGGTCCTCCTCGGCGGCATCCTCGTCGCGATGCTCGCGCTGCGCAGCGCCGGTACCGGCGTCGTCCGCACCCGCTACCGACCGGACCCGTGGGCCGGACCGGAGTGGCTGACCGTAGGCACGGGGGTGTTGGCCGCCGCCGGGGGGGTCGTCACCACGGTGACCGCACCGGGCGCACTGCTGCCGGACCCGCTGCCGCTGACCGCCGTGCCCCTGCCGGTGATGGCGGCCACCGGCATCCTGCTGGCGCTGCTGCCGGCCTGGGGGACCCCGCCACCTCCGGCGTTGGCCTCCACGCCGCGACGCGACGACGCGAGCCGGACCCACCGTCCGGCACCCTCCACCTCGACGTCGAACTCCTCGGAGGTGGCCGCGTGATCAGCTTCGACGGTGTCGGCGTCACCTACCACGGCGCAACGCACCCGACGATCAGCGGTATCGACCTCGAGGTCGAGGAGGCCGAGCTGTGCCTGGTGATCGGCCGGACCGGCTCGGGGAAGTCGACCCTGCTGCGCACCGTCAACGGGTTGGTCCCCCACTTCACCGGCGGGACCCTGCACGGCCGCGTCACCGTGGCCGGACGGGACACGGCCACCCACCCGCCGCGCGAGCTCGCCGACCTGGTGGGCGTGGTCGGGCAGGACCCGCGTGCGGGCTTCGTGACCGACCTGGTCGAGGAGGAGCTCGCCTACGGCATGGAGTCCCTCGGTCTCGACCCCATGGTCATGCGACGCCGCGTGGAGGAGACCCTGGACCTGCTCGGGCTGGTCGAGCTGCGCAACCGCCCGCTCGACACCCTCTCCGGCGGTGAACGCCAGCGGGTGGCCATCGGTGCGGTCCTGACCACACATCCGGCCGTGCTGGTCCTTGACGAGCCGACCTCCGCCCTGGACCCACCGGCAGCCGAGGAGGTGCTGGCCACGCTCCAACGGCTCGTGCACGACCTCGGGCTCACGGTGCTGCTCGCCGAGCACCGCCTGGAGCGTGTGGTGCCCTTCGCCGACCGCATCCTCCACCTTCCCGGCGACGGCGCAGCCGTCGAGAGTGGCAGCCCCGGGGAGATCATGGCGACCAGCCCGGTCGTCCCCCCGGTGGTGGAGCTCGGACGGCTGGCCGGGTGGTCGCCGCTGCCGCTGACGATCCGCGAGGCCCGCCGGTGCGCCCGCGACCTGCGGGAGCAGCTGCGCACCCAGCCCTCCCCGACCAGATCCAGCGGCACTCCTGCTGCGGCGTCGGAGGTCCTGCGGGCCGCACAGCTCACCGTCGCCTACGGCGACACGCTCGCGCTGCGCCACGTGGACCTCTCGGTGCACCTCGGCGAGGTGGTGGCGCTCATGGGCCGCAACGGCGCCGGTAAGTCCAGCCTGTTGCAGGCGTGGACGGGGCTCCTGACACCGACGGCCGGACTGGTCACCGTCGCCGGCCGCGACCCCGGGTCGCTGCCGCCCGCGGAACTGGTGCGGGAGGTGGCACTGGTCCCGCAGGAACCCGCGGAGCTGCTCTACGCCGACACGGTCGCCGCCGAGTGTGCGTCGGCCGACGTGGATGCCGGTTGCGAACCGGGGTCCTGCGCCACGCTGCTCGCACGACTCGTCCCCGGCCTCGACCCCGAGCAGCACCCGCGCGATCTCTCCGAGGGGCAACGGCTGGGACTGGTCCTGGCGATCCAGCTGACGGCGGACCCGCCGGCGTTGCTGCTGGACGAGCCGACCCGCGGGCTGGACTACGACGCCAAACGCACGCTGGTCGGGCTCCTGCGCGACCTCGTGGGTGAGGGACGCGCCATCGTGCTCGCCACCCACGACGTCGAGCTCGTCGCCGCCGTCGCGGACCGGACGGTGGTGCTCGCCGACGGCGAGGTGGTGGTGGACGGTCCTGCCGACGAGGTGGCGGTCAGCTCCCCGGCCTTCGCCCCGCAGGTCGCCAAGGTGCTCAGCCCGTTGCCGTGGTTGACCGTCGACGAGGTGCACCGCAGCCTGGAGGTGGCCTCGTGAGCGCGTCGCTGCCCACAGGTCGGGCGGAGCGGGACCCCGCGTCGCAGGCGGTCAGGCCCGCGCGTACCCGTGCCCAGCTGCTGCTCGGCCCCCGCACGGTCATCGCCCTGCTGCTGGTGTCCGCCGTCGGGTTCGTGGCCTTCACCTGGCCACTGCTGGCGAGCCCGGACAGCGGGCTGGCCCACGCCAGCGACGCGCCGCTGCTCTTCGCCCTCCTCCTGCCGCTGCTGCTGGCGGTGGTGCTCGCGCAGCTGGCCGAGGGCGGCATGGACGCCAAGACCGTGGCGATGCTCGGGGTGCTGGCCGCCGTCGGGGCCGCCCTGCGACCGCTGGGCACCGGGGTGGCCGGGTTCGAGCCGGTGTTCTTCCTGCTCGTGCTCGCGGGCCGCGCCTACGGTCCCGGTTTCGGCTTCGTGCTCGGGGCGCTGACCCTGTTCAGTTCCGCGCTCTTGACCGCCGGGGTCGGGCCGTGGCTGCCCTTCCAGATGCTGGGTGCGGCCTGGGTGGGTGCGGGTGCCGGCCTGTTGCCAGGGCGGCTGCGCGGCGCCGGGGAACTGGCGGTGCTGGCCGGCTACGCGGCGGTGGCCGGGCTGGCGTACGGGCTGCTGCTCAACCTGTCCTTCTGGCCCTTCGCCATCGGCACGGGGAGCTCGATCTCCTTCGTGGCCGGGGATCCGCTGGTGGACAACCTGGGCCGGTTCCTCGCCTTCACGCTGGTGACCTCGCTGGGCTTCGACATCCCCCGCGCCGTGGTGACGGCCGCGCTGGTGCTGCTCACCGGGCGGCCGATCCTGCGGGCCCTGCGGCGTGCGGGGCGGCGTGCGGCCTTCGACGTCGCTATCAACTTCTCGCCCACCGATGACCGCACGTCCTCAGCCGAGGCCACCGCACCGCACGCCGGCGCCCCCGCCCACGGTGAGCCGCGCGACGGCTGACACCGCACGGGCACCGAGGCGCTGCACCTCGACGTCCAACTCCCGCAGCGCGAGACGGGACAGCAGCGCGTAGCGCGCGGCGTCGACCCACCGTTCGGCGACCGCGAGCGGGTGGCCGGGATCGTCGTCCCAGGCCAACACCGCCAGCGGTTGCGGCAGGGCAGCGATCTCCTCCAGGGTGGGGGCCTCCGCGCCGTCGAGGGCGAGCAGCGCCGCGGTGAGGCTGGCCTCGTCGTGACGGGGCAGGTCGGTGGTGAGGGCGTCCCGCAGCCAGGGCGCGATGCCGGGGTCGGCGACCGCCGCCTCCCGGTGCGCCGCCACCCCGAGCTCACGGACCCGGCGCGCGATGGCGGCGTGCGCGCCGGTACCGGCCACGGAGCGGCCAACCCAGGCAGGCAGGCACCCGAGCACGACCCGCGGTCGCGGCGGCGCGTCGGCTGACGTCGCTGTGGTGCCCCGACCTGCGGCGCGGACAGCGGCGTGGGCGCCGAGGGAGACCCCGCCCACCACCTCGATGTCGCCATCCACCGAGGCGATGACCGCCGCGAGGTCGGCGGCGTGCGCGTCGAGGTGGTGGTCCTCGAGGCTGCGGGCCGGTGAGGACGCGCCGTGGCCGCGCAGGTCGTAGACCACCAGCCGGCGCCCCGCGGCCAGCACCGGGCCGGCGAACGCCGCCGCGAGGAACCGTGCCGAGGACCCGACCCCGTGCGCCAGCACCCAGGCGGGACGCTGGGTCGGGCCGATCCCGGCGACGGCCAGGGTCGTCGCACCCTGCGTCACCGACCACCCCTCGGTGGCTGCCCCCGCGAGGCCATCGGTGACGAGCAGCGGGTCGGTCACCGCACCTGGTCCAGCAGGTCCTCGAGGCTGGCGGCGGTCAGCTCCCCGACGTAGCGCGCTGTGAGCTGGCCCTCACGGTCGAACACCACGGTGGTCGGCATCCCGCGGCTGCCGACGGCGAAGGCCACGTCCCCGTCGAGGTCGTGGATCGTGGCGAAGTCGATGCCGAGCTCCTCGACGAACTCCTCACCGTCCTCGAGGCGGTCGAGGTGGTCGATCCCGAGGAAGGCGATGTCCGGGTTGTCGTCACGGGCCTCGAGCAGCATCGGCATCTCGGCCCGGCAGGGGGCGCACCAGCTCGCGAAGATGTTGACCAGGGTGGGGTTGCCCGCCTCGGCCTCCCGGGCGATGAAGGCCGCGGCCTCCGGCCACCCGCCGCTGAACAGCCGTGCGTCGGCAGGCGGCACCGCGTCTGGTGCCTCCACCTCGAACACGTCCACGCCGTCGTCGGCGGGGACCGACGGTGCATCGTCGTCCGGTGTGGCCCCGAAGTCGACGACCTCGTCACCACCGGTGCAGCCCGCCAGGAGGGTGAGGACGGCGGCAAGGAGGAGCAGCAGGTGCAGGGGGACGCCGTGCGCGGACCGGGTGCGCGGTGACGCTGCCACGCAGGACCCTCGAACCGGACCGGGGTGAGGTCGGCGGAGCGGGGCGATCTGGCGCGGTTGGGGCACGTCGGCGGCTCCGGTGGCGGGCTGTCCGAAGGTACCGAGCACGGTCCTGGGCTCCGGCCAAGGACCCGGCCGCGGCCGGCTCAGGACGTGGCGGTCAGCGCCTCGGGGGCGGCGGTGAGGACCGCGTCCACCTCGGTGGGCGTCCCGACGGTGATCCGGACCTGCTCCTCGAGCCCGTAGGGCGTGAGGGGGCGCACGCCGATACCGCGGGCCGCGAAGGCCTCCACCACCGGTCCGGCGTGCCGCCCGAGTTCCACGGTGACGAAGTTGCCGAGCCCCGCGCTGTGCGGCACACCCAGCTCGTGCAACCCCTGCGACAGGCGGCGCCTCCCCTCGATCGTGCCGCGGATCGTGGCGTCGAGGTGCGCGCGGTCGCCGAGGCTGGCCAGCGCAGCGGCCTGGGCCGCGGCGGCGAGGTTGAACCGCGGCCGGCGCCCGTCGGTGGCAGCGACCAACGCCGGTGGACCGAGCAGCGCACCCACGCGCAGGCCCGCCAGGGCGTAGGCCTTGGAGAAGGTGGTCAGCACCACCACGTCCTCATGGTCCAGTGCCAGGTCGCGCACGCGCGCGTAGCCCTGTTGGCCGTCGGCGAAGTGGTGGTAGGCCTCGTCGATCAGCAACGTCACGTGCCCCGGCAGCTCGCGGGCCAGGTGCTCGAGCGCCGCACCGTCGACGTGTGCGGCGGTGGGGTTGGCCGGGTTGTCGATGGCCACGACGCGGGTGCGTGGGGTGACCGCGGCGAGCAGCGCCTCGACGTCGCGCTGGTACCCGGGGGCGGTGCCGGTGGCTGGTCCACCCGTCGCCACCTCGACGTAGTCGGCTCGTGCGTTGCGGGCGGCCAGGCGGTAGACCACGAAGGACCGCGCGAAGGCGAGCACCTCGGCACTGCCGTCGCCGGCGCACCGCTCGGGGATCAGGTCCATGAGCAACGCCGCGGACCCGGTCCCGACGGCGACCTCCGCTGGCGTCACGCCCTCATCGACGGCGACGGCGGCCCGCAACTCTGCGCTCGCATCGTCGGGATAACGGTGCGCGTCGGTCAGCGCCGCGGTGGCCGCCTCGACGGCCAGCGGTGACGGCCCGAAGGGCGACTCGTTGGAGGAGAGCCGCACGGCCATCCCCGGCGGTGGACCGACCGCGGCGCCGGCGGCGATGCTCACAGGTAGAGCCCCGTCGCGCTGTCGGCCTGGTGGGAGGCGACGGCGTGGACGTCGCGTTCGCGCACGATCAGGTACGGCTCGCCTTGGATGTCCACCTCGATGGCGTCCTCGGGGAGGTAGAGCACCTCGTCGGCGACAGCGACCTGGCGCACGTTGGGACCGATGCCGATGGTCTGGCCCCAGATGCCCTTGCGATCCACCGAGCGCGCGGTGGCGGGGATCACGATCCCACCGCGGCTGCGCCGCTCGCTGTCATCTGGTGGGGCGACCAGCACGCGGTCGCCGAGCACGACGACGCTGCGACGGTCGGGTTCGGGGGTCTCGAGTGCGCTCATGCCGGTCACGGTACCCGCGCCGACACCCGCAGGACCCGCCCGCGCTCAGCGCGGGGCGACGTAGGTGTGGGCAGCCACGTGGGGTGGGATGGCCGCGTCGTGGTGCGCACC
This sequence comes from Nitriliruptoraceae bacterium, assembly GCA_003565155.1. GTDB lineage: Bacteria > Actinomycetota > Nitriliruptoria > Nitriliruptorales > Nitriliruptoraceae > T1Sed10-7. The sequence goes on along the minus strand of PXDB01000071.1, from coordinate 3,783 downwards.
GGCGACCTGCACCCACCCGCGCTCGTTGCGTTGGATCTCCGCGTGCTTGCCCGGCATGAAGCCGCAGTTCTGCAGCAGCTGGAGCGCCTCGTCGTCCCCTTCGAGGGTCTCGGTGATGCGCAGCACCTCGACCGGCCCGACCGGTGCGTCCGCGAGCAGGACCGCATCCGCGTGCTCGGGGGCGTTGTCCGAGCCGGGGATCGGGTTGCCGTGCGGGCAGGTGCCGGGGTCGCCGAGCAGCGCGATCAGCTTCTCTTCGACATCGCCGGACACGACCCCCTCCCACCGCTCGGCCTCGTGGTGCACCTTCCACCACTCGAGGCCGATCACATCGGCGAGCAACCGCTCCGTGAGGCGGTGCCGACGCACGGCGGTGGTGGCGAGCGGCACCCCGGCGTCGCTGAGGGAGAGCCGCTCCTCGCTCGCGTCACCGACGAGGACGGCGGTGCCGTCCTCCAGTACCCGCGTGACCGCCGCGTCCACCAGGCCCGTGTCGACGGGGAGCCGGCTGGCGATGGACGCCGCGGACACGGGAACGCCGAGGTGGTGGTGCTCGAGCAGGATCTCCAGGACCTCGGTGACCAGGCTGTCGACCGCGTGGGCCTCGTCCTGTCCTGCCGACGGCGCGTCGACGCCGTGCAGGTGGCGGCCGACGGGGTCGACGGCGCTGCCGGTGCCCTCGTGCAGGTGTGCCGGAACGGACACGGTGGGCTCCTGGGTCGGGAGCGGTGCGTTGACGGTGCCAAGAACGGCCCGGAGGGCCGGGCGACGGGTCATCGGCGCGGGGTACGCACCGAGCCCGGTGGGAAGGTCAGGGTAACCTAACTTCCGCGCGGCTCCACCCCGCCGTCGGACCTGGTTCCCTGGGGCCGACCGTCCCCCGTAGCAGCGTGCCGGAGGCGAGGTGTCACCCCCCGACCACACCACTCCGGCGCTGCGCTGCACGGCGCTGACCCATCGGTTCGGCGACACCCTGGCCGTCGATCGCGTCGACCTCTCCGTGCCACGGGGCAGCTTGACCGCGCTGCTCGGACCGTCGGGTTGCGGGAAGACGACGGTGCTGCGCATGGTGGCCGGCCTCCTCGACCCCGACGAGGGACGCATCGAGATCGACGGCCATCTGGTGACCGGTGGCGGGGTCGCGGTGCCGCCCGAGCGGCGCAACGTCGGCATGGTCTTCCAGGACTACGCCCTCTTCCCCCACCTGAGCGTCGCCCGCAACGTCGGCTACGGGCTGCGGCACCTGCCCCGAGGCCGGCGTGCAGACCGGGTGGCCGCCGCGCTGTCGCTGGTCGGCATGGAGCACCTCGGTGCCCGGTTGCCCACGGCGCTGTCAGGTGGGCAGCAGCAGCGGGTCGCCCTCGCCCGGGCGCTGGCACCCGAGCCCGACCTCATCCTGCTCGACGAGCCCTTCTCCAACCTGGACGCGGCCCTGCGGACGGCGGTGCGCGAGGAGGTGCGCGCCATCCTTCGCGCCGCGCAGCAGACCGCGGTGTTCGTCACCCATGATCAGGAGGAGGCCCTGTCCCTGGCCGACCTCGTGGCCGTCATGGACCAGGGCCGGGTGCACCAGATCGCCGACCCGCAGACGCTCTACACCCGGCCTGCCACCCGCTTCGTGGCCGAGTTCGTCGGCGAGGCTGACGTCCTGCCAGGGACCCGGGCGGGGCGCTACCTGGTCGACACCCCCATCGGGCGCCTGCCCACCGATCGCGCCCTGCGCGCCGGCGAGGTCACGGTGGTCGTCCGGCCGGAGTCCCTCGCGCTGCGCCGGTCGGGCGACGGCGTCGGGGTGGTGACGGGGCTGTCCTACTTCGGCCACGATCAGCTGGTCACCGTCGAGGTACCTGGCGGCTACGTGCTCCGATCGCGCCGCGGGCCGCGCCTGGACCTCGACCGTGGCGATCGGGTGGGTCTCGAGGTCGCCGGGCAGGTGGTGGCCTTCGATCACTCCAGCCAGCACGGTGCGGTGGACACCGCAGATGGGGTCCCCGCCTGAACCGGCCAGCGCCGACGAGGCGGGTCGCGGACCCGTCACGGACCCCTCGCGGACCCGTCACGGACCCCTCGCGGACCCGTCACGGACCCGTCACGGGAGCGACGGACAGCGTCACCGCTCCCGTCGCTCCCGGATCATCGCCACGGCCAGCGGCACGGACCCCAGCAGGATCAGCAGCAGCGCCGGCACCGAGGCCCGGGTGTAGAACGCCTCCTCGGTGGCGGACCACCCCCGGGTCGACAGGGTGTCGAAACCCGTCGGCGCGAGCAGCAGGGTCGCCGGCAACTCCTTGAGCGCGGTCAGGAACACCAACGCGCCACCGGCCAGCGCACCACGACGTGCCAGGGGCAGCGTCACCCGACGTAAGGTGGCAAGGCGGTCGCTGCCGAGCACCCGCGACGCCGCCTCGACGTTGGGGTTGACCTGTAACAGCGAGGTGCGGACGGCGCCCACCGCCTGGGGGAGGAACAGGACCACGTAGGCGAAGACCAGCATCGCCAGCGTCTGGTAGAGCGGCGTGGCCAGGCGGATGCCGAAGAACACCAGCGCGAGCGCGACCACGATGCCCGGCAGCGCGTAGCCGGTGAAGGACGCCCGCTCGACCAGCCGCGCCAACCGCGAGGAGGACCGCGAGGACCAGATGGCGATGGGCAGCGCGGCAGCGACGGCCGCCAGCGCACCGAGCCCGGCAGAGAGGATGCTGCGCCAGGCGGGCCCGAGCGCCACGTTGAGCTGTTCCCCGGCGGCGACCCCGCGGACCAGCCAGAAGACGATGACCGTGACGGGGGTGACGAGCCCCACCAGCAGGACCAGCACGCACAGGCCCACCGCGGGCCACCGCCAGGCCCGCAGCGGGACGGCTGGCGCGGGTCGGGTCGGCCCACGTGCCCCGAACTGTCCACCACGGTCGCGTGCGACCCGGGCCTCGAACACGATGACGGCGACGGTCAGCCCCACCAGCAGCAGCCCCAGCAGGGCCGCGGGCGAGCGGTCGAAGGCCGAGCGGTACTGCAGGAACAGCCCACGGGTGAAGGTCGAGTACCGCAGGATGGAGACCGCACCGAAGTCGCTGAACACGTACAGCATCACCAGCAGCGCACCGGCCGCCGCACTGGCGCGCAGCTGGGGCAACGTGACCTTGAAGAAGGTGCGCACGGGGCCGTTGCCGAGCAGCCGGCTCGCCTCCTCGAGCGAGGGGTCGATGCCCCTCAGGCCGGACTGCACCGTGATGAGCACGTACGGGAAGCTGAACAGCGTCAGGGCGACGAAGGCGCCCCAGAAGCCGTAGGGGCTCGGTGGGACGACCCCGAACCACTCCTCCACGAGGCCACCACGGGCGAAGGCGGCCACGAGGGCGAAGGCCCCGACGAAGGTCGGGATCACCAGGGGCAGGCCCGTGGCGATGGCGAAGAACCGCCGGGCCGGCAGATCGCTTCGTGTCGTCAACCACGCGAGCGGGACACCGAGCAGCAACGAGGCCAACGTCACCGAGGTGCCGAGCAGCAGGGTCCGTCCGGCCAGGAGCAGGGTCCGCTCCTCGGTGGCGATCTCCATGATGCGCGAGATCGGCAGGTCCGCCGTGGCGACCACCAGGTAGATCGCCGGCAGCAGCATCGCCGCGGCGACCAGCAGGGATGGCACCCAGATCGCCGGGTGGACACCGACCAGCCGCCCGCTGCCCCCGCGTGGCCGTCGGGGACCGTCGGGGAGCTGGCGGGTCAGCTGGTCGCTGGCGGGAGGGACCTGGGTGCTCATCGCGCGCCCACGCTACCGGCGGGCGGGTG
>PXDB01000036.1 GCA_003565155.1 Nitriliruptoraceae bacterium | reverse complement strand
CGACCGCGGAGCTGCGTGATCTCGTCGCACGGCGCCCGCTGCAGGAGCCGACCTGGGGCCACCTGATCGACGCCCTGCACGCTGCCGGCAACCCTGCTGCAGCGCTCCAGGCCTACGAGCAACTGCGCCAACTGCTGGCCGAGGAACTCGGGACCGACCCCGGCCGACCGCTGCAGCGCCGTCATGCCGCGCTCCTGGCCGGTCGGTCGCCCGCACCGACCCCGAGCGGCACCACCCCGGCCCGGGCCACAGGCCTCGTCACGATCACGCCCCACGCGACCACGCCTGCCGGCCCCGGCAGCCGGTGGGTAGCTGCCGACCGCGCCACCAGCACCCCGCCCGCCGTCACCACGCCGCTGCTCGGTCGGGAGACGGACCTCGCGCGGGTCACCGAGGCACTGCGCCGCGCCCGCGCCGTGACCATCACCGGCGGCGCCGGCATCGGCAAGACCCGGCTAGCGGTGGAGATCACCCATCCGCCCGCTGAGGCGGACGAACCGCTCGCGTTCGTGGCCCTCGACAGCTGCCGCAACCAGCGCGACGTGCTGCGGGCGATCCGTGACGCCCTCTGCCCCGGGCTGCGCGCCGATGCGACCCCCGCCGAGCTCACCACGGCACTGGCCGGCATCGACGGGCTCGTGGTGCTCGACGCCGCCGAGGGAGCGCTGGACGCCTGCGCCCACGTCCTCGCTGGCCTGCTGCGCTCCTGCCCCGGCCTGCGCGTGCTCACCACCTCCCAGGAACCGCTGCGGGTGCACGGTGAGCACGTCGTGCCCCTCGCGCCGCTGCCGCTGCCATCCGCACAGGCGTCCTTCGACGAGCAGCTCGCGAGCCCGGCGGTGCGTCTGCTCGTGGAGCGGGCCCTGGCCGCCGGCTGGTCGGCACCGATCGACGCCCGGACCGCCAGCCGGTTGGGCGCGCTCGCGCGACGGCTCGACGGGTTGCCGCTCGCGATCGAGCTCGCCGCCGCACGGCTGGTCTCCCTGCGCCCCGACCGGCTGCTCGACCGTCTGGAGCGTCCCCTGGAGACGCTCCGCGACGGACCCCGCGGCACACCCGACCGCCACCACACCATCGAGGCGGCGATCACCGCCAACCTGCGCCTGCTCGACGACGCCGATCGCGCGCTGCTGGCCCGCCTGTCCGTGGCACACGCCGCGCTGGAGGTCGAGGACGTCCGCCGGATCGCGGCCCCGGACGGTGCGGACACCATCGAGGTGGAGGACGCGATCGGCCGGCTTCGGCGTGCCTCGCTGCTCGTGTCCGACCCCGACGACCGCGTGCGCATGCTCGGGATCGTCCGTGCCGTCGCGCAACGTCAGCTGGCTGGCACCGCCCAGGCCGCCGAGGTCGTGGCCCGCCACACCGCCTGGGTCCTCGACCAGGCCGATGGCGCGGAGGCGGGTCAGCGCGGACCCGACCGCGCCCGCTGGTGGCAACGACTGCGCCGCCTGCGCACCGACATCGACGCCGTGTTCGACCGTCTGGTCCACGACGCCGACGTCACCACGGTGTCCCGGCTCGTCGACGCGTTGTGGTGGCACTGGTACCTCCTCGGCGACCTCCGCGAGGCACTGGCGAGGATCGACCGCACCCTGGAGCTGCCCGGCGACCACGACCCGCTGGACGTCGCGCGGCTGCGGAGCGTGGGTGCGTTGTTCGCCGGGCTGCTCGGCGACCAGGACCGCGCGCGCACGGAGGCCGCCGATGCGGGTGGGCTGCTGCTCGCCGCCGGCGACCTGCGCCGGGCCGGCATGGCCCGGATGGTCGCCTCGCTCGGCAGCGTCCGCACCGACCCCACCACCGCCGTGGCACTCGCACACGAGGCGCTCGCCCTGCACGAGCAGGCCGGCGACCGCTGGTGCGTCGCAGCGAGCTCGCAGGTCATCGCCGCGCTGTACATGGCCACCGGGGACGTGACCGGCGCGACCATCCATGCCCGCCGCAGCGACGCGCTGTTCACCGACCTCGACGACCCCTACGGCATCGCTCTTGCCGCGCAGACGCGCGCCGACATCGCGCTGCACGGCGGACACGCGCGCCGGGCGTCCCGACAGCTCGCGCGCAGCCTCGCAGCGGCCGAGGCGGCCTCCCACACCGTCGCGATCGCGACGACGGTGCTGCGGCTCGCTGCCGCCTGCCTGGCGTTCGGACGGACGGGATCGGGGGCGCGCGCACTCGGTGCCGCACGTGCGCTCGAGTGGCAGACCGGCTTCACCCTGGAGGCGCAGCTCCCCGGGCTGGCCGAACGGGTCGAGGTCGGGGTGCGGAACGCTCTCGGCGAGCGGACCGACGGGCTGATCGAGGCCGGAGCCCGCGCCGAGGTCCGGGTCCTTGCGCGCGAGATCCTGGCTGACCTCCTCGACGGCTCCCACTCGGGTGGACGCGCGACCGAGGACGGCACCGCAACCGTCGACCGACCGGATGCCGACCGTGGCGACGACGCGGACGTCGCCGCCACGGCGTGACCGACACGCGCTAGTCGACGACCTCGATGTCACCGACGAGGTCCTCCACCTCGACGTCCCCGACCGCACCGGCGAGCCCGAGGCCCTCACCGGGCGCAGCGAGGTGGCCGTCCACCGACCCCGCGGGCCCGCCGGCGGGCTGCTGGGCGAACGCCCCGCCGAGCTGGCCGGCATCCTCGCCACCGCCGGACGACCCGCCGGGATCGTCACCTCCCGGGCCGTCCTCGTCGCCGAGCGCGGCGCCGCCCGGAGGACCGCCGGGCGCATCCCCACCGATCGGCGGACCGTCGTCGTCAGCGGGGTGCCCGCCACCGAAGCCTTCCGGCGGTGGCGCCGCCCCGCCGCCGTAGGCCTGGAACAGCGCGTTGGCGAGGCTGTGGTCGTCCGGTACCCCTGTCAGCAGCTGATCGTGGGTGGGGGTGGTCGTCCCGCCCGGGCCGTTGTGCTCCACGGCGTGCCGCATCATCTGCAGCGCCTCGCGCCCCGCGGGAGAGGCCAGGAACTCCTCGAGGGCCTGTTCGCTGCTGAGGTCGACGTCGATCAGCCCGCCGCCGAGCTGCTGCTCGAGGCCCTTGATGACCACCTCCCGCTCGGCGGCGAAGGCCGGGTTGGTGAACAGTGCTGTGACGGCCTGCTCGGTGTCGTAGTGGTGATCGGCCGGTGAGGGCATCCCCTCGTCGCCCGCCTCGCCCTCGTCGCCAGCGGCGGCTGGAGCCTCCTCGCCGACGTCCTCCTCGGCCTCTGGTTCGTCGTCACCGCCGCCGTCAGCGTCGTCGTCATCATCGTCATCGTCGTCATCGGACGAGGAGGAGCCGGAACCGTCGCTGCCGGCGCTGTTCGCGTCATCCGGCGGGGCGCCACCGTTCTGGCCGGTCCCGGCCGGGTCGCTCGGGTCGTAGGCGGTCTTCTTCCCGTTCTTCCAGTGCACGATGATCGCGTCACCGGTGACCTCGATGGCGTTGATGTCCTCGAGGTTGTGGGTGGGATCGTTGAGGATGGCGTGCAGCAGCCCGACCGCGGTGTCCTTGGACAGCGTCCCCGGGGTGAGCCCGAGGAGCGTGTGCGCCGCGACATCCTGGGGGTCGACCTCCTCGCCGGGCCCGGTGGTCGCCGCGGCGGCGTCCTTGCCGGGCTCCTTGCCGGGGGCGTAGTAGCCGAAGCCGCCCTGACCGTCGTCGGTCACGGTCCCGCCGCCGAGCTCCACGTCGGCCGCGGCATCCAACGCCGAGCCGGTCGGCAGGTTCGTGGCCTGCTCGTAGCCCATCATCTCCGCCGCCTCGATCCGTTCGTAGGTGGCGGCGAGTTCAGCGTCGCTCATCCCCGAGGAGTCGATGCCGTAGGAGGCGGCGGCATCGTGCATCTGCTGGCGGATCTCGCCCTCGGTCATCCGCGCCGCCGCGGATGACCGCCCGGCCGATTTCGTCGCCTCACCCAGCGTGAAGCCGTGGTCGACGAGCGCATCGGCGTCGAGGGAGTCGGGATCGAAGGACACCGCGAGCCCGCTCGCATCCGCCGTGTGCTGCGACGCATCCTCCACGAGGTGCTCGGCGACGCCACTGCCCTGCGTCGTCGAACCGCCGTCGCCGGGCTCGCCCTCGAGCTTGTGGTCGTCCTGCTCCGGCAGGGCTGCGTCCGGGTCGTACCGGCTGACGGTGATGTCGTCGTCGGTCGTGGGGCCCGTCTGCCGCACGACCGGCTCGTCCTCCCCGCCTGAGCGCTCCGGCTCGGGCTCCGGTTCTGGCTCGGGCCTTCTCGACTCCGGAACACGCGCTTCATCGCGGCCCATGGTCGGCTCCTCTGGTCTCGGATGGCGTGCGGTCGGCGACGCGATCGCACACCGACAGGTCGGTGGTCAGGGCAGGTCCATGCAGTTGCCGCTGTCGGCGCGCACGGAGTGGTCCTCGTTGGCGACCAGCACGCACATCTGCTCCGCGCCGGACGGGCGATCGCCCGTGCCGTAGCCCAGGAAGGGACTGTCGCCGCCGTAGAGGACCCAGGGACCGTCCCCGGGCACGCCGGCCTGTTCGGG
>PXDB01000066.1 GCA_003565155.1 Nitriliruptoraceae bacterium | reverse complement strand
GTCGGGATGAACGCCGAGACGTCGCCGCCCTTCGTCTCGATGATCGGCAGCGCGGTGAGGCTGCCCGCACCGAGGCCGTCGTTGAGCTTGGCGGCGCGCTCGAGCAGCCGGCTGTGGAGGTAGAAGACGTCCCCGGGGTAGGCCTCACGCCCGGGTGGACGACGCAGCAGCAGGGAGAGCTGACGGTAGGCGTCGGCCTGCTTGGAGAGGTCGTCGTAGATGATCAGGGCGTGCTCGCCCTTGTACATCCAGTTGGCACCGATGGCCGCGCCGGCGTAGGGCGCGATGTACTGGAAGGGCGCGGGTGCGGAGGCCGGTGCGGAGACCACCGTGGGGTACTCCATCGCTCCGTACTTCTCGAGCGTCGCCACCACCTGGGCGATGGTGGAGCCCTTCTGGCCGATCCCGACGTAGATGCAGCGCACCGCCTCGTCGGTGCCCCACAGCTGCTTCTGGTTGATGATCGTGTCGATGGCGATGGCCGTCTTGCCCGTCTGGCGGTCACCGATGATCAGCTCGCGCTGCCCCCGCCCGATCGGGGTCATGACGTCGATCACCTTGATGCCGGTCTGCATGGGCTCGTCCACCGGCTGGCGGTCGACCACGCCCGGCGCCTGGACCTCCAGCGGCCGCTGGCCGTCGACCTTGGCCTGCTCGAGGGGACCCTTGCCGTCGATCGGCCGGCCCAGGGGATCGACGACGCGCCCGAGCATGGCGTCGCCCACGGGCACCGACAGCACCCGCTCGGTGCGCCGCACCGTCTGGCCCTCCTCGATCCGCGAGGAGTCGGCGAACACCGCGGCGCCGATGGTGCGCTCGTCGAGGTTCATCGCCATGCCGAACACCCCGTCACCGAAGTCGAGGAGCTCGTTGGCGAGCGTGCTCGGCAGGCCGGAGATGGTCGCGATGCCGTCGCCGGTGGAGATGACCCGCCCGACCTGCTCCGCGCTGACCTCGGGCTCGTAGCCCTCCAGCATCTGGCGAACGGCCGCGGAGATCTCCTCCGAGGAGAGCTGCAGTTCAGACATCTCGGTTCCTCATCCTCGCCCGCGTGGGCTCAAGTGGTCGTGCGGTGCGCTATCGGTGGCGGACGGTCACAGACCGACCCGGCTGCGGAGTTCGCCCATGCGTTTGAGCAGGGAGCCGTCGATCACGGTGTCGCCGACGGTGGCGCGCACCCCGCCGACCACCTCCGGGTCCACCACGAAGCGGATCTCCAGCTCACGGCCAGTGGCCCGGGTCAGGACCTCGGTCAGCGCGTCGCGGCGCGGCTGGTCGAGCTCCACGGCGGTGCGGACCTCGGCCAGCGCCCGTTCGGAAGCCACCAGCTCGGTGAGGCGCTCCACCACCGCGGTCACCTCGCCGGCCCGTTCGGCCGCCAGCAGCATCGCGAGCGCCGTCCGGGTCACCGGGTGCGCCGCGGCCAGCAGCTCGCCATCGACCGCACCGAGGCGTCGGCCCAGCGGCAGCTGCTGGTCCGAGAGCAGCCGGCGGAGCTCGTCGCTGCCCTCGACCGCCTGTGCGACGGCCTGCAGCTCGGCGAGCGCGACCTCGACGGCGTCCTCGCCCTCGGCGATCGACAGCACCGCAGCGGCGTAGGCGCGGGTGTGGTCCTCGTTCACGGTCGACCTCAGTTCTGGCTCGACAGCTGCCGGATGTAGTCGTCGACGAGCGCCTCGTGGGTGGACGCATCGAGCTCACGCTCCACGATCCGTGACGCCAGCTCCACCGACAGCGCACCGACCTGGCCGCGCAGCTCCTGGAGCACACGGTCCCGCTCGGCGGCCACCGAGGCCTCCGCGCGCTCGAGGATCTGCTGGGCTTCGGCCTCGGCCCGGGTCCTGGCCTCCTGCCGGAGCGCATCAGCGGCGGCCTTGGCCTCCTCGATGATGCGGTCGGCCTCGCCGCGGGCGTCCGCCAGGGAGGCCTCGTAATCGGCCTTGGAGGCCGCGGCCTCCTGCAGCTTGGCGTCGGCCTCCTCCATCTTGCCCTGGATCTGGGAGGCCCGCTCGGCGAGCGTCTCGTTCAGCTTCGGGAAGACCAGCTTCAGCATCCCGAACAGCAGGATGGCGAAGGCGACCGAACCCCAGATGAACTCCGACCAGTCGGGGAAGAGCTCGATCCCTCCGGGGGAGTCGGCAGCGAGCAGTGTGATCGCCTCGATCATGATGGTCCCTCGCGTCGCGGTGTCATCGTCTCGGCCGGTGCTACAGCGCGAAGGCGAGGACGAAGGCGAGCAGGGCGAGGGCCTCCACCACGGCGATGCCGATGAACATCGTGGTGCGGACCATCCCGGCGGCCTCGGGCTGACGCGCCATGGACTCGATCGCCTTGCCGATGATCACGGCGAGCCCGATAGCCGGGCCGAGCGTCGCCACGGCGTAGCCGAGGACGTTGAGGGAGCCTTCCATGTGTTTCCTCCTGAGAGCGGTGCGGCGGTGCACCGCGGGTCACGTTGCGGGGTTCTCGTTGCTGGTGCGCGCAGCCGTCGGCACGGGGCCGTCGGCGGGTGCGGTCAGTGGCCCTCCAGGGAGGAGCCGATGTAGACCGCGGTCAACATCGTGAAGATGTAGGCCTGCAACCCGATGATGAACAGCTCGAAGGCGAACACCAGCGGGGAGACGATCAGGGCCATCGTGCCGACGGTCCACCCGACGGGCATCGATGGCAGGAAGACGTGGATGGTGACCAGGGTGATGACCACCAGGATGTGTCCGGCCACCATGTTGGCGAACAACCGCACCGCCAGCGTGAAGGGCCTGAGCACGAAGTTCGACAGCAGCTCGATGGGGGGGAGGATGATGTAGAGCGCCTTGGGCACCCCTGGCGGGAACAGGGTCTCCCCGAAGTAGTGCCCGAAACCCTGCTCCTTGATCCCGACCCCGATGTAGACGAACCAGGCGGTCAGCGCCAGGAACGCCGGCCAGGCGGCGCGTGAGGTCGGTGGCATCATGAACAGCGGGAAGATCTTGGCGAAGTTGAGGACGAAGATGGCCACGAAGAAGGTGGTCAGCAGGGGCACGAACTTCAGCCCCTTCGGCCCGATGATCTCCAGTGCGATGGTCCGGTTGACATCGACCAGCATCTCCACGAAGGCCTGGAACCGGCTGGGGACGACCGTGGCCTTGCGGGTGCCGAGGTAGAAGACCAGCCCGACCGCCGCGAGCATGATCCACGAGATCAGGATGGTGCGGTTGATCCCGAGGTTGATGCCGAAGACCTCGAGGTCGGTCAGCAGGTAGGCCGGGAAGTCGAACAGCGAGTTGATGGGGTCGAGGACCCCCTCGAACTTCCCACCCCACTCGGCGGCGGCTAGGACGTTGATCACGGCGGTCAGCTCCGTGTGTCGTGGTCGGGCGCCGGCGGCGGTGCCGCCCCGGCGTCGACCCAGAACAGGCGTGGTGAGCGGGCGAGCAGCAGCATCTCCGCTGCCAGCGTGGTGACGAAGGCGATCGCCGTGGCCGCGGCCAGGCTGCGGCCGTGGACCCAGGCGACGTCGCTGAGGGCGATCAGGACACCCGCGTAGAGCGGGATCCGCAGCGCGCTGCCGGCGACCAGGATGCCGATCCCGGCGCCGTCGTTGCGAGCGGCCACGATGGCCAGCAGTGCGGCGGACGCACCGAACAGCACGAGCACGAAGCCGAGCCCGATCAGCGCGCTGAGCGCGGCTGCCGGTCCGGCCACAGCCCAGGCGACGCCGGTGACTGGCACAGCGAGGAGCGCGAGGGTCACGACCGCGCCGACAGCCAGACGGCGCTCCGCTGCTCCCGCGGGCGGCACGGCGGCAGCCGGCGGTCCGCCGGAGCGCACTGGCGTGCCGGCGGTGGCGAGGTCAACGGACACCGGCGGGACCTCCCGTCGCCGCGTCCTCGGACGCCGCGGCACGCTCCTGCGAGGCGGCGTCGAGACCGTCGATGCGCTGGGCCCGCAACCAGACGAGGTACACCCCTGCTGCGTTGCCGATCAGGGCACCGATCACGGTGAACCACGCGCCGGTACCGAGCCGACCGTCGATCCACCAGCCGATGCCGCCCCACAGCGCGACGGCGACGATGAGCTCGAGCCCCATGATGTGGGCCTGGTCGACCCCCCGCCACAGGGCCGCGTTCCCGCTGGCGTACGCCCAGGACCCGGCATCGGTCGACGCCGCGGACGACGACGCGGTGCGCGTGTCAGCGGCGTCCATGGCGCTCCCTGCGGTCGATCGGCTCCCGGGGCGCAGGCCGCACCAGCGAGGGGCTGCTGGGCGCGCGCGAGGGTCGGGACGACGTCGTCCTCTCCCGGGCGCGGCGGACGCTAGCAAGGTCGCTGATGGGAAGCCAAAGGGCGCGGGACGCCGGCGTCGATGTGCGCACGGACGGCGCCCTCACCCCTGTCACCGTGCCTGGGCCCGATCCTGCCACGGTCCGTCATCACGGGCTGCGGCGGGGTCACCGGCGGCGCGCGAGGGTCGGGTCCCGAGCGCGGTGAGCACCAGCCCGAGCGCCCCGGCCACCACCAGCCAGGGCAGCAGCCGCTCCCAGGCCAGGAAGGCCGGACCGACGGACCCGAAGGCGACGACGGCCGACCAGTAGTACAGCACGGTCACGGCGCGCCGGTGGGAGTGACCGAAGGCCAGCAACAGGTGGTGGATGTGCCCGCGGTCGCCGGCCGTGACCGGACGCCGGGCGACGATCCGCCGCACCACCGCGAACACCGTGTCCAGGAAGGGCACCGCGAGCACCAGCACCGGCGCCAGGAGCGGGATGGAACCGAGGAAGTCCTCACCGGTGGGCGCCGCGGTCCGGCCGACGAAGGCGATCATGGCCCCCCCGAGCAGCAGGCCCAACAGCTGCGACCCCGTGTCGCCCATGTAGATGCGCGCCGGGTGCCAGTTGTGGAGCAGGAAGCCGAGGGTGACCCCCGCGACGATCGCGACCACCAGGGTCGCTGACGAGGGCACGGCGCCCGCAGCATCGAGACCGGGCTGGGTCCGCAGGGCGAAGGCGAGGAAGGCGACCGCCCCGATCCCCGCGACACCAGCCGCGAGGCCGTCCAGCCCGTCGATCAGGTTGACGGCGTTGATCATGACCACCAGAGCGAGCACCGTGAGCGGCAGTCCGAGATCGCTCGACAGCACCACCACCTCGATGCCCGGCACCCAGAAATGCACCAGTTGGACGCCGAACAGCACCACACCCAGCGCCGCCACGATCTGGCCGGCGAGCTTGACGGAGGGCGGGAGGGGTCGCAGGTCGTCCAGGACACCGATGATCACGATGATCGCCACACCCACCAGCAGCGCGACCGGTTCCGAGGTCTCGGTGAACAGCCGGCGGAGACCGGGCAGGACGGCCGCCAGGCCGAGGGCCGCCACCACCCCGCCGGCCATGGCCAGTCCTCCCATGGTGGGAACCTGGGTGGGCTCGGGCGCGTGACCCGTCTCGGGGGGGTGTTCGAGCGCTCCCAGCCGCCGCGCGAGCAGACCCACCAACGGGGCCATCGCCGCGGTCACTACCGCGGCCAACGCAGCGACGGCGAGGTAGTCGACCACGTCAGGTGGGGCGTTGCGCGGTCACCGGGCCCGCCTCGGGATAGGCGGGGAACCGGGCCACGAGCTCACCCACCTCGGCACGCACGGCGGACCGGTCACCCTCATCTCCGGTCAGCGCGCGGTCCATCAACGCGGCGACGTGGCCCATCTCCTCCGGGCCCATCCCCTGGGTCGCCACGCAGGACGCGCCCGCGCGGATACCGGAGGCGACCGCCGGGGGGTGGCGGTCGAAGGGGATCGCGTTCTTGTTCAGCACCATCCCGGCGGCATCGAGACGGGACTCGGCTTCCGCGCCGGTCAGCCCACGCGGGGTGACATCGGCGAGGAAGAGGTGGGTGTCGGTCCCGCCGGCGACGATGCGGTAGCCGCGGTCGGTCAGCCCGTCAGCCAGGGCGCGGATGTCATCGAGGATGCGCTGGGCGTAGCGCTTGAAGGTCGGGTCCATAGCCTCCTTGAGGGCGACCGCCTTCGCGGCGATGACGTGCTCCAGCGGGCCGCCCTGGGTGCCGGGGAACACCGCCTTGTCGATCGGCTTCGCCCACCGCTCGTTGGTGAGGATGATGGCGCCACGCGGCCCCCGCAGGGTCTTGTGGGTGGTGAAGGTGATGATGTCGCAGTACGGCACCGGGGAGGGGTGGACACCGCCCGCGACCAGCCCGATGAAGTGGGCCGCGTCGCACATCAGGACCGCGTCGACCTCGTCGGCGATGGCACGGAAGGCCTCGAAATCGAGCTGGCGGGTGTAGGCGGACCACCCGGCGATGATCAGCTTGGGGCGGTGCTCGCGCGCCAGCGCGCGGACCTGGTCCATGTCGATGACCTCGGTGTCCTCGCGGACGCCGTAGGACACCACGTCGAACCACTTGCCGGAGAAGTTGATCGGCATCCCGTGGGTGAGGTGGCCGCCGTGGGGCAGCGACATCGCCAGGACCTTCTCACCGGGGGCGACGGTGGCGAAGTAGGCCGCGATGTTGGCGGAGGCGCCCGAGTGGGGTTGGACGTTGGCGTGGTCGGCGCCGAAGACCAGCTTGGCCCGGTCGATGGCGAGCTGCTCGAGGGGGTCGACGACCTCCTCGCAGCCGCCGTAGTACCGCTTCCCCGGGTAGCCCTCCGCGTACTTGTTGGTGAGCACCGAGCCCTGGGCCGCCAGCACCGCCGGCGAGGCGAAGTTCTCGCTGGCGATCAACTGCAGCTTGGTGCGCTGGCGGTGGAGTTCCGCGAGGACGCCGTCGGCGACCTCGGGGTCGGTGTCGCGGAGCTGGTCGAGGTCGGGACCCCAGAAGGTCGTCACCGTGTGCCTCCGTCGAGTTGCGTGCGCGTGGGGAGCGGGACACACGCGCAGCGGTCCGGCCGCCCGCCGTCGCGTGGGGCGACAGGCTACTTGTCGGGGGCACGACCGTCGCGTGCGCGTCGGCGCAGGCCGGCGAGGGGTTGATCCTGCGCCGTGCCGCCAGGGGTCCGCTCGTGGTCGTCCTCGGCTGCATCGGCGGCATCGTCGGCGGCGTCATCGGCGGCATCGTCGGCGTCCGTGGTCTCGCCGCCCTGCGGCGCATCCCGGCCCGCGAGGGCAGCGGCAGCCTCCACGGGATCCACCTCGCCCTCGGCGACGTCGAGCACCAGCGGCGTGGGGATGGCACCGTCACGCAGGACCTGGGGCGCCGCCCGGGTCAGGTCCACGATCGTGGAGTGCAGCGGCTGCCGGGGCCCGTCGTCGAGGACCGCTGCGACGCGCTCCCCGAGTTGCTCGTGCGCGTCAGCCGCCGTCACCGGTGGCGCGCCCCCGGGCGCGTTCGCCGCCGTGACCGCCAGGGGGCCGACCGCCCGGATGAGCTCCAGGGCGATGTCGTCGAGGGGCATCCGCACGCTGACGGCGCCGTCGGTCCGACCCAGATCCCACCGCAGCCCGCCTTTGACCGGCAGGACCAGGGTGACGGGCCCCGGCCAGAAAGCCGCGATCAGCCGCTCGGCGGCGGCCGGTACGGCGGCCACGAAGCCGGGGAGCTGCTTCGGTGTGCGGACCAGCACCGGGAGGGGGACCGCGCGGTCGCGCTGCTTGGCCGTCCGCAGGGCGGTGGTCGCGTCGAGGTTGAAGGCATCGGCCGCCACGCCGTACAGGGTGTCGGTGGGCAGGATCACGAGTTCACCGGCCCGCAGCACGTCCGCCGCCCGGTCCAGCGCCGCAGCGCGCGCCTGACCTGCGGCGTCGAGCAGCTCGCTCACGGGCCCGCCTCCGCGCGGCGGTCGGTGGTCGCCGCGCTCCACCCGCAGGGTACGGCCTGACCGTCTCCCGCGACCTCGGCGCGACGGGCCACCAGCGCCCGATGGCGACCGGTCAGATCGCGCTCCAGCGCACCCTCGGACAGCCCGGCACCCGCGGCGGCGATCAGCGCCTGTTCGCCGAACCGGCTGTCGATCTCGAGGACGACGACCCCTCCCGGCCGCAACCACCCGCTGGCGAGGGAGAGGAGACGAGCCACCACCTCAAGCCCCTGCCGCCCCCCGAACAGCGCCGCCACCGGGTCGTGGGTCGCCACCTCGATGTCGAGCTGATCGGTGTCACCCTCGGGCAGATAGGGCGGGTTCGCGACCAGGACGTCCAGCTGACCACGCAGCACCGGCGGAAGGGGATCGAGGAGATCGCCCTGGTGCACGGTGCACCGCCCGGGCTTCGCCTGGGCGGCGACGTTGCGTCGGGCGAGGTCGACCGCCCGCGGGTCGATGTCGGTGGCGTGGACCGCGACCCCGGGCACCTCCGCCAGCAGGCTGGCGGCGATGGCGCCGGAGCCGGTGCACGGCTCCGCGACCAGCGGCGTCGGACCGGCGGCGCACGCGGACTCGATCGCGAGGCCTGCCACCATCTCGGTCTCCGGGCGTGGCAGGAACACCCCCGGCTCCAGCGCGAGCTCGACCGTGCGGAAGGACCAGCTGCCGAGCACGAGCTGGAGGGGCTCGCGGTTCAGACGGCGGCGCACCAACGCCTCGAGGTCCGTCTCCTGGCCACCTGACCCGGCCGCGGACACGGCGTGCTCGACCAGCCACCTGGCCTCGGCCCGCGCAGCGTGGATCCCGGCCGCGGACAGGCGGTCGGCCACGGCGGCGATCGTGGCGGCGTGCGCCACCTCGACGTCCACGCTTCAGCCTGCGTGATCGGCGGTCGGCGCGCCCATCTCGACGTCGAGGTCGGCGAGGCGGGCCTCCTGCTCCGCACGCCGCAGCGCCGCCACCATCTCGTCCAGCCCACCGGAGAGCACGGCCTCGACGTCGTGGACGCTCAGGCCGATGCGGTGGTCGGTGATCCGTGACTGGGGCAGGTTGTAGGTGCGGATCTTCTCGGAGCGGTCACCCGTGCCGATCTGTCCGCGGCGGGCCTGGGCGCGGGCGAGGTCGCTCTGCTCCTGCTCGTACTGGAGCAGCCGCGAGCGCAGGATGCGCAGGGCCTTGTCACGGTTCTGGTGCTGGGACTTCTCGTCCTGGCAGGAGACCACCAGCCCGGAGGGCAGGTGGGTGATACGCACCGCGGAGTCCGTGGTGTTCACGCTCTGCCCGCCGGGTCCAGACGAGCGGAAGACGTCGATGCGCAGGTCGTTCGCGGCGATGGCGACGTCGACCTCCTCCGCGGCCGGTAGCACGGCCACCGAGGCCGTCGAGGTGTGGATCCTGCCCTGGGACTCCGTGGCCGGCACCCGCTGCACGCGGTGCACCCCCGACTCGTGCTTGAGGTGGGCGTAGGCGCCCCGGCCGACGATCTCCAGGGTGGTGTCCTTGACCCCGCCGATGCCCTGGGGGGTGCGCTCGAGCACCCGGGCGCGCCACCCCTGCGCCTGGGCGTAGCGCCGGTACATGTCCTCGAGCTCACCGGCGAAGAGTCCCGCCTCGTCGCCGCCGGCGGCGGCCCGGATCTCCAGGATGACGTCACGATCGTCGTTGGGGTCGGTGGGGACCAGGGCGAGCTGCAGGTCGGCCTCGAGGCGGTCGAGCACGGCGGCGAGCTGCTGCGCCTCGTGCGCCATCGAGCCGGCCTCGTCGTCGCCGTCGCCAGCCATCTCCCGGGCGACCTCGAGGTCGTCGCGGGTGGACCGCCACCGCCGGTAGAGGCCCACCACCTCGCTGAGCTCCGCGTGCTGTTTCGCGAGGCTGGTGTAGCGCTCACCGTCACCGACCACCTCGGGGTCGGCGAGCTGTGCCTCGAGGTCACGGTGGCGTTCCTCGAGCTGGGCGAGACGCTCGAACACCTTACGACTCCTCGCGCTGCGCCTCGCCCACCGTCGACCCCCCGTCCCGGCTGCCGTCTGCGGACGGCGCACCCTCGTCCTCGCCGTCCGGCGCAAGGCGCACCTCGGCGGACTCCAGCACCACCGGCAGGCTGTCGTGGGCGAGCAGGATCGGACTGTCCAGGGTGGTGGGCACCCGGCCCTCGCGGTGCTCGGCGGGGACCACCGCCTCGAAGGAGCGGATGGCCACCTCGATCTGGTCGTGGTCGGGCTGCTTGGTGGTGATCAGCTGGAGCCAGAGCCCTGGCTTCATGATGGCGCGGACCAGGGGGTTGGTGCCCTTGGCGGCACCGAGGCGCAGGCCCTCGTAGGCGGCCCCGGCCACCACCGGCAGCAGCACGATGCGCAGCACCACGTGGTAGATGACCGCACCCCACCAGGTGATGCCCTCGGGTGGCGGCACCAGCAGGCCCCCCGCGGTGTAGATGACCACGGCCAGCAGCATCACCAGGATCAGGAAGTTGGTGCCACAGCGCACGTGCAGGGTGGAGTAGCGGTCCACGTGCTCCGGCTCGAGGACCTCCCCGTGCTCCCACGCCGCGATGGTCTTGTGCTCCGCGCCGTGGTACTGGAACACCCGGCGGATGTCGGAGAGCAGCGAGATGGACCACAGGTAGGCGAGGAAGATCACGATCCGGATGAAGGACTCGACGAGGTGGAACCACACCCCGTCGCCCATCACGTTGCCGATCAGCGCGTCGATGCCCTTGGTGGCGGTGGAGGGCAGGAAGATGAACACGCCGATGAACAGCAGCGCTGCCAGGGCCATCGACGCACCCATGGCCGCACCGGAGAGCTCCTCCTCTTCCTCGTCCTCCGGCAGGGAGCGCTCGGCGGAGATCCCGAGTGCGCGCATCCCGATCGACAGGGAGTCGAACAGCGCGTAGCAGCCGCGGATCATCGGCCACTTCAGCCAGGGCTTCTTGGTCGGCAGGGTCGAGGTGTGGTGGCACTCCAGCCAGATCCCGCCGTCGGGTTGGCGTACCGCCACCGCCCAACGGTCCGCGCCGCGCATCATCACCCCCTCGATGACGGCCTGCCCGCCGTAGTAGTGCGGGGCCATCTCCGCGACGTCGCCGGAGAAGTCCGGGACGTGGGCGTCGCTGTGGTCCTGGTTCGCCACGCTGGGCCTCTCCCGTCGTCGACATGCCGTGCGGGCGGTGTGCGCCGCTGGGAAGCGTACTGCGACACCGCCAGGCCACTACCGGGTCGCCCCTGCCCGGGCACCCTCAGCCACGCAACCCCGACAGCGCCCCACCGGTGATCACCATGGGTTCGACCAGCCTCGCCACCGCGGCGCCGACGACGCCGCCCACGAGGGCGCGCCGTCCAGCGCTGCGGCACCTGCGTGCGCCTGCCGTCCGACGTCTCGTCAGTCCCTACCCCCGCCGTGCCGTCGCTCAGCACGTGGGAGATCGAAGCTGACCACCAGGCCATCGTCGTTCTTCAGCCGCAACGCACTGCCGTGCAACCGCACCAGGCGCTGCACGAGTGCCAACCCCAAGCCCAGACCGTGCGTGTCACGATCGCCCTGATGCCGTGCGCGGTAGAACGCCTCGGTGACGGACTCGAGGTCCTCTGGGGGGATCCCCGGGCCTGCATCCGAGACCCGCACCAGCGCCCGGTCGTCACCCAGCTGCTGCGCGCCGACAACCACCGGCGTGCCGTGCGGTGTGTACTTGACACAGTTGGTCAGGAGGTTCTCGAACACGTTGTCCAGCAGGTCAGGGTCGGCCCACACCCGTAGGGAGGGTGGGATGTCGAGGGTGATCGAGATGGAGCGAAGCAGGTCCCGCATACGGTCGACGAGTTCCTGGCAATGGGCGCGCAGCGGCACGACACGCCGGTCCAGGAGCACCTCGCTCGCCTCCGCAGCGGAGTGGCGCAGCAGCGACGTTGCCATGATGTCCAGCCGGGTGGCGTTGTCGGTCATCCGCGAGACCAAGTCATCACGTAGCGGGATCGGCAGCGCATCCCAACGCGCCTCCAGCAGCTCGACGGTTCCCTCGATGACCGTCAGCGGGGTCCGCAGTTCGTGGGAGACGGTCGCAACGACATCCTGGATCCGACGATCGGTCTCCTCCAGGCCCATGAGGGCGGCCCGCTCACGCTGCAACGCGTGGAGTCTGAAGACCAGCGCCCCCGAAGGCGTCAACCACACCGGCAGCCACCGCGACGTCGATCTCGGGGTTCCACTTGGACCGGGAACCGGCGACGACGAGCGCCGGTGATGGATGCCCGTTGTCGCGGAGCCGGACGACCAGAGCGGTTTCTGGCGGTCCGGACAGCACCGCCAGGCGCTCGCCGTGGGCATGGTCAGTGGGCACGCGACCGAACAGCTGCGCGACGGCGGGACCGGACAGCAGCCGGTGCCGTGGACCTGTCAGCAGTGCGCAGTCGTCTGACGTCGCAACCACCTGTGCACCGAGCAGGCCTGCGGGCAGGCTGCCGGCGACATGCACGATCACCAGCGCCTGCGGCTGTTGCTGTTCGAGCACGACGGCAAGGTCGAACCCGAGGCCGGCCAGTACGCGGTCGAGGAGCTCCTCCGCCGCGTCCAGATGCTCCACACGTGTGACCTGCAACGTGGCGAGCAACTCCGTGTGCTTGCGCGCCAGCTCTGCCGCCGCGGCGGCCTGGCCGTTACGGCGGTCGATCTGGTCACGGACCTGCAGCACGAGGATCACCAGCCCCAGGAGGAGTATCCCGTAGGAGCTCAGGGTCGCCGGATCGCGCGTCTCGAACGAGGCAGCCAGCACAACGGCGCCTGCGGCGGCCCACAACGCCAAGGGCAGGCGCCAACGCCGCGGGGAGAGGAAGGCGTTGGCGATCAGCAACGCCACGAAGATCAGCTGTCCGACCACGAACGGGACCTCGACGGTCACGCTGAGGTAGACGAGGATCAGGACCACACCGAGTGCGCCGGACAGCACGCGCCATGCTCGCTCGAGACGCCGGCTGCGCAGGACACCGGCGGCCAGCAAGGCACCTGGGGAGGCCAGCGCGATCCCCGAGGCAACCAGCAGCGCGAGCAACTGCGGCTCGCGCACACGACCGGTCGCCAGTGGCAGGAACACCGCGAAGAGCACGGGGAGCCCGCTCGCCGCCAAGGCACCGGCATCTCGGAGCACCGACCACCGGGTCGTCACGTGTCGTCTTCCGTCCGCGGCAACAACGGCACCAGCACGTGCTGCGCCGTCACCTGCGCGGCACCCGCGGCGCGGAGGAGCTGCTCGGCGCGCTCCGGAGCGGTGACGGGCGTGTCCTCGGCCACGGCGCCGGATGGTGCTGCCGATCGCTGCAGCAGGAGGTTGCCCCGCTCGGTGCGTGCTGTGAGCGTCCTTGTACCGCTGACGCCAGGAGCGCAGAGCCACAGGGCCACGGCGCGCGCCAGCAGACCCGGGTGCGCGAGCACCCGCACGCGCTGCACCTCGGGTGCGGACGAGACCTCGACGCCCTGCAGGCCGAGGAGGTCGATCACTGCAGCCACCGCCACGGCCTCCGAGGGCAGTCCGTCGCCATCCGAACGGGCGATGTCCGCCATGAGCAGCATCGCGTCGACCGCGCCCCGCAGGCCGCGGACGTCGCGTCGGAGCGCCGACAGCGCCGGAGGGCAGCGCGTTCCAGCGGTCTGGGACTGCACGCGTTCGGCGCTCTCTCGCACCGCGACAGCGCCAGGACGGAGCTCCTGGGAGACCGAGTTCACGAACGCCTGCCGGGTCCGTTGCAGCCTGGCGATGGCGTGAGACTCGATCTCCTGGGATCTCATCCGCTCCTCACGCTCCCAGATCACCGCAACCGAGCCGGCCAGGGTGCGCGCCCACTGGGCCGACTCGGCGTCGGCGGGCCGTCCGTCGATCAGGACAGCACACAGCGCGCCGGTGACACCCCGAGGGAGGCGTATCGGCACCACGAAGACGGCCCGTCGGGTCTGGCCGGCGCTCGGTTCCCAGGGCTCGGTGCTCGGGACGGTGCCCTGCAGCTCACGACCGGACGCGACGCAGCGCTCCGCCCAGAGGGCGAGTTCGGCGTGCTGCCCGTCGGCTGCGGCACGGAGGCGGTAGTACTCCGTGAGGGAGCCGGTGGCCCGGCGATAGACGACGAGTTCCTGCAGGCCGATCGCGTCCAGAGCGTCGGCTGCGCCCTCGACCGTCGTCGCGTCGTCGATGTCGGCCAGAGCCGTCAGCAGCGACGCCGCTCGCTGCTGACGCTCGTGTTCGCGCTGATGCAGTTCAGCAGTGTGCTCGTGCTGGCGTTGCAGCAGCACGAGCAACACCGCGAGCATCGCCAGTCCCAGCAGGAGCGCGCGCTGCTCCCACACCGACAACGCCGCCAGCCACGCACCCCGCCACGTGAGGACCGCCAGCAGGGCCAGCAGGGCTCCTCGCACAACGCCGCGAACCGACAGGCACACCGCGGTCAACACGACCACCCCGAAGGCCACGACGAACCACCACGCCGCAGCGCCGAGGTAGGCGGGCATCGCGAGGTAGAGCGCACACGCGAGCACGGCCAGCCAACCGACGTCGCGCTCCGCGAGGTCGTTGTCCGCACGCAGCAGCACGATCGCGACAGCCGGCCCGACGAGGGCAGCCAGCACCTCCCATCCCGCTCCCGGGTTCTCGGGCACGGCCAGGAGCGTCAGGGCGGCAACCAACGTCACCACCGACAGCACGGCACCCACGGACTCGAAGAGCGGGCCACGCGAGGATGCCACGAGGTCCCCGGGTGGCCGGCCGCGCACTAGTTGCGCCCATCCGTACGCTCGGGTCCGGGACACCGAGGAGCGCCGCCGGCACCGGCCGTCGGATCCACGCCGGCACGATGGCGGCCCCGGCTGCTCCCTGGTTCGACTCCCGCACCGCACCGGAACGTGCGCTCGACCGCTGAGCCCAACAGCACCAACTGCCCCCCCCCGGCGGCGTGCGCGCGTCGTCACGCGCTCACCGGAACGTCTCCGTCCCATCACGGTAGCAAGCGAGTGCCGGATCCCCGAAGGCTTCTGCGCCGTTGGGGTGCAGCCAGGTCCCCGTGACCAACCGCGGCACAGCCCGGCCGTGAGCGGGAACCCCATGCCACTGTGGCGACGACGACGTGACGTGGTGTCGACCGCACGCCCCGGTCGTGTCAGCGAACCGGTATCGGCGCAGCGGCTCGTCCGGGAAGCAGGCGGCGGGTCGCCCTACTTGGCTGCCTTCTCCATCCGCCGCTTGAAGCGGTCCACGCGGCCTCCGGTGTCCACCAGCTTCTGCTTGCCGGTGTAGAAGGGGTGGCACTGGTTGCACAGCTCGACGGAGATGCGGTCGACCGTCGCCCGCGTCTCGAAGCTGTTCCCGCAGGAGCAGGTCACCGTAGCGAGGACGTACTCAGGGTGGATGTCGGTCTTCATCACACGCTCCAGACAGTGGCAGCGAGGGGGCCGGGGTGACGGCGGAAGCGACGTCAGGCCAGGGCTGCAGCCCCGTACGCACCGCCGTCGCGCGTCGAGAGGGTGCGGGAAAGGTATCAGAGCGTTCCGCCTGCGCTCCGACGCGGCGACGGGGCCCTGCGGACAGCCCACGCGACGCCCCCTGAGGGGTACCTTTCCACCGGCGGCGCGCATCCGCCACCGTGTCGCTTCGCACCGCACAGGAGCCCTGCCCCATGGCCACCCCCTACGCGCCCTCGACCCCCGTTGCTGAGGCGCCCGCCGAGGCCCGCACCGCCTACATGACGCGGGTCTACGTCCGGCTACTGGCCGGCATCGCCGGGTTCGTCCTCGGCTCCTGGTACCTGTTCGCCACAGGGTTGGCCTACGCGATCGCCGAGTTCGTCCTCGGGGTGAGCTGGCTGCTGATCCTCGGCGGCTTCATGATCGTGTCGTGGATGTCGACGTCGCTGCTGTACCGCGCGGGCTCGGCTGCCGGCCAGTACGCCGCCTACGCCGCGGTGGTGGTGGCCAACGTGCTGCTGTTCGCCACGCCGCTGGTCATCGCGCAGGTGCAGGGGCCGCCCGGGACCATCGAGCTGGCGGCGCAGATCTCGGGCGTGGCCTTCGTCGCCCTGTCGGTGATCGCCATCACGACCAGCAAGGACTTCAGCTTCCTGCGGGGCTTCCTGATGTGGGGCGGGGTGCTCGCCCTGCTACTGATCGTCGGTTCCGTGCTGTTCGGCACCGGACTGGGCGTGTGGTTCTCGATCGCGATGATCGGCTTCGCCGGCGCCGCGATCCTCTACGACACCCAGAAGGTCTACCGCTCCTACCCGCTGGGCACGGAGACCGCCGCCGCGGTGCACCTGTTCTCCTCGATCGCCCTGCTGTTCTGGTACGTGCTGCAGCTGCTCACGCGCCGCTGAGCGCATCGCCGGCGCAGGCGTTCGCCCGCCGGAAGCTGTGACCACCCACAGCTTCCGGTTACTGGGCACCCGCGGATCGCTGCGCCCCGCCACGAGCCCCTCCCGGAGCTGTGGCCATCCACAGTTCGCGGCGGGCACGTGGCCGCGGCACGCAGCGGGCACGCAGCACGCAGCGGGGACGCGGCCCACAGCGGGCACGCGGCCCGCCGCGGGCCCGGGCTCAGGCCAGGTCGCGGAACAGTTTGATGCGGTCCTCGAGCTCGGCACGTTGCGCGGTGTCGCGCACCCCGAGCCCTTCCTCACGGGCCCCCACCAGCACGCCGAGCTTGCCCGTGTGCTCGTTGCGGTGCATCTTCAGCGCGGCCTGGCCGATGTCGGCCAGCGGGAAGGTCTCGGTCAGGATCGGCTGCAGCATGCCGAGGTCGACCAGGCGGTTCGCCTCCCAGGCCTCCGCGTAGTTGGCGAAGTGGGAGCCGATGATGCGCTTGAGCCGCATCCACAGCACCCGGTTGTCGTAGATGTGGCGGTAGCCGGTGGTGGAGGCGCAGGTGACCACGATCCCACCGCGCTTGCACACGTACACCGAGGCCGGGAAGGTCGTGCGCCCCGGGTGCTCGAAGACGATGTCGGGGTCCTGGCCGACAAGTTCGCGGATGCGCTTGCCGAAGCGCCGCAGCTCCGACTCGTCGATGTTGTCCTCGTCGTCGATGAAGCGGTAGCCCTCGGCCTTGCGGTCGATGATGTGCTCCACACCGATCGCGCGCAGCTGCTCGGCCTTGGCCTCGGACGACACCACGGCGACGGGCACCCCACCGCCGTTGAGCACCAGCTGGCAGGCGAAGCCACCGAGCCCACCGGTGCCACCCCAGATCAGGACCACGTCGCCCTGCTTCATCTGCGCGCCGTTGGAGCTGACCAGCATCCGGTAGGCGGTGGCCAGCACCAGCCCGAGCGAGGCCGACTCCTCCCAGTCGAGGTGGTCGGGCATCGGCAGCAGCTGGTTGGCCTTGACCATGGAGATGTCCGCCAGCGACCCGAAGTTGGTCTCGAAGCCCCAGATGCGCTGGTCCGGGTCGAGCATCGAGTCCATGTGCCCGGCCGCGTGCTCGAGGTCGACGTAGTTGCAGTGCACGGTGACCCGGTCGCCCGGCTGCCACTGGGTCACCCCGGGACCGGTCCTGAGCACCACACCGGCCGCGTCGGAACCGAGGATGTGGTAGTCGAGGTCGTGGCGGGCCCCGAGCTCGGAGGTGCGACCGAACCGCTCCAGGAACCGGAAGGTCGACACCGGCGCGAACCGCGCCGACCACACCGTGTTGTAGTTCAGGGCGGAGGCCATCGGCGCGATCAACGCCTCACCGGGCCCCAGCGGTGGGATCGGGACCTCGTCGAGGTGGAGGGTGCGGGAGGGGTCCTGCTCCTCCTCCGGCACGCCGTCGAAGGCGTGCTCGTCCTCCTTGCGGATCACGCAGGCCCGCATCGACTCGGGCAGCGGCAGGGCCGCCAGCTCCTCGCCGGGTGCGTCCTGGTGGATCGCGTCGTGGATCGCCTGCATCTGCCCTGTCGCTGCCACGCGGCTACCTCCTCCGGCGGCCGACGGCGCCGGCATCAGATCGGAGCTCCCAGGTCGTCACGCACGACCACCGATCTCGCCGGAACGGTAGCGACAGGGGCCCTGCGACCCGCAACCGGGCGGCACACCCAGCTCGCCGCAGCCCGGGCCGTCACGACCCGGTCTCAGTCGCGCGCATCCCCGTCGGTGTCGGGATCGCCCGGGTCGGCGTCGTCACCGCGGGAGACCGGTGGCGGTCCCTGTTCGCGCCGGATCTCCACCACCTCGACGTCGAGCTGCACCTCGTCGTCGTCCCCGGGGACACCGCCACCGGGTCGCGGGCCACCGGAGCGCGGACCACCAGCGGCCGGACCACCGGAGCGAGTGCCACCGGGTCCTGGGCCACCAGAGCGGGGGCCGGCAGCGGCCGGGCCACCGACCATCCCCTCCGACACCCGGGCACGCAGCCGCCGGGAGACCCACCGGCGGGTGGGGGCGACCAGGAAGAGGAACCCGAGCCCGTCGGTGAGGAAGCCGGGGGTGAGCAGCAGGGTCCCTCCGACGATGATGAGGGCACCCTGGGCGACCTCGTCGCCCGGCCAGCGACCCTCCTGCAGGGCGATGCGGAACTGACCCCAGGCCCGACGCCCCTCGACCCGGAGCAGCCACGCACCGAGCAGGCTGTCGGCGACCAGCAGCCCGGCGGTCCACCAGCCACCGATGGCGCTTCCCACCTGGAGGATCACGAGGATCTCGGCCAGGGGGACGAGGATGAACAGGACGACGAGGAGTGCAGGCATTGGTAGTCAGCGGCGCGGTGTCTGCTGGGCAGACCCGTTTCCGCTTTCCCCTTTCAATCCGTGCGTGCGGTTCTCCCGCACACGGCTTACCGATGGTCTTCTTGGCATGGTTACG
>PXDB01000103.1 GCA_003565155.1 Nitriliruptoraceae bacterium | reverse complement strand
TGGAGGCGTCGTCCCGCAACGAAGGGCTCGAGCCCGTGATGCGTCGTCTCGTCGGGCTGGTGGCGTGGTCGGTCACGGTCACCTGGGCCGTCTGGGCTGCGGGTGCGGTGGTGCGCGTCGGTGTGTCGGGAGCGGCGGGCTACGTGCTCGTCGGCGCGGTCCTTGTCGTCCTGGCCGGGATCGCACGGCACAGCACGGCAGCATCCGAGGCACGCCGACCACCGAAGGAGCTGCTCGGGGGCACGGGTGACGACTACAGCCTGGCCGATGCGCGCATGTGGGACTTCCTCCCCTGGGCCCGCCGGCAGCAGTGGCGCCATCTGGCGCTGGCCGCAGTGGCGGCCGTCGCGGTGCTCCGCCTCGAGGCGGCGCGGTTCGACGACGTCCTCACGGTCGTCGTCGTATCCCAGGTGCTCCTGCTGGTGGTCCTGGGGGTGACATCCGCCCTCGACCGCGTGCAGCTGGGCTGGGGCGTGGTGCGCGCGGGGATCGGACCCTGGGGTGCGTCCGCGGTCGCCGTGGGGATGAGCCACGGCGGATGGTCGGCGGTGATGGAGGTGGGCCGGTGGTTCGGGCTCGCGCAGGGCGCCGCCGACCAGACCGAGCGCGCGGTGTTCCTGGCATCCGCTGCGGGTGCGGCGATCACCGCCCTCGTGGCCGGCGTGATCGCGGCGTGGCTCCTGCTCCGACCGGAGAAGGTGACGGATGTGTCGCCGCCGGACGGTGAGCGGATGCTGCGCAGGATCGGGCGTGCCCGGTCGGTCGCTCGAGCCCTCGGTCGGGTGGGCCCGGCCCTGCTCGCATCGGGTGGGCTCTTCTTCGTGGTCACGGCCACGGATGTCGCGGGCCCGGCCCTGCTCGGCTGGTGGGATCCTGACGCGTCGTTGCTGGCCGGCTGGCGGACCCTGGAGGTTGTCGTCGAGTGGGCGGGCCGGGCGACGGTCGTCGCGCTCCTCCTGGCGATACTGATCATGCTGGCGGCACGACGTTCGACGGGCGTGGCGACCACGGTCGGCATCCTGTGGGACGTCCTGGCGTTCCTGCCGCGGTGGCACCATCCCCTCGCCGTTCCCTCCTACGCCGAGCGGGCGGTCCCGGACCTGCTGGACTACCTCCTGGCCGCACGACGGGACGGTGTCCGCTTCGTGGTCTCCGCGCACTCGCAGGGGTCGGTGCTGGCCGTCGCAGCGCTCGCGCCGTTGCCACCCGCCGATGACGCCACCACGGTCTCCGACGTGGCCCTGGTGACCTACGGTTCACCGCTGACCGACCTGCACGCACGCTTCTTCCCGTACTGGTTCGGCAGCAGCGAACTGGTGCCGCGACTGGCCGAACGGCTCCACTCCTGGCACAACTTCTACCGCCGCACCGACTACGTCGGACAGCGGATCGACGGGGTCCCGGGCCACGAGTGCCACGATCCGGCGACCGAGGCCGATGTCGACGACACCGACCCCGGCCTTCTGTTCGAAGACGAACAGCCGCGCCAGCCCTGGGGGAGGCTGCTGCGCCACTCGGGTTACCGGCGGGAGCCGTCGGTGCGTGCCCATGTGGCGGCAGAGGTGGAGGCGTTGCTGTCCCGGTGACGGCCGTGTGGCAGCGGTTCAGCCGTAGGGCTCGACCGACGAGTCGGGGTGGATGCGGAGCACGGAGCTGTCCCGGCCCTCGAGGCGCGCCGGCAGGTCCACTGGCCCTTCCACCTCGAACACCAGCTCATCGTCCATGGGGATCGGCCCCACCTCGTCGACCTGCGCCTGCAGCGGTGCCATCTCCCGCTGGAGGTCGGCCCGGTCGATCCCGGCTCCTGTCGTGACCAGCCACCGCATCGCCGCTCCGGAGGACTCAGCCCTGCGACCCGCGTTCGCGCTCGTCGGGCGTCCGTCGCAGGTGGGTGTAGGACGCCGCTGCGTTCACGATCCCACGACCGTAGTCCGGGTCCCAGGGCTTCGGCCCCACGCGGGTCGCCCCGGAGATCAGCGCGTCACGCAGTTGCGCGGGGTCGAGATCCGGGAACGCGCTCAGCAGCAGGGCGCCCACGCCTGCGGCCACCGGCGCAGCCGCTGAGGTGCCGTTGTCGAAGGGCTGGTGAGCGGTCCCGGCCGGTCGGCCCGGACCGTAGTTGCCGAAGAAGTGGGAGTAGGCCGCCAGATCCGGCTTCTGCGTGGCGAACATGCCGGGGCCCTGGGATGAGTAGCCGATCCTCTCGTGCCGGCTGTTGACGGCGGCGACGGTGATGACCTCCTCGAGACTGTTGGCCGCGTGGATCGACGTGCCGGGTCCGATGCCGCTGCCGTGGCAGTTGCCGCTCGGGCAGTCCTTGCCGCAGTTGCCCGCCGCGAAGAAGGTGGCCGCCCCGGACGCGACGACCTCCCGGACCTTGCGGTTGAGGGGGTGGTCCAGGTCGTGCACCTCGTGGTTGGGGAACCGGTCGCGGGGTGGCACCGCCGTGAAACCCCAGCTGTTGTTGGTCACCTGCGGCGTGCCGTCGAGGCGGCGCTGGTCCAGCACCGCCTGGAACATCGCCAGGGCACCTCCCGACCGCGGGATGCCGAGGAAGGGGTAGTCGTACAACCGGGCCCACGGTGCCGCCACCATGATGTCGGCCGCGCACATCGAACCGTGGCTGCTCGCCGCGGCCGTCCCGGGGTCCTGCGCCCCCGGCCGCGAGAACCCGCCCGTCACCGGGTAGACCGATCCTTCGATGCCGTCGTCGAGGACGCCGACGGTGATGTTCTGCCCCCTCCAGCCATCCTGCCAGACGCCATCAACCCCGAGCAGACGTCGGATCGTGGCGAGGTCTGCGCCGGGTCGGAACGGCCGACAGTCCACCCCAGGGCGGGAGCGCGCCAGGTCGATGACCTCCTCTTCGACGGGGTCGTCACCCGATCGCCGCAGCCCGAGCGGGTCGGCCGCGAACAGCGCGATCTCCGAGTTCGGCCAGACGGTGACGCCCGGACGCGAACGCAGCTCGTCGAGCCGATCGTCGTCGATGTCGGCGGAGACGACCATGCTCGCCGACGGCAGATCCCCGCTGACCTCGGCCGAGGCGAACGCGGCCAGGGCCCGCTCGAGTTCGCCATCACGGGTCGCTCCCTTCGACAGCAGCGGGATCGGAACGACTTCCGCGTCGAGATGCAGGCCAAGCCCGGCGAGCGGCTCGCAGAGCGTCTCTGCTTCCGCGGCTGCAACGGCCTGCGATCCGATCGCCGCTGCGAACGCCTGGAAGCTCTCCTGCCGCTGCTCCTCGATCTCGACCAACACCTTCACCGACACCATCCGCGGTCACCTCCTCGCTGGGGTAGAGCGGAACCCTCCCGAACGCGCTCCGACACCACCCTGCCCGTCTCCCGCCGGTGACGTCGTCGTGCCAGCCCGTGCGTGTGTCTCGGCCGCGCCACCCGCCGTATCCGCGGGGGTGCACCGTGCCGGTTCGTGTCACACGCTCCGCTCATCACGCGACGCTGTCAAGTGCGCCAGGGGTCGGCGACCGCTGCTGCGGCCCCGGTGTCCGGTCCGGCCGCCATGCCCCGCGGGACCGTGGCCGCACAGCCGCCCGCGGACCCGCATCCTCGCGGTCAGCGCCGTACAGTGCGCGCCCGGTCGATGTGCGCTGAAGGGACCATGGCCAGCTTCTGCTTCGACCCCGCCGCAGCCCCCGCCGAGGAGCTGCGGCGCATCGCCCACGCCCAGGTCGACAGCGCCCTCGAGGAACTCGACAGCGAGGACCGGCACCGCGCTGTGCACCGGGTACGGCAACGGGGAAAGAAGGTCCGAGCGCTGCTGCGGCTGGTCCGGCCGGCCGCACCGGCGTTGTACGCGCAGGAGAACGCGGCGTTCCGCGACATGATGCGGCCGCTGTCGGACGCGCGCGACCGCGGCGTCGCGGTGGAGACCTATGACGCCCTGATCGGGTGGCTCGGCGACGATGGCGCCGCCGAGCGGCTCGCACCGGTCCGCACCGCCCTGCAGGAGCGACGGGACGCGGTCCTCGGCGAGGACCTCGACGCGCGGCTGGAAGCGCTCCGTGCAGGGTTGCACGCCGCACGCGGGCGCGTGGACGGCTGGGAGGTCGACGCTGACGGGTTCGCGGCGTTCGCCGGGGGGTTGGCCAAGACCTACCGACGTGCACGGGTGCGGATGGAGGACGCCTACGCGGACCCCACCCCAGCCAGGTTCCACGTGTGGCGGAAGCGGGCGAAGTATCACCGGCACCACCTGGAGTTGCTCGAGGCCGCCTGGCCCAGCGTCCTGGCGGTCCAGCGCGAGCAGGTCCACCATCTCACGGACCTGCTGGGCGACGACCACGACCTCGCGGTGCTGCGGGCGGACCTGACGGCTGCTCCCGGCGCCTTCGCGGGTGAGGACGCGGTCGCGGAGTTCTGCGACCTGCTCGATCGCCGGCGGGCGGAGCTGCAGGACGAGGCACGGGTGCTGGGCACCCGCTGCTTCGCCGAGGAGCCCGACGCGATCGTCGCCCGGCTGCGGACCTGCTGGGATGCTGCACGTGCCGACGCTGACGCGGGCCGGCGGTAGCAGGCGGGAGGTGTGGGATGCGGGACGCGTTGGAGTCGCGCACCGGTTGGGGGGTGTGGCTCGCCAC
>PXDB01000111.1 GCA_003565155.1 Nitriliruptoraceae bacterium | reverse complement strand
GCTGCCGGGCATGCTGGCCATGGGGCTGATGAACTTCACCATGGTCGGCATCGCCGGCTCCATCGCCCGGTACCGCGAGACCCAGGTGCTGCGCCGGCTGACCGCTACTCCGGTGTCACCCATGGCCTTCATCACCGGGCAGGTGCTCGCCCGGCTCGGGGTGTCGGTGTTCCAGGTCCTGCTGCTGCTGGCCACCGGCGTGCTGCTCGGTGGCACCGTGGTCGGTAACCCGCTGTCGGTGGTCGCCCTGGCGGTGCTCGGCAACCTCACCTTCCTCGCGCTCGGGTTCGCCGTGGCCGGCCGTGCCCCGACCGTGGACGTCGCGAACAACCTCGCCGGGCTGGCCACCCTGTCGCTGATGTTCCTCTCCGGCATGTTCTTCCCCCTGGCGGCGCTGCCGGGCGGCGTTCGGGTGTTCGCGGAGTGGCTGCCCATCACCCCCCTGATCGAGGGGATGCGGGCCATCGCCCTGGAGGGCACCAGCCTCACGGCCCTCGGATCCGAGCTCTCGTTGCTCGCTGGCTGGGTCGTGCTGTCCTTCGCCCTGGCCCGGCTGTCCTTCCGGATGGGGGCCGCACCGGTCCGCCAACGCCGTCACCGGGCCCGGCCCTCGGTGACCAGCGAGCCGGCCACCGAGGCGGTGCCCACCCGCTGACCCTCTGCTCGACGATGCGGGCGTCGCCACCACGGTGGACGTCCGCATCGTCGCGTTCCGGTGACGGCATGCCCACCCGTACTACCGCTCGAGCGGATGCCGCGAGAAGAAGCTGGCCAGGTGCTCGGCAGCGGCCCTTGGGGCCACCTCGAAGATGCAGTGCGCCGTGTCCGGCATGGTCACGGGTTCCGCGTGTGGGATCCACGACTGGAGGATCGGCTGGACCGCCTTGAAGGCGGACTCGGCGCCCACCAGGTTCAGGACGGGTGCCTCGATGGTGGCCGCGTCGTCCTGTGTGAACCCCCAGGATCCGAGCGCGGGGATGTCGTGCTGGATCAGCGTGTCGGTGTCAGCTGCCCAGCGCTCCAACCAGCCGGCAGGCAGGATCCGGTCGAAGGTGGCGTCGAAGCCCGGCCCGCAGATCGCCGAGAAGGCGGTGCGGACGGCTCCCTCCTTGTCGCCGGTCATGTAGCGCTGGACCGCCGCCTCGACCGCCGGTCCCACCTCCGGTTCCGCGGTGTCGACGGGCAGGCTGGGCTCAGCCAGGGCCAGCGTGTGCACCGCGTCAGGGTGGTCCAGCGCGAACTGGAGGAGGATCGTCGCACCGTAGGAGAGCCCGGCGAGGTGCGCCCGCTCGATCCCGAGGTGGTCCATGACCGCGCGGCAGTCAGCCGCCTGCTCCGCGATGGTCAGCGGGAGACCGTCGTGCGAGCTCCCGCCCCATCCCCGCCGCTGGTAGTGGACGACCCGGAAGCGCGCGGCCAGCGCCGGCTCCTGGAGCACCGCGGAGCACTCGTCGGTGCTGCCGCCGTGGACGAACACCACCGGCTCGCCGGATCCGCGGTCGTAGAGCGCGAGGTCGACCCCGTCCACCGGGGTGAGCTCCATCGCCGGTCGTTCCACCGGGTAGGTCATGGTGTCCTCCTCGTGGGTCGCGCCCATCTGCTCGGACCCCGGTCCCGCACGAGCGCGCGACGTCGTAGCGGACCGGCGATGCGCGCCGCGATGCTGCGGACGGCCGTGGTCGCCGTCCATCCCAGGGATCTGGGGGTTCCCCGGGACCGCCCGGGACCGTCGGGAGCCGCGTGATGGATCACTGGCAGCGGTGCCGGGAACCGGGGTGGCGGGCCGGTCCCACCACGTGCGACAGTTGTCGATGGCGCCGAGGGTCGGCGTGGATGATCGGTGCTCCCGGCAGGGGAGAGGCGGAACAGGATGGCTGAGGCAGCGGGCGCCGCGAGCGAGGCGGGTGGGTTCAGCGCCGCGGAGCGCGAGGCGATGCGCCAGCGGGCCGAGGAGCTGCGGGCCGAGAAGGGCGGGCGCAAGAAGGCCGACGGGCTGGAGGCGGCGCTGGCAGCCATCGCGGCGATGCCGGACGAGGACCGGCTCCTCGCCGAGCGGGTGCACACCATCGTGTCGGACGTGGCCCCCCACCTCCTGCCCCGGACCTGGTACGGCATGCCGGCCTACGCCGACGGCAAGGACGTGGTGTGCTTCTTCCAGGGTGCCGCGAAGTTCGACGCGCGCTACGCCACGATCGGGTTCAACGACGTCGCCCGGCTGGACGACGGGGCGATGTGGCCGGTGTCCTTCGCCATCGTCGAGTGGGACGACCAGGTCGCCAGGCGGGTCCAGGACCTCGTGCGGCGGGCGGTCGCGTGACCGACCCGCCCGTTCTGCCCGCCGACCCGGCGCACACCAGGAGACACCAGCCATGGCCGAGCACCGGATCTTCACGACCAGCGTCGCGAGCGTGTACCCGCACTACGTCGCCAAGGTGGAGCGCAAGGGCCGCACCAAGGAGGAGGTGGACGAGCTGATCCGCTGGCTGACCGGCTGCTCGCAGGAGGAGCTGGCTCGCGGCCGGAAGATGGAGCGGATCCTCCGGGCCTGATGGCCGCGTGAGCCGGGCAGCGCGCGTACACCCGACGGGTGCTGCAGCAGGATCTGCCGGCGGTGCGTCGCTGTTCGGCCCTGGCCGGTCGTGGTGTCGCAGGTGCATGCTGGCACTCCGGCCCGGATGTCCCCGTCCGCGTGCCCGGGAGGTCGTCGCCGTGGAAGGTGCAGGTGGCGGGTGGTCGTCACGGCTGTGGGTGTGGTGGCCGACCGTGGCGACCCTGCTGGCCCTGGTCGCCGAACCGGGCGGTCCGGCGTGAGGGGGACACCCTCGTGGAGGTGGCAGCCGAGGACGTCGTCGTCGGTGACGTGGTGCTGGTGCGCCCTGGCGAGCAGGTCCCCGTGGACGGGATGCTGCTGGCTGGGCGTGCGGTGGTCGACGAGTCCACCCTGACCGGTGAGTCCCGGCCGGTGGAGCGCCGGCAGGCCGACCGCATCGCCAGCGGGGCGCTGAACGCCGGTGGTCCCTTCGAGGTGCGGGCCGTCGCCACGGAGGCCGACAGCACCTACCGGGGCCTGGTCCGCCTCGTCGAGCAGGCCCAGGCCGAGCGCCCACCCTTCGCCCGGCTCGCGGACCGGGTGGCGGTGTGGTTCGTGCCCTTCACCCTGCTCGTCGCCGGAGGTGCCTGGTGGCTGTCCGGCGATCCCATCCGGGCGCTGGCGGTCATGGTGGTGGCCACCCCGTGCCCGTTACTCCTGGCCACCCCGATCGCGATCACCTCAGGCATGTCCCGCCTGGCCCGGCGCGGGGTGGTCACCAAAGGCGGAGGGGCGCTGGAGTTGCTGGCCCGCGCCGAGGTGGTGTTGCTGGACAAGACCGGGACGGTGACAGCGGGGCGACCCCGGGTACTGGACGTCGAGCCCTTCGGTGGGAGTGACCAGGACGAGGTGCTCCGCCTCGCCGCCTCCCTCGATCAGGTGTCCGCGCACGTCTTCGCGCCGGCGATCGTCCAGCACGCGCTGCAGGCCGGCGCGCAGCTGGCCCTGCCGCAGGAGGTGTCGGAGACGCCGGGGATGGGCATCGCCGGTCAGGTCGACGGGTACCCGGTGCGGGTCGGTCGTGCGGCGTGGGTCACCAACGGGCCGTTGCCCCCCGGGGCCCGGGCGGTGCAGCGGCGGACGGCGGTCGAGGGCTCCTCATCGGTGTTCGTCGCCATCGACGGCGTGCTCGCCGGCGCGATCCTCCTCGAGGACCCGCTGCGCCCCGAGGCGGTCCGCACGATCGCCGGGCTCCGACGCCGAGGTGTGCGCCACGTGGCGCTGGTCACCGGTGACCGGGTCGAGGCGGCGGAGCTCGTCGGCAGGGCGGTGGGGGTTGACGGGGTACTGGCGGAGCGCACACCGAAGGACAAGGTCGACGCGGTCGCCGATGCCCAGCGGGACGGCATCGTCGTGATGGTCGGTGACGGGGTGAACGACGCCCCGGCCCTAGCCCACGCCGATCTCGGTGTCGCCATGGGCTTCGCCGCCGCGGGCCTGCTCGCCCCAGTTGCGGGCGCCCTGGTCCAGGAGGCCATCGACGTGCTCGCGATCGTCAGCGCGCTGCGGGCGCTGCGGATCAGCCGTCCCGCCCGGCCGCGCCCGGAGCTCGCCGCGCTCGCCGATCGCCTCCGCAGTGAGCACCTTCGGATGCGGCCGCGTATCGACGAACTCCGCCGGCTCGCCGACGAGCTCGATCAGCTGCCGCCTCCGGACGCCCTCGCGCGTCTGCGCGCCGTGGACCGGTTCGTCGAGGGCGCGCTCGTCCCGCACGAGCTCGCGGAGGAGGCGGAGGCCTTGCCGCTCGTCGCGGGGACCGCAGGTGCTGATGACCCCACTGGCGCCCTGCGACACACCCACCGGGAGATCGTGCGGCTGAGCCGGCTGCTCCACACCGCCGTGCGTGCCCTCGACACCTGTGGCCCGACGGGGGAGGACCTGCCGGAGCTGCGACGGTTGCTCTACGGCCTCCACGCCGTCCTCCGGCTGCACAACGCCCAGGAGGAGGAGGCCTACGGTCACCTCGACCACGCAGCTGACCCCGTCCGCGCGTGACGGACGGGGTCAGCAGGGGGACGTGCCGGGCCGGCACAGCCGGTCCGGGTGGTCGCTCGGGTCAACCGTCGCCGACCAGCGACTCCTC
>PXDB01000128.1 GCA_003565155.1 Nitriliruptoraceae bacterium | reverse complement strand
GGACGCGTCACATCCGAGGCAGCACAGGGCTCCTCATGACCACGACCGGCCCTCGCCCACAGACCTTACCCACGACGCCCTCGAGGTCGCCAACAGCACTTGACAACCGTTAGAAAATCTAACCGTTCCCACACGGCTGCGGAGGGCACGTGGCCGGACCGGGCGGCCGAGCGTCAGCGCTGCGAGAGCCAGGTGCAGATCCCCGCGCGCAGGCCGCCGACGGCCTCGGCCGGTCCACGTGGAGCGCCGTCGGGGCTGCGCGTGCCGGTGACGCGCAGGGCGTGGTCACCCCCCGCCACCACCTCGAGCTGCGGGCGCCGCGGGAGCTTGCGGAGGTGGGCGCGCAGGAGGTCGAGGTCGGCCAGCGGGTCGCTGTCCCCCTGGAGGAACAGGCACGGCACACCGACGTTCGGCCAGTGGTCCACACGCAGCCGTTCCGGCCTTCCCGACGGGTGCAGCGGGTAGCCGGAGAACAGCAGGCCGGCGGCCTCCGTGCCTCCTGCGACGGCCAGCGACGCGACCCGCCCCCCGTAGGAGCGGCCGCCGAGCACCCACGATCCCGTCCCCGGGAACGCGGCCTGCACCGCGGCGAGCACCTCCCGACAGGCGGGTACCGCCGTCTCCGCCCGGGGGGCGCGGCGACCCGCCTGGTGGTGCGGCAGGTTGGCACGGACCGCGAGGTGGCCGCACCCCGTCACCACCTCGGCGAGGGCGACCAGCGGTTCGCTGTCGAGGTCGCCACCGGCCCCCGGGAACAGCAGGACCGGCCGGCCGCGGCGTCGCCCGGGCGTGTGGGCCCTGGCGCCGACCCGGCCCTCGGGGCCCGAGGGCACGTCGAGGTGGAGGGTGCGGACCTCGCCGCTCATGTGCCGCTCCCGGTCGCACGCCGCTGTGTCTGGCTTCGCACCGCTGCTCCTCCGCCGGTCGAACACCGGTGAGGGTGCAGGATGTCGTCGCCCTCAGCGGTGCTCGGGCACCGTCACCACCACCGGGCAGGGCGCGTGCGCCACCACCTGGTGGGTGACCGAGCCAAGCAGGAGACCACGGAACCCGCCCAAACCGCGCGCGCCGACGACCAGCAGGTCGGCGCCGTCGGCCACCTCGCAGAGCACCGCGGCCGCGCCGCCGGACCGCACCGTGGTGCGCAGCGTCATCTCGTCGGCACCTCCCAGCTTCTCGAGCTGCTCGTCGATGACCTCGGCCGCCGCGGCGCGCAACTCGTCATCCGACGGCAGGGTGACCACGGCCGGCAGCGCGACCAGCTCCGGCGTCGGGTAGGCGTGCACCAGGTGCAGTTCGGCGCCACGCAACCGTGCCTCGTCCAGGGCCCACTTCAGGGCGCGTGCCGACTCCGCCGAGGAGTCCAGACCGACGACGATGCGTCCCATGAGCTACCCCTCCCGCTCCGAGGTCTCGGGTGGTCCTTCTCGGGTGGTCCTTCTCGGGTGGCCCCGCGGGTGGTGCCGGCGGTGCTGAACCCGCGGACCCTGACCGCAGGGTGCACAGGTGGGCACCGCAGGGGCCAGGGACCTGCGGCCCCGATGTGCAGGACCACCACGGCCGCACGGTGCGGACGGAGCCGCGACGTAGGCTGCACCGCCGCCCCGCCGGTGATGAGGCCGGCCCGGTGGGACCACACCCGCACGAGGGGGCTGATCACGGTGCGCTTCCCCGCCCGCCTGCTCACCGACGACGAGGAGGTGCTGCGCGCGTTCCGTCCACACTGGAAGGTGCTCCTCCCGGCGCTCGGGTGGGCCATGCTGCTGGCCGCCCTCAGCGGTGTCGCGCTCGCCGCGCTGCCCGAGTCGTGGCGGTGGTGGTCGGTCGTGGTGGCGGCGGCGCTGTGGCTGCTCGTGGCGGTCCGCTCCGTGGTGACCTGGTGGAGCACGAGCTACGTGCTGACCACGGAACGCATCGTCGTGCGCCGGGGGCTCCTCGCCCGGACCGGGACGGAGATCCCCCTGGAGAGCATCACCAACGTGCTGTTCCGCCAGCGTGCGGGTGAGCGCCTGCTCGGCTACGGCGACGTGCTGGTGGAGTCCGCCGGCAGCCAGGGGCAGAGCCGGCTGGAGAACATCCCCCGCCCCGACGCCTTCCAGTCGGAGATCTACCGGGCGCGGGAGCTGCGCAGCCTCCACTTCCGAGGTGGTGGCGGTGGGAACGGGCAGCCGGGCGCGGTCCGCGACGTGCTGGCGCAGCTCGAGACGCTGGCGTCGCTGCGGGAGCGGGGGCATCTCACCGACGAGGAGTTCGCCACGCAGAAGCGGCGCGTGCTGGCGGAACTGCCGACATCCACCTCCCTGGACGCCGAGGTGTCAGCGGACGAGGATGGCACCGCACCGGGACCGTGATCCGTAGGCTCACGGCTGCGGCGACCGGCCCGGCCAGCAGGGACCTTCTGCTCTCACCCGGCGGCAGCGCCGTCGCGATGCTCGTCGCAACCCGCAACAGGAGAACCCCGATGTCCGAGGTGACGCTCGACGACCCGATCGGCCGGCTGGTCGGCGACCCCGTCGCCACGATCCGTCCGACGGCGACGTTGCGCGAAGCGGCCCACGCCCTTGCAGCCGACGCCGTCGGCCTGCTCGTGGTGGTGGATGCCCGCGGCGTCCGCGGGGTGCTCTCCGAACGCGACGTGGTCACCGCCATCGCCGATGACGTCGACCTCGACGACTCCCGGGTACGCGACTACGCCACCTCCGACGTGGTCCAGGTCGAGGAGGCGGCCTCGGTGTTCGAGGCCGCCGCGATGATGCGTGACGCCCAGACCCGCCACCTCGCCGTCGCCCGCCGTGGCGTGGTCACCGGGGTGGTCTCCATCCGTGACATCGTCACCGTGCTCGTGGATGAGCGGCGGGTGGAGACCGCAGGCTGAGCCGGGTGGCTCAGCCGACGGGTTCCGGCTCCCGGTCCGCGTCCGTCGCCCCCTCCGGGCTCGGCGCGCCGTGCCGGGCGCGGTCGTAGCGGTCCCACAACCCGAGCATGCTGGGCAGGACCAGGATCGACGCCACCACCGAGTAGGCGATCGCGTACACGATCACGTACCCGAGCTGCTCGAAGGGCACCAGGGTCGAGGTGACCAGGACCCCGAAACCGATCGCGGTGGTCAGCGCGGAACCGGCCAGGGCACCACCGGTCTGCGACACGGTGCGGCGCAGCGCCGTCGAACCGTCATACAGCACCCGGCGTTCCTCCAGGAACCGCGAGGTCACGTGGATCGTGAAGGGGACCCCGATCCCGATCGAGAGCGCAGCGAGGGTGGCGGTGACCGGGTTCAGCGGGATACCGGTCAGGGCCATCGTGCCGAAGGTCAGCGCCAGCACCAGCCCCACCGGGAGCACGGTGATGACCCCGACGATCGGGCGGCGCTCCGCGATGGTGAAGTGCACCACCAGCAGTGCCATGGCGGCACCGAGCGCGATCAACAGCGAGGTGATCTGCGACTCCTCGATGTCGGTGCCGATGCCGGCCTGGATGATCTCCTGGGAGGTCGGCACCACCTCGACGCCGGTGTCGGACACCGGCGCGAAGGCCTCCTGGAGATCCACCTCGAGCTGCGCCGCGCCGGACTGGCCGGCGCTGGTGCGCACGGTGACCCGGGAGACGGTGTCGGCACCGTCCAGGTCGACCACGTTGCCGGCCGTGTCGGACTCGGCGAGCAGGAGCTCGTAGAGGGCGACCACGTCGGCGTCGTCGGTGACGGTGAGGTCGTCCTGGAGCCCCAGCTCAGCCAGCTCGCCCGCAAGGGCCTCATCGTCGCCGATCGTGTCGCGCAGCACCGACACCACCGAGGTCGCGTCGGCCTCGTCGGCCAGGGTCTCCACGTCGTCGACCTCGCCCGCAGCCTCCAGGGAGGACACCAGCGCGTTGTGGGCCTCCGGCTGCGCGAGGTCGCCGCGGAGCAGGATCTCCGTGGACTCCTCGAACCCGCCGTTGAACTGCGTGTCGAGCGCCTCGAACACCTCCAGCAGCGGCTCGTCCTGCGGCACGAAGTCGGTGAGGTTGAACTCGCTGTCGAGCTGGGTGAAGCCGTAGCCACCCAGTCCCACGAACAGCGTGGCGACCACCAGGGTCGGCACCGGCGCACGTTCGGCGAGCCACGCGGTCCGGCCGATCACCCGGGGCAGGGTCGCGTCCTTCTGGGTCCCCAGCGCGGCGACGGGCAGCACGCCCTTGGCTGCGGCCCGACGGTCGAGCATCAGCCGCACGGCGGGCAGGAAGGTCAGGGTGAGCGCGAAGGCGGCGGCGATACCCGCGGCGGCCAGCACACCCAGGGTGGCGAGGAAGTCCACCGGGCTCGCGAGGTTGGTGAGGAAGCCGATGGCGGTGGCCGCGGTGCACAGCAGCAGGGTCAGGCCCACGGTGCGGTAGGAGGTGGCGAAGCCCGCCACGGGCGAGGCCCCCGCCCCCACCTCCGCCCGGTAGCGCGCCAGGAGATGGATGGCGAAGTCCACCCCGAGACCGATGATCAGGATGGGCACGATCTGTGTCTGAGGGGAGAAGTAGCTGATGAGTCCGGCGTAGTCGGGGCCGAGCAGCACGCCGATCCCCTGCATCCACACCACCGCGAGCCCGATCACCACCAGGGTGAGGCCGACGTCGGCGGCGGTGCGCCGCCCGATGCGCAGGCGAGCGCCCGCCCCGGGTGCGATCCAGTACACGAAGAACAGCACCACGAGGATGATCATGAAGGCGGTGCCGAACAGCCGCCCGATCTCCGGACCCGGATCCCCGGCACCGAGCAGCAGGCCGAAGGAGAAGGGGTCGACCTGGAGTCCGTCGGCGACGGCGACCCCCTGGATCAGCTCCGCGAGCTCCTGCTGCAGGTCGGTCACCCCGGCCTCGTCGAGCCCCTCGGTGTCCTGGAACACCAGGATCAGGCCCGCGGTCGGCGGGTCACCGTCGCCGACCAGGCCCTCGAACAGCCCACCGACCTGGGGCGGCAGCATCTCGAGCGCGTCGGCCTGGAACTCCCGCACCGCCTCGTCATCGAGCAGGCCGGGATCCACCCCCGCCATCTCGATGCCGACCTCGGCGCCGCCGAGGAAGGAGGCGATCGCCGGCTGCTGGCCGGACTCCTCGATCAGGGTGTCGGCGAGGTCGCTGTCCTCGATCGCCGCCTGGATGTCGAGGCTGGCCTCGAGGGCGTCGAGGTTGCGGACGTCGCTGCCGTCGGTGGTCTGGACGACGATCTGCACCACCGACTGCGGGTCGGCGAACCGCTCGTTGACGGTGTCGAGCGCTGCCGAGAGCTCGTTCTCGACGGCGACGCCGTCCTCCTGCTCGGACTGGCCGGCGAAGAAGCCGAGCACCCCGGTGACCAGCAGCACGATGAGCAGGGTGACCACGGGGCGGCGAGCGACGGCGGCGGCGAGGCCCTGGAAGAGACGGCGCACGGCAACACACTCCTTGGCAGGGGACCGACGCGCGACGTTCGCGTCGTCGACGTGGGTCGTATCGGTTGCACGGTGCAGAGGTCGGACCGGCGCGCGCCTGGAGCACACCTCTGCGTCGTGCAGCGGACACGCGGGGCCGTCGGCGGGCGACCGACCGGGCATCGGGGCCGCTCGGCCCGGACGAGCACGACCTCCGGCCCCACCGGCACCTGTCGGCGCCCCGGCATACTCCGCCGAACCTTTACTCCGAAGCTAAGGTAGATCTCGTGTCCACATCCTCGACGAGCGGACCACGGCGTCCCGGTCCCCCGCCGCGACGGCGCGCCGGGTGGGCACTGGTGCTGTCAGCGCTGCTGGCCGGGTGCATCAGCGTCACTCCGGTGCAGGAGGCGGCACCGGAGAGCGAGGTGGCACCGGCGGCGCCGGGGGCGGTCCTCGCGGCGGCGAGCGAGACCTCACCCTTCATCGTGCACCGCACCGACACCTGCGGGTGCTGCGGCGCCTACGAGGAGATCCTCGCAGCTGCAGGCGTCCAGGTCGAGGCGTCGGTGCACCAGGACGTCGGGCCGGTCCGGCGGGCCTTCGGGGTGCCGGAGGACCAGGCCTCCTGCCACACGGGCCAGATCGGTGGGTACGCCGTCGAGGGCCACGTCCCGCTCGAGGCGATCGATCGACTGCTCACCGAACGGCCCGAGGTGGACGGCATCGCACTCGCCGGTATGCCGGCCGGCTCTCCGGGGATGCCCGGGCCGCGCCAGGGGCCGCTGGTGGTGACCCTGGTGCAGAACGGCGAGGTGGTCGGAGAGCTCGGGCGGTACTGAGGCGGCCCGACCGCAACCCGGCGGCCGGGCGGAGGCCGGGTCCGCTACAGCCGGATGAGCTGGACCTCGCCGAACACCGCGGTGGCGCGGACGTGCACCGTGCTGGTGACGGCACCACGGGGTGGCTGCGGCGCCTGGACGTCCCCGAAGACCGCGGTCTCCGACAGCACCACCGCGGCGTCGGACGGCACCTCCACCTGCACGTCGCCGAACACCGCCAGGCACTCCACCGGGCCCTCGTCGGCCACCGTCGGCTCGAGGCGGCCGCGTGCGTCGCCGAACACCGCGACGTAGGAGCGCGCCGCGGGGGTGTCGGCCCCACCGGTGCGCACGTCATCGAACAGCGCGATCGCACCGCCGCCGAGCAGCCAGCGTCGACCACCACCCGCACCGACCAGGAACACCACGCCGAGCGCGATCAGCAGCACCGGCAGGAAGGTCCCGTCGGGCAGCACCCGAGACCCGAGGAGCAGCAGCCCCAGCAGCCCCAGCGCCACCCCGGTGACCCGCCGGCCGGTCACGACCAGCCACGCCGCGGCGAGCACGAGCAGCGTCGGCCACCACTCGCTGACCACCTCGCTGAGCTGCTCGGGCAGGACCTCGAGCACCACCAGGCCCCGCCCGAGGCCGAACAGCACGAGCGCCGCTCCGACCACGGTCAGCCCGGAGGCCAGGGGGCGCTGCACAGCAACCGCCG
This sequence comes from Nitriliruptoraceae bacterium, assembly GCA_003565155.1. Lineage (GTDB taxonomy): Bacteria > Actinomycetota > Nitriliruptoria > Nitriliruptorales > Nitriliruptoraceae > T1Sed10-7. The sequence continues at coordinate 12,121 of PXDB01000128.1, read as the reverse complement.
GCGCCCCGGCCACGATCCGTCGTTGTTGTCCATCCCGTGTCATCGTCCGCCCTCCGCCAGATCCACGTAGCGCACCTGCACGTCGCCGAGCAGCACCACCCCGTGCACCACCGCGACCGGGGACTCCGGGTAGGTGGGTTGGGTCGGTGGCACCGTCACCTCGCCGAGCAGGCGCGTGATGCGGTCCTCGATCCGCCAGCCGGCGGGCACCTCGACCGTCACGTCGCCCAGCACCGCCGTGGCCGTGGTCACCACCCTGCCGGGATCCGCACCGTCCTCGCCGATCACCAGGCGCGCGTCGCCGAACACCGCCGTGGCCGCCGGCCCGACGGCGGCCCCGGTGTCGGCCACCTCGAGCCGGGCCGCGCGGATCCGCACGCCCGCCTGCAACAGCCCCCCACCGACCACCACCAGCAGCCCGGGGACCACCAGCCGACCGAAGGGCACGTCCACCAGCTCGAGCGTGGAGGTGAGCAGCAGCCCGGCGGCCAGGACGGTCAACACGCCGAGCACCGGCGCGCCGGTGACCAGCCACCACACCCCGGCGACCAGCACCGCCAGGGGCCACCAGCCCGCGAGCAGCGTGCCGGCGTCCACCACCTCGAGGTTGTCGAGCGCCAGCAGGACGCCCAGAACGATCAGCCCCAACCCCCAGGGCAACGCGCCGTCGATCCGTCGCGCACCCCGCCGACCACCGCCACGGTCCCCGCTCATATCCGGCCCTCCTCGAGCAGTCGACGGGCGTACTGCCCGTCGAGGTGTTCGCGCATCCGCTGGCGGTACTCCTCCAACGCCCGGTGCCCCGCCGCGGTCAGCCAGGCGCGGGTCACCGGGGTCCGGTCGTCGTAGGTCTTGGTCACCGCCACGTACCCGACCTCCTCCAGGCGACGCAGATGCGTGGACAGGTTCCCCGCCGTCGCCCCCGTCAACTGCTGCAGCTGCGGGAAGGTCAGGGTCCGGTCGCCGTCCACCCGCTCCAGCAGCACCACCATCTGGAGGCGCGCCGGGGCGTGGAGCACCGGATCCAGGTCGGGGAACATGTAGAGTTTGTACCACAAACCGCTCTGCGACACTAGGGGCTCTGCGTCACCTGTTCGCCCCTGCGGCAACGGCGCGGACCGACGCGCGCCAGCCGTGCAGTAGCGTCCTCGACCCGAACACGCGGGCGATCCCCCCGTCCCCGACCCCGGAGCAGCGCGTGCACGCCTTCGCCTACGGCCGGACCGGCCTGCAGGTCACGCCGATGGGCGTCGGGCTCGCGGCCCTGGGGCGGCCCGGCTACCTCAACCTCGGCCATGGTGTCGACCTCGCCGATGACCGCAGCGTCGCCGGGCTGAACCGTCGTACCGCCGAGGTCCTCGACCGCGCCTACGAACGGGGGGTCCGCTACCTCGATGCCGCCCGCTCCTACGGCTACGGGGAGGCGTTCCTCGCCGACTGGCTCGCCACGGACGCCGCACGGGCGGGCACGGTCACCGTCGGGTCGAAATGGGGCTACACCTACGTGGCCGGCTGGCGGGTCGACGCCGATCCCCACGAGGTGAAGGACCACGCGCTCGCGACCTTCGAGCGGCAGTTGGCCGAGACCCGTGAGGTGCTGGGGGACCACCTCGCGCTGTACCAGGTCCACTCCGCCTCGCTGACCACCGGCGTGCTCGAGGACCCCGCGCTCCTTGCGGCGTTGACCCGCCTGTCGGAGGAGGGCGTGGTCATCGGGCTGACCCTGTCCGGGCCGGAGCAGGCGGACACGCTGCGACGCGCGATGGAGGTGTCCGCGGCCGGCCGGGCCCCGTTCGTCGCCGTCCAGGCCACCTGGAACCTGCTCGAGCCCTCCGTCGGGCCGGCGCTCACCGAGGCGCATGCAGCCGGCTGGGGGATCACGATCAAGGAGGCGGTGGCCAACGGTCGGCTCACGAGCCGGGGCGAGGTCCCACCCGCGGTCTCCGCGGCCGCCGGCGAGCTGCACACCAGCGTCGACACCCTGGCGACCGCCGTCGCGCTGGCCCAACCCTCCGCCCACGTGGTGCTGTCGGGCGCCGCGACCGTCGAGCACCTCGACAGCAACCTCGACGCCCTCGAGCTGGACCTGCCGGCCGGGACGGCCGAGGAGCTGCTGCAGGTGGCGGAGGAACCCGGCGACTACTGGCGACGGCGCGGCGCGATGCCCTGGAGCTGAGCGGTGGTCAGCTCAGCGCTCGACCGCAGCACCCGCCCGGGCGAGGTCGTCCAGCCCACCGGCGTTGTACACCTCGGTGAAGCCGAGCTCCTCCATCAACGCCGCCGCTTGTCCGCTGCGGTTCCCGGTGCGGCAGTAGAGCACGTAGCTGCCGTCACGGTCGAGACCGTTGACCTCGTCGGCGAAGGCCGGCTCGTGGATGTCGACCAGCTCCGCTCCCGACAGATGCCCGTCGGCGAACTCCTCAGGGGTGCGCACGTCGATGACGGTGAGGTCGTCACGATCATCGAGGAGGCCGACGGCGGTGTCAGCGTCCACGGTGACCACGCCAGGCCGCTCGGCTGCTGCCTCCGCGTCGTCGGAGGCGTCGGCGCCGGCACAGGCGGCCAGCACGAGGGCGGTGAGGGCGGCAGCGGCCAGCAACAGCGGGGAACGGCGCACGGAGCACTCCAGGGTGAGCAGGGCGGTCTCGGAGTGTGCCAACGCCCGGCAGCACCTGCGTATGTCCGGACATCGCCGTCCGGTGGCGACATGTGCAGCGAGCGCACGCGTCAGCGGTCGCCCGGCGCCTCCACGAAGGCGGTGGTCGGGCCCGTGCCCTCGTCGGCCCGCCAGGAGGAGGTGTAGCGGAACCGCTGCCCCCGGATCAGGGTGATGCGGAACTCCACCGGCCGGTCACCGCTGGCAGCCAACCGTTCGACCCGGAGCAGCCCCTCGCCGGGGGCGAGCTGCAGGGTGTCGATCAGGGCCTGGTCGGGCACCACCGGGGTCAGCGTCTCGTCGGCGGCGGTGAGGCGCACCGCGCTGAGCTCGCTCAGGACGTCGTAGAGCGCCGCCCGGCTGAAGTCCGCGCCCAGGACGCTGCGCCCGATGTCCGCCGGCAGCCACGTCTCGTCCACCGCCAGCGGCTCCGGGCCGGCGTAGCGGATGCGCTCGAGTCGGACCAGCTCCGCACGGGGCGGCAGGCCGAGGTTGGCAGCTGCCCGCTCGTTGCGGTCGGTGCCCAGGAACAGCACCTCCGAGCGCTGCTCGAGCCCCGCTTCCTCGACGGCCCGGAACAGGCTGTACAGCCCACCGAGCGGCTGGGTGAGCACCGCCTCGTTCAGGAAGCTGCCACGTCCGCGGTGACGGTCCACCAGTCCACGGGAACGCAGGCGCTGCACCGCCTCACGCACGGTGTGACGGCTGACGCCGTAGTGCTCCGTGAGCTCCTTGTCGGTGGGGAACCGATCGACGATGTCGCCCGAGGCGATCCGCCGCTCGAGGTCGTCGAGCACCTGCTGCCACAGGGGACGGCTCTCCCCCGGTGTTGCCGACTCCGACACCTCCGCACCCCCGCGGAGAGGTGGCGAGGTCCGGACCTCCCGCGCAGCGCCAGCCTAGGACAGCGTGGCGCGACAACGCTGGTCCGCTCAGCCGAACACCAGCAGCATCGGCACCGCGATCACCAGGAACACGATGCTCATCGCCGTCCCGGCGCGCAGGTAGTCGGCGACGCGGTAGCCGCCGGGGCCCATCAGCAGGGCGTTGACCTGGTGGGTGGGCAGGAGGAAGGCGTTGGAGGCGGCGATCGCCACCATCAGACCGAAGGTGGCCGGGCTGGCCCCCACACCGACCGCCACGTTGGCCGCCAGGGGCACCAGCAGCACCGTGGCGCCGACGTTGGAGACCACCAGGGTGAACACGGTCGTCAGCACGCCGATGGTCGCCAGGATCGCCCACCCCGGCAGATCCGAGGTGGCCGCGACCACGCCCTCGGCGATGAAGGCGGCGGTGCCCGTCTCCTCCACGGCCTGGCCCAGGGGGATCAACGCCGCCAGCAGGAACACCGTCTTCCAACTCACCGCCCGGTAGGCCTCGTCGGGGGTGAGCACCTGCAGCAGCAGGATGCCGATCGCGCCGATCATCAGCGCCAGCGAGAGCTGCAGGTCGGTGAAGATGACCAGGCTCAGCGCTACGGCGAACGCGGCCAGCGCCCAGGGCCGCTTGGAGGTGCGTGGCGGCTCGGTGGGGTGATCGCTGATCACCACGAAGGACGGGTCGGCGTCGACGTCGCGCATCCGCTCCCAGGGGCCGAACAGCACGAGCACATCACCGGCGCCCAGTCGGTGCTCACGGAGGTCCTCGGTGAGGATCTCGCCGCGGTGGTGGACGGCCAGCAGCGCCGTGCCGAAACGCACGCGCAGGCGGAGGTCACCGACCCGCTCCCCCACCGCGTCGGATCCGGGGCGCACCGACACCTCCACCAGGCCCGCCTGTTCCGGATCGACCACCCGGGAGAACGGGTCGTCGTCAGGCGACAGCCGGGTCAGGCCGTGGCCGGTGGCGAAGGCGTCGACGTCGGACTCCGGACCGGTGATACCGACGATCGTGCCGGCCTCGATGCGCTGCTCCCGACGCGGTGCGAGCGACGGGTCCGCTTCCGCGGTGGCCACGGCGGCGATGAGCACGCCCGGTTCGCTGCGCTCGATGTCCTCCACCGCGCGACCGATGAGCGGGCTGTCCGAGGGCACGGCGGCGGCGTGCAGCCGCCCATCAAGGCCGTAGCGGGCGGAGATGTCGGGCAGCGCCTCCCCGGAGCTGCGGTCACCATCGACCGCCGGGAGCAGCCACCGTCCCGCCACGGCGAACAGCAGGATGCCGGCGGCGAGCAGGGCGAGGCCGATGGGCAGCGGTGCGAACAGCCCGTAGGGCTCGATGTCGACACCGAGGTTCTCCGCGCTGGAGGCCAGGAGGTCGTTGAGCAGGATCAGCGGACCGGAGGCCACCAGCGTCAGGGTGCCGCCGAGGATGGCGGCGAAACCCATCGGCATCAGCAGCCGGGACTGCGGCGTCGCCGTGCGGTCCGAGATCCGCTCGATCACCGGGAGGAACAGCGCCGCAGCCCCGATGTTCTGCATGAAGGCGCTGATGCCGCCCACGGCCACGGAGCTCGAGGCCATGATCCGGCGTTCGGTGTTCCCACCGACCTTGAGCAGCCACCCGGCCACCACCTGCATCACCCCCACGCGGTCGAGGGCGGCGCCGATGATCATCACCGCGATGATCGAGATCACCGCGTTGGACGAGAACCCGGCGAACACGTCCGCCGCGGGGATCAGGCCGGTGACGCCCACCACGACCATGATCAGGATGGCGGCGACGTCGATGCGCACCACCTCGGTGACGAACAGGGTCACCGCGCCCGCGAGGATGGCCAGCACGATGAGCATGTCGGTGGTCAGGGCGTCCACGGGCGGCCTCCGCAGGCTGATGAGGTGTCGGGTGCGGCCAACGGCCCCCCGGGGGGAGCGGGGGGCCGTGGCCGTCGTGGTGGGTCGTACGCGCCGGTTAGGGCGCTGCGCCCGACGCTCAGGCGGTGAGCTCGAACCCGAGCTCCTCGAGGCGGGTGTCGGAGTCGTCGAGCAGCACCGGGGCGCGACCGGCCCGGGCGAGCAGTGAGCTCGCGATGGAGGCGCGGTAGCCGGACGCGCAGTGGACCCAGACCTCACCGTCGGTGGGGACCTCGTCCATGCGCCGCTCCAGCTCGTGGATCGGGATGTGGATGGAGTCCTTGATGCCGCCGGTGGCGCGCTCGTCGTGGCGCCGCACGTCCAGGACGTGGACGGGCTCGCCCTCGGCCATCTGCTTGGCCAGGGAGTCCAGGGTGTCGACGCGGTAGCTGCCGCGGTCGATGCCCTCGCCGTAGGCGTCCACGCCACCGAGCGCCTGGGCGGCGGGCCGGTCGATGCCGACGCGCACCATCTGGCGCTGGGCCTCGGAGACCTCCTCCTGGGTGTCACCGATGAGGGTGACCGGCACGCCCCACGGGACGATCCAGGCCAGGTAGGTGATGAAGGAGTTGCCGACCTCGACGTTGACGGTGCCGGTGACGTGGTCCTTGGCGTAGGCCGTACGGGAGCGCAGATCCACGACCCACTCCCCGGCGTGGATGCGGCGCGCGAGCTCGGTGGGGTCGGCCTCGACGGCGGGCGAGAGATCGACCGGGCCCGGGCCCACCTTGTTGCGCGGCGCCATGTGGGCGTAGTAGCGCGGGTAGGCGTCCAGGCCCTCCATCAGCGTCCTGACGAACTCCTCGGTGTCGGTGATCGTCAGGGCGACGTTGGCACGCTTCTGATCGGCGATGGTGGAGGTCTCCACCCCGTACTTGGGGTCGACGTTGGAGGTCTGCTCGTCCGCGGCCGCTGAGGAGCAGAAGCTGCCGAAGCCGTGGGTGGGCAGCACGGTGGTGTCGTCGTCGAGCTCAGCGACCAGGCGCTTGGCGGTGCCGTGCTGCAGACGCGTCAGCTCCTCGGTCATGGCCTTGGAGATCAGGTCGGTGCGTCCGACGGAGCCGTACAGCAGCGAGCCGCCGGTGAAGGCGACGGTGCGCTCGCCGTCGGCGACGATGTAGGACATGTGGGTCGGGGTGTGTCCGGGGGTGTGCATCGCCCGGACCGTCAGGGCGCCGACGGTCAGCTCGTCGCCGTCCTCGACACCGAGCACGTCGAAGAACATCTCCTCGGCGGCGGAGATGACGTAGGCGGCGCCGGTCTGATGGGCGAGCTCGACACCGCCGGTGACGTAGTCGTTGTGGTTGTGGGTCTCGAGGACGTGGGTGACCTGCAGGCCGCGCTCCTCGATCACCTCCAGGACCCGGTCGATGTCGCGCTGCGGGTCGACGACGGCCGCGACGGTCCCGTCGGTGACCACGTAGCTGCGGTCGCCGAGGGAGGGCGTCTCGATGGTGATGATCTCCATGGTGTGCTGCTCCATCTCGCTACGGGGACGTGAGGTGTCGGCTGCGGGCCCGGTCCCGGGGGCGGTGCGCTGGGAACCGGGGCCGCGTCGTAGGGGTGAACGCCTGCATAAGTCCGGACATTTCCTGCGTCAGGGCGGCCCAGCGAGGTGCGCGCCATGCGCACCCGAACGGGCCGGGGCGCGCGCTCATCCGCGCAGGCCGACTCGCGCGCTCATCCGCGCGACACCGGCTGGAGTCGGCACGCGGCATCGGCCACCGGCAGCGGGGTGTCACCCTGTGGTGCCGTCACGCCGACGGCGGCGAGTGCCGCCGGGACGTCCGTATGCACACGTCCGGCCAGTCGGGCGCACAGGTGGGCGCGGGCCAGGGGCCGGCGCACCCCCTCCCGGAGACCGGCGAGGTGCAGCTCCACGTCCGCAGCACTGCACGCGCTCAGGGCCGCGCCGAGGGCGTTGATCCCCGACACATCCGCGCTGGGGACCCCGGAGAGGTCCAGGATGAGGTGGTGCTCCTCGGGGTCGTGGCCACGGGCGTCGAGGTGGTCCTCGATGGCCTCCTGGAGGGTGACGGCGCTGGCGGGCAGCAGGTCGCCCTCGACGTACAGGACGGTGCCGTGGCCGTCGGGCTCCACCTCGATGGAGGGGATGCCGACCCGCCACAGCGACAGCAGGAGGCTCACAGCGATGCCGACACCGATGCCCAGCTCCACCCCCAGCAGCAGCGTGGCGAGGAAGGTGACGAGCAGGGCTGCACCGTCGGTGCGTTCCACCTGCCAGCTGTGGGCCACCTCGCCGATGTCCACCAGCTTGGCGACGGCCACCAGCACCACGGCGGCGAGCACCGCCTCCGGGAGGGTGGCCAGCAGGGGTGCGAGCAGCAGCAGTGCGAGCACGACACCGGCGGCGGCGACCAGCGAGGCCAGAGGGCTGCGCGCACCAGCGGTGTGGTTGACGGCGGTGCGGGAGAACCCGCCGGCCACGGGGAAGGCCTGGAACAGCCCGGCCGCCAGGTTGGCCGCGCCGGAGGCCAGCAGCTCCTGGTCGGGGTCGATGCGATCACGGGTCCGGGCGGCGATGGCCCGGGCGACGCTGATGCCCTCGAGGTAGGAGAGCAGGGCGATGATCAGGGCCCCCGGCAGCAGCGCCACCACGAGCTCGAGCGGCGCGGTGGGGAGGGCGGGTGCCGGCAGGCCGCCGGGCACCTCGCCCAGCACGGCGACCCCGCGGGCCTCGAGGTCGAGCAGCGGCACCGCGGCGGTGGCAACGACGACCACCAGCAGTGCGGTGGGCACCTTGGCGCCGAGCCGCCGGCCGGCGACCAGCAGGACGATGGCCACCAGCCCGACCGCCAGGGTCGGCAGGTGGGTGGCGTCGAGGGCGGCGACCAGTGCCCCGATGCGGGCGGCCCAGCCCTCGGGCGCGCCGACGTCCACGCCGAGCAGCTTGTCCAACTGGCTGGTGGCGATGACGATCGCGGCCGCGGAGGTGAAGCCGGAGATCACCGGGTGGGAGAGCAGGCTGGTCAACCGGCCGGCGTGCGCCAGTCCGAGCGCGATCTGGATCACCCCGACCAGCAGGGCGAGCACGGCGGCGGCGGTGATGTAGAGGCCAGGGTCCCCGGCGGCCACGGGCGCGAGCGTCGAGGCGGTGAGCAGGGAGACGATCGCCACCGGCCCGAAGGCGAGCTGCCCAGAGGTGCCGAGCAGTGCGTAGGCCACCAGCGGCACCGTGGAGGCGTACAGGCCGGTGACCGGCGGCATCCCGGCCAGCGCCGCGTACGCCATCCCCTGGGGCACCAGCATCGCCGCGACGGTCAGCCCGGCGAGCAGGTCAGCGCGGCGTGCGCCGGCGTCGGAGCGCTGCAGCCACCGCAGCAGTGGCAGGCGCCGCAGCACAGGGACGGACCCCGCCTCCGGGCGCCCGTCCACGTCCTGGTTGGATGCGTCCGTGGGCTGGTCGGCGGGGTCCGTCACCGTGGTATCCGTGGGGTGACGCCTGGGGTTCAGGCGGACTTCGGTCGGTTGTAGGGCAGCTTGGTCAGCAGCATGCCCATGGCGCAGGTGTTGGTGACCGCGGCGAAGACCAGGCCCGCACCGACGAAGCCGGCGACGAAGCGCGCGGGTGGGAACACGATGCTGACCAGGATCGACAGCAGGACGATGCCACCGGCGACGAGGCGGACCTGACGCTCGAGGTCCCAGCGGATGACGTCCTGCACGACCGGGCCGTCATCGGCCTGCCAGGCGAGCATCCCACCCTCGAGGATGGGCAGGCGGGGCAGCCCGGCCTCGACCAGCTTGTCCTGGGCCTGGTGTGCGCGGTTGCCCGAGCGGCAGACCAGCACGACCTCCCGGCCCTCGTCCACGGCGGCGCGGACCGTGTCGAGGTGGTCGTCCAGCTCGTCCAGCGGGAGGTTCTTCGAGGTGGGGACGTGGACCGACTCGAACTCGCCCGGGGTGCGGACGTCGATGACCTCCACGTCGTCGAGACGGTCGTGCATCGTCTTGGGGTCGACGCAGACGGTCGAAGCGGCGGTGGTGTCGGACACGGCAACTCCTTCGGGAGCAACGGGTTGGGTGCGGTCTGTCGGGAAGAACGCGCGGAATGTCCGGACTATTTCCCCTGGGGCGAAGGGCGTGCGCCTCTCGCACGGCCGATGGTCCCTAGCGGATGGGGACGGCAGGGCCCTCGTGCCGGTCGGGTCCGGTGGCGTGCGCAGGGACGGTAGGGCGGGACAGCAGCATCGCAACACCGGCGCGCAGGAACGGTGGGAACCGGTGCACAGCGGGCGTCGCGAGCCGGCAGCGTCAGCCGCGGATCTCGAAGCGATCCAGCACCCGGCCGATCGCCGCGTCGATGCCCGGCGGCGTGGTCCCGAGCTCCGCGATCACTGCCGCGCGCACCGCGGCGCGGAGCTCCCGACGCGAGGGACCGTCGCCCGTCGGCTGCGCGTCTGCGGCGGGTCCGGCCACCGACGGCGGGGGCAGCTCCCCGGCAGCGTCCCGCGGGAGGCTGGTCGCCGCGGCCGGCGTACGTGGTGCCGCGGCGGACTGGGTCGCGCTCGGCGGCCGCTCGGCGACCACGTCCTCGGCCACCCGGGGCCCGTGGGCGGTGACCACCCGCACACCGCGGTCGCGGGCGTGTTCCCGAGCGAGGTCGGTCAGCACCGTGGCGGCATCGACGGTGAGCTCCTGCTCCCCGCGGGCGAGCAGGTCGTCGATGTCACGGCTGGTGATGAAGCGCCGGCCCATATCTGCCTCCTCAGAGCGCGCGGCCCTCGATGGACTCGATGGCGGTGACCGCCGCGTCCCGGGCGGCGAGGATGTCGGCCTCCGAGCCCGCCATCCACAGCCGGCCGAACCGGCCGACGGAGGTGATGTGCATCAGGTTGACGGGCGCGGCCTTCTCCGCCTCGTTGGCGGCGAGGTTGATGTAGGCGGCCGGTGCGACCTCGAGCACCAGCATCGTCTCCCCCGCCACGAGCATCGAGCCCTTGGTGAAGCGGTTGAGGAGCTGGGCCTGGTACGGGTCGACGTTGGTGATCACCTGCATGGAGGCGATCTCCGGCTTGAACCGCCGGGCGAGGTCCACCCCGAGCTCGGAGAGCACCACCTCGCCGGCGCGCTGGACGTCGGCCTGGGAGGGCGAGTGCAGCTCGAACATGCCGAACTCCCGTTCCACGATCTGGGAGCCGGGCTTGGCGTCGGTGGCCTTGACCGCCACGTCCACGATCCGGAACACCCAGTTGCCGGGCGCCATCTCCACGTAGAGGCTCGCCATCCCCTCCACCGGCAGATCGCCCTGGGTGATCGTGCCGTTGAAGGCGGCGTACTGCGGCTGCATCCGGTCGATGTAGCAGTACGCGCGCAGGTCGAAGTCGTCAGCCATGTCGGATCTCCAGAGGTTCGTGCAGGTGCGCTGCGGCTGCGCCCGGATCGTGGAGGGCGACACCCAGCGGGGTGACGAGCAGGGGGTGGGGGCTGACCTCCACGGTCAGCCCGGTGCGGGCGGCCATGACCTCGCCGATGCCGGGGAAGGCGGCGGTGCCACCGACGAGGTGGATGGTGTCCACGTCGTGGTCGGCGAGGTGGCGGGCGACGATGGTGGCGATCTTGTCGAACACCGGACGGATCACCCCGAGCAACCCCGGCTGCTGGCCCGGATCGGTCTTGCGGGCCTCCGCTTCCTCGAGGCTGACGCCGTGGTGCCCGGCGATGACCAGGCTGACGTGGGTGCCGCCGGTGGCCTCGTCCTCCACCGCACACACCTCCCCGTCCGCGAGCACGGCGATCCCGGTGGTCCCGCCGCCCACGTCGACCACCGCTCCGTCGCGGATGCCGAGCACGGCGTTCGCGGCGGTGGGTTCGTCCACCAGCCGGGTGCAGACCAGGCCCGCGCCCTCCACCACGTACCGGCAGGCCCGGACCTCCGAGACCGCCACGCCAGGGGGGTAGGTGGTGGCGGCGGTGGTGAGCTCGCGGCCGAGCCGCTCCTCCACCTCGGCGACCAGCTCGCGGACCAGCTCGACAGCGCCGGCGAAGTCCACCACCACCCCGTCGCGGACGACCGAGGCGAAGCGGGCGGCCACCGCCAGCGGTGTCCCGACGCTATCCACGGCGGCGACCACCACGTAGGCGGTGCCGAGGTCCACACCGACGTGGACGCCACCCTCGGGGACGGGGGTCACCACGGCCGTGCGGGCACGCTCGGCGGCCCGCAGCAGCTCCTCCGGCGCGAGCGCGGGCCGGATCGGGGGCGGTTGGATCTCGCGCACCGCTCACCTCCTCCCACAGCCGGGCGCGGCCCGCGGCGGGGCCATCGCCGACCACGCGTGGGACCACAGCCGCGGCGGGCGCGCCGCGGTGGGCACGCCGTCGACCGCGACGGGATCAGCCCTCGACGCTCGGCAGGATCGCCTCCACGTCGCCGTGGGGGCGGGGGATCACGTGGACGCTGACCAGCTCGCCGACCCGGCCCGCGGCCGCCGCCCCGGCGTCGGTGGCGGCCTTCACCGCACCGACGTCGCCACGGACCATCACGGTGACGTAGCCGCCACCGATCTGCTCCTTGCCGATCAGGGTCACGTTGGCCGCCTTGACCATCGCGTCAGCGGCCTCGATCGAGCCGACCAGTCCCTTGGTCTCGATCATCCCGAGCGCGATCATCTGGACGTTCGCCATGGTGCTGCTCCTCGCGTGCGTTGGC
>PXDB01000119.1 GCA_003565155.1 Nitriliruptoraceae bacterium | reverse complement strand
CACACGACTGCGGAGTTCCCCACCACCCCAACCCCAGAAACCGCAGAACCAGCTAGATCAGCGCCAAACGACGGTTGCACATCCACCGCTGTAATGCATCAGATGCAACTCCGCGCATATACCCTGCCGAGGCGTAGGAGTGCCGAACATCGTGCAGCCGGATCGCCGGGAGTCCCGCCTCCGAGCAGTGTCGCCGGAACCAGGTGGAGAGCCGTTCGGGGTGGATGACACTCCCGTCCTCCCAGGTGAACACGAGCCCGGTCCTCGACGTCCCGAGGTGGTCCGTCTGTTCTTCCTGCCAGATAGGGCCGGCGGCGATGCGTTCCTCCAGCTGGTGTCGCCGATGCTCACGGAGGCCCTCGACGGTCGAGGGGTCGAGCGACATCGTGCGGGCACCGGCCTTGCTCTTGGGGCGGGGCTTGAAGGTGGGCTTGCTGTCGAGAACGCCGAGCTGCCAGTTGACGGTCAGCACGCCGGCTTCCAGGTCGATGTCGTCCCAAGCGAGGCCGGCAACCTCACCCCTGCGCATCCCGGTCGTCACGAACAGCAGCCAGGCTGCGTACATCCGGTCGCCGCGGACGTGGGTGACGAAGGCACGCAGCTCATCGGGTGACCACCATCGGTGGCTCGGTCGTCCGGAGCCGGGGGCCTCGACGAGATCGGCGACGCTGCGCTTGACCTTCCCCCGCTTGACGGCATCGGCCAGCGCCTTGTGAAGGAGTCCATGCAGGTTGGTGAGCGTCTTCGGTGCGATGCCGTCGTGGAGGGTGGGAGCGCAATCGTGTTCGCGGCACGTGACCCCCGCGGTTGCGCACCGACCGCGGCGCTTGCCCTGCGTTTCCAGCCGGTCGTAGAGCCGATCGAGGTCGACTGGTGTGAGCTGCTGCAGGGCGATCTCGCCGAGGTAGGGGACGACGTAGGCGCGGATGTAGGTGCGGTACTGCTCCCAAGTCGACAGTCCGACCGTGCCGCGGTGGCCTCGCGCGGTGGCGGCACTTGGTCGTCGCGACGGCAGCCACTCGTCCTCGAGCCATTCACGAACAGTGAGCTTCTCGGGGGCGAGATGGGATCCAGCTTCGATGTCCGCCAGCACGTCGCGCAGGAAGCGCTGAGCATCCTTCTTGGAGGTGAAGCCACGTTTGGAGCTCTGCCGACGTTCGCCTTGAACGCCTGCCGGTAGCTCGTATCGGACACGCCAGCGACGGCCGCGTGCGGTCTCGTAGCTCTGAATCCCTGAGCGTGCCCTGCCCTCGCTGATGCTGCTCATCGCCCGGCTCCTCCCGCGAATGTCACCGTCGAGAAGAGCTTCGCGCGGCTTCCTGGGTCGTCCAGGCGTATCCCACCCACGCCTGTGGATAAGTCACCGGCGGATCGCGCCGATGCTGCGGACCGGGGCGTCGTGGCGGAGTTGGTCGGTCTGGTGTCGGATCTCGGCGTGGAGGGCGGCGGCGTGGTGGCGGGTGGTCGGGTTGGGGTGGCGGTCGCCGAGGGGGTCGTTGGTGTCGGTGATCTGCCAGCGCAGCCGGTGGTGCTCGATGCGGGTCGCGGTCTGGTCCCAGCGTTCGGTGGCGTGGGTGTGGGTGGGGCGTTGGCCGAGCAGTCCGGTGAGGTGGTCGGGTGGGTCGGTGCGTTGGGCGCGGGTGCGGATCGCGGCGGCGCGGCGCAGTTCGGTGTCGGCCTGGTCGCGACGTTGGTAGAGCTCACCGAGCTGTCGACGGTCGGGGAGGCCCTCGTGGGCCATGGTGGTGTCGATGTCGGCGAGCCGTCCGGTGACGTCCTTGAGCTTTGTGAGGGTCCGGTCGTGGTCCGCGCCGAGCTGCTCGACCAGCCGGCGGCGTTTGGGCCAGGGGAAGCCGGCCGTTTCGCGTTCGAGCTGGTTGCGGAGCCGTTCGACGTCGCCTTCGAGCATCCGTCGAGCGTCGGCGAGGCGGTCGCGGACGTGTAGGAGCTGCTGCTGGCGGGGGATGTCGATCGCATCGAGACGGGCGTCGAGCTCGCGCCACCGCGAAGCGAGCCCGATCAGTTCGGGGGTGATGGGCTGTTCGGCGCGGCTGCGTCGGAGCCGGCTGGTGAGGGAAGCGACCTCGTCACGGTCGTCGATGTGGACGTGGTGGTGCAGCCCCTCATCCTCCCGGTCGGTGGGTGCGTGGTAGAGCTGGTTGGTGATGCGTCCGCGGGACATCGCGACGTAGCCCCATTCGCGGTACAGCGTCTCGGTGCCCAGCGTGTAGGTGTGGTCGCAGGTCAGTCCTTGGGCTTTGTGCCCGGTGATGGCGTAGCCGTGGGCGACGTGTCCTGCGTCGAGGTAGCCGGCAGGCAGGATCAGCTGCACGCTGCGGTCGTCGAGCGCGTGGACGGTCCGCCGGGTGGGGTCGATGCGGGTGATGGTGGCGCGGGTGCCGTTCACGACGTCGAGCGACGGAGCGTTTCGTAGGCAGACGATCCGGTCCCCGCTCTGGAACTCGACGTCACCGACACGCACGGCAGAACCGGTGAGTCTGCCGTCGGCGAGCATCTTGGTTCGGGCGCGGTGGTTGAGTTCGGCGACGTCGTCCCGGCGCAGCGCGATCATGATCGAGCCCGGCAGGTCGTCACGCGCGGTGTCCCACCAGTCGTTGACGAGCTGATCGCGGACGGCTTCGGTGGTGTCGGCGGTCCGGATGCGGCCGTACTGGCTGTAGGTGGCGAGGGCGGTGTCGGGGTTGCCGTGGCGGAGTTCGTCGAGTGCGGCCTGTTCCCACGTGTGGGCCTGCCGGCGGTTGGCGGTGAGTTCGATGGCGGGCAGCCGGGTGGTGAGAGCGCGGAACAGGCCGCCGGCGTCGATCTCGGGCAGCTGGTGTGGGTCCCCGACGAGCACGATCTTGACCTGTCGGCGTTCGGTGTGATCGAGCAGGCGTGCGAGCTGTCGGGTGCCGATCATCCCGGCCTCATCCACGACGAGCACCGATCCGGGTTTCAGCGGCGAGGAGTCGTGACGCTGGTCGTCGAGCTGGCTGAGTAGACGGGCCAACGTGGTGGAGCGGATCCCGGCGGACTGTTCGAGTTCGAGTGCGGCGCGGGCGGCGAGCGCGACGCCGGTGACCTGGATCCCGGCGGTCTGCCATGCGTCGCGTGCTGCGTCGAGGGCGTAGGTCTTGCCGGTCCCGGCCTTGCCGACCACCACCTGCACCCCGGCACCGGAGCTGGTGAGCCGGCGCACCATCGTCTCCTGCTCCCCCGACAGCGTCCGCCGCCGCAGCGCCTGTTCGACTGCACGGTCGTCGACCACGGCGACCTGCGAGTCGGTCCGGTCGAGGCTGCGGTTGATGGCGCGGTGTTCGGTGAGCAGCAGCCCTCTGGTGGTGTAGCGCCGCTCGCCCGCATCGACCGGGACGACGCGTCCATCCTGGCGGCGGATGACGTCCACGCTCGTGAGCTGGCCGCGGGTGGGGCCGAGGGCGACGAGCAGGTCGGGGTCGTGGGTCAGCAACGCTTGAGCAACACGTTCGCACCACTCGACCGGCGCGCCGACAGGCAGCCGTTCAGCGATCTGTTGGAGCAGGTCCCGGCGGGTGAACGACGATGACGTTTCGGTCAGTTGTTCGTCGACGACCAGCTGTTGCCAGAGTTCAGCAACACCGGGCTGCTCCCATGTGACCTTCCCGGTGAGCTGTTGCTGCCACCCCGGACGAACTCCGGCAGCAGCGGCCCGGACGGCCCACATGTCGCGTAGTTCGGCCTCGGAGGCGCGTTCGCTCTTGGCCTGGCGGGTGGCGAGCGTCGCGGTCTGGGCGGCCGCAGCTGAGCTCTCACCGCGATCGGCCATGTGGGCGACGATGGCGTTGCGGCGTTGCGAGAACACCTCGATCAGTCCCCGGTCGACCCCGGCGATGTCAGCGTGACCGTTGCTGACGTGTTGCCAACCGACACCGAGCCGGACGGTGAGCTCGTGCCGCAGGTGCGCCTGGTACAGCACCCCGGCAGTCTTGGCATGCGCGAACAGCTTGCGGGAATCCAACGTCCGCCACACCCCGTCGTCGCAGGTGCGGGCCAGGTTGGCGACCAGCACGTGGGTGTGCAGCAACGGGTCGTCCGCCCGCGAGGTCCGGTGCCGGAACGCCGCCGCCACGAACCCGTCAACCGGAACCGTCTCCGACCCGCCAGCACCCCGACGGGAGAACCCCGCAGCGCGTTGGAGGTAGCCGATCGCCGCATCCACAGCCGCGTCATGCGACGCCACCACCTGGACTGACGTGTCGCGGTCGCCGAGAGCCCACAGCAGCGACACCGACTTCGGCGCCCGGAACGTGTGATCGAACCCCGGCACCTTCCGTGCCGGATGCATCGACAGCTGCTCGCCGGTCGAGGGATGCCGGGCGTCGAGCACCGCCCGCAGCTGCTCGCCGGTCACCTCACCCGACAGCCCGAGCAGCTCGGCACCGTGGCCGAGCCACCGGCCCGGTTCCTCACCCCGGGCGAGGTAGTAGCCCTCCACCCCATCCTCGCCGCGGACAACGGCGGTGAGGTAGTAGCCGGCCCGCCCCGGGCCCATGCGCCCGATGTTCAGCAACGCCTGGCCGAGCTGTTGCACTGACCCAGTGCCAGTCTATGTTCGAGATTCCAGGACTCCCAGGACCGTGAGGAAGTTCATGTGGTGCCGGGGTGGGGTTTGACGCGGTAGGAGAGCACGAGGTCGGTGCCGGGGTAGACGGTCTGGGTGTCGTTGAGCAGTTCGCAGAT
>PXDB01000089.1 GCA_003565155.1 Nitriliruptoraceae bacterium | reverse complement strand
GGCGGCGTCCCGTCCGGTACCCCGACCGGGCGCGCCGCGCGGAGCCGGAGGCCGGCGGCGTCCCGTCCGGCACCCGACCGGGGGCGCCGCGCGTTGCCGGAGGCCGGCGGCGTCCCGTCCGGTACCCCGACCGGGCGCGCCGCGCGGAGCCGGAGGCCGGCGGCGTCCCGTCAGGGCTCGCCGAGGAGCCGGGGTAGGTGGTCGGCCTCGCGGTGCCGCGATCGCGCGTCCTACGTTGCGGGGTGCGTGGCGCCGCACCGCCACGGCAACGGAGCGGTCGGACGACCTGTCCGACCGCCGTAGGTGGCACGAGGGAGCTGGGCTCGTGATCATGTTGGTGCTGGGGCTCGCCGCCCTGACCTTCGGCGCCTACAACCTCGCGATGCACCGGCAGTTCGCGGGGCTCACCGCCCTGCGCCCGGCGGAGGCCCGGGCCGACAGACGCACCTCGGTGGTGGGCATCGCCCAGCCCTGGGATCCCCCGGAGCCGTCTCCGGTCACCGGAACGCCGGTGCTGTGGAGCGAAGCGCGCCGCGAGACCACCTCGATCACCAGCCGAGGGAAGAGCGCCGGAACCCGGACCCGCAGCAAGCGCCATAGCAGGGTGCGCACCCGCTTCCAGGTGGTGGACGAGGTGGACGGCGCCAGCGCCGTCGGCGTGGACGGCAGCAAGCTCTCCGACACCTCGGTCAGGTTGCCGGAGAAGGCCTACGGGAAGCGTCAGAGCATGACCCGGATCAAGGAGACGGCGTTGCTGCCCGGGACGCGGGTCTACGTCACCGGTCAACTCAAGGACGCCGGCGGCTCTCTCCTCTTCGGACGCGGGTGCGTGCTCCAGGACGTGGCACCGGAAGCGCGTGCTGCCCACCACCGCCAGATGGCGATGCTGGGCGGCATCGGGGGTGCGGCCGGGATCCTGATCGGCGGCGTGGTCGCGCTGTTCGGCTGATCGGTCGCGACGGGTCGGATCCGGCGGTTGCACGCCGGCCGGGTAGCAACGGATCGTCGGCTTGCCGTCTGAATACCGTGTGATAACTTATCGTCAGATAATAGTTAGTTCCTGGGCTCGGGTCGCCGACCCTGGCCCATGACCGAGCGAGGGTGCCGATGGAACGGGATGGACGGGTGGCGGCGGTTGACGGAACAGCGGCCGCCAGCAGTGCGGACACGACGCAGGGTGGCGAACCGGGTGCGGACCCGGCCGTGCGCGCCGCGGCGACCGATGTGGCCGAGGCTGGCCAGCCGCAGCCCGTTGCGGGTGTCCCGGACCAGCGCCCCCGGCGCTGGCCTCGGTGGCTGCGCGGCATCCTCATCGTGCTGCTGGCGGTGTCGTTGGTGGGCTACGCGGGATACCGGTACCTGCTCACCACGGAGTACGGGGTCTTCTTCACCCTGTTCGCCGACGACCACCGTGCGGAGAACTTCCGTTCGATGGACAGCATCTTCCCGGCACGCGACGTGGCGAGCAGCGAGCCGGTCTGGGAGTTGCAGGAGGAGCCACGCTCCCTGCCGGCGTCCTACACCTTCGATGGCGAGCAGCGCAGCGTGGAGGAGTTCCTCGAGCGGACCGAGTCCACGGGGCTGCTCGTGCTCGACGGCGAGACCATCGTCCACGAGCGCTACGAGCAGGGCTACGACGCCGATGCGAGGATCACGTCGTGGTCGGTCGCCAAGTCCTTCATCGCGACGCTCATCGGGATCGCCGTCGAGGAGGGGGACATCGGCTCGATCGACGACGAGGTCGTCGCCTACGTACCGGCACTCGCCGGAAGCGGCTACGACGGCACCTCCATCCGTGATCTCCTCACGATGTCCAGCGGTGTCGACTTCGACGAGGGCTACGACGCCACCTTCGCGGACGTCAACATGATCTTCGTCCGCGCGTTCGCCTTCGGTGAGCCCATGCTCGACTACTACGCGGCGCTCGAGCGAGAACGCGCGCCGGGCACCTACAACGAGTACATCTCCTCCGACACCGGCGTGCTGGCGGCGGTGCTGACCGCCGCCACCGGGATCAGCGTCAGCGAGCTCCTCGAGGACCGGCTCTGGGGTCCCGTAGGGATGGAACAGGACGCCTTCTGGAGCCTCGACCGCAGCGGAGAGGAGATCGGCTTCTGCTGTCTGAACGCCAGCCTGAGGGACTATGGCAGGTTCGGCCTGCTCTACGCCAGGGACGGCGTCCGGGAGGGCCAGCGCATCCTGCCGGAAGGGTTCGTTGCGGCCGCGACCACGCCGGAGGCGCCCCGCCTTGAGCCCGGGGACAACCCCGACTCCTTCTGGAGCTTCGGCTACGGCTATCAGTGGTGGGTCCCGGAGGTGCCGCGGCCGGGGGAGTTCATGGCGATAGGGGTGTGGGGCCAGTACGTCTACGTGGACGCGGAACGCGACGTGGTCGTCGTCAGGACCGCGACGGACCCCGCCTTCGACGAGCATGACCACGAGGCGGTCGCCGTCCTCCGGGCGATCAGTGACGCGGTGACCTCCGGTTAGCTGCAGCGTCCGGTAGGAGGGGCGTCTCGGCCCCGTGGCGCAGGGGAGCTAGCCGTCCGGGTGGTCCTGCGTCTGCGGTGGGAGGCCGACCACGCCGGTCAGCAGCCGGTCCAGCATCCGCTCGATGGAGGGCCACGGGAACCGGCGGCGTAGCACCGTCAGCGTGGCGATCCCGTGGAGGCCGGCCCACACCACGGCGGCGAGCTCGAACGCTTCGGCGTCGGAGGTGGCCATCCCGGCCTCCTGGCAGGTGGCGATGCGCCGGGCGAGCTGGTCGAAGGCCACCGAGCCCGTGGTCCCGTCCGGGCGCTCGAGCTCCGTATCGCGCTGGATCTCGAACAGCACCGCGTAGCTGCCCGGGTTGTCCCGGGCCCAGTCGAGGTACGCACGGCAGCCGGCGCGCAGTGCGGCTGCCGGGTCGCCCGCAGCTTCGAGCGGGCCGGCCACGCGCTGGGTGGCGGCGGCCAGCGCCGCGAACCGCCGTTCGACGACCGCGCGGATCAGCGCCGCCTTATCCGGGAAGTGGAGGTAGAGGGATGGCGGCGTCACGCCGACGCGCTCGACGATGGCCCGGATGGTCACGGCGCGCTCGTTCTCCAACTCCGCGAGCAGCGCCTCGGTAGCGTCCAGGAGATCGTCACGCAGCAGCTCTCCCTGGCCACGTGTGTTGCGGGTCCGTCCCATGACGCTGAGCCTATCACACGATAGCTTATCGGGCACTATCCGTGAGGACGTGACGTTCGGCCCTCGGGAGGAGACCGCTGTGGACGCCGTGCAGTGCGACACAGAAGTGCGACCGCTGCCGCACACCTCGCGGCACGTTAACCCGAGAGGTGACGATGGGCGCGCATCCGGGGACCGCAACGCTGCTGCGTCCGGCTCACTCTCCGCGCCGCGCGACGACCGGACGGCTCACCGCTCGAGGCACAGCCGCTCCGGGTGGGTGTAGACCGTCCCCCTGTCGCCGCGGAGCGAGCCCACCAGGGTGATGCCGGCGCGCTCCGCGGTCGCCACGGCCAACGCGGACGCGCTGCCCACCGCCACGAGCACCGGGATCCGCGCGGACGCGGCGGTGCGGATCAGCCGGGCGCCGACCCTGCCGGACAGCGCGCAGAGCACGTCGTCCGGGCCTCGGACCGGCCACTCACCAGCCAGGATCTGCGCGCCTATCACCGCGTCGAGGACGTTGTGCCGGCTGATGTCGCTGCGCACGGTGAGCGGTCTGCCAGCGACGTCGAACAGTCCCGCGCGATGGATCCCGGTGCCCGCGTCGGTCCCCGCACCGGCAGCGGTCGACCAGCGCAGCTGCCCAGCGAGTGCGGTCACCACCGACCAGGGGATCGGTAGGGGTGTCCCGGCATCCTCGTGCTCCGCAGCGTCCATCGGGGCGGCCGTGCCGCAGGCCACGCCGCCGTCGACGGCGTGGCGGACCTCGACGGTGACCGTCGTGGTTGCGACCCCGGCGTCGGTCGTCACCTCGGCGACGGTGCTGACGAGGTCCGTCGGTGCGATGAACCCGGCGCCGAACAGCCAACCGACGGCGAGTTCCCGGTCGTGTCCCGGTGAGCGCAGCAGCGTCGTCACCGCCGTCGGGTCCTGGCCCGGTCCCCTGACACGGATGCGCAGCGGCGCCTCGGGCGCCGCGATGTCCTCCCGCTCGTGGGCCACGAAGCGGGTGCGAACGCCGTGGTCACCGGACCCCGCCGACGTGGCCTCGCGTGGTCGGACCTCCAGTACCCGGCGCGGAACGGGCTCCACGCGGTCATCGTCGACCTCGCCTGCGGTCGCGAGCGCCCGCCGGTGCCACCGCGTCGCCGCGGTCAGGGTGGCGGGATCATCCACATCCACCGCCGTGGCGCCGAGCGGATCGAGGGCGCGCCACACCGACTCCTCCACCACCTCGACATCGAGGTGGTGGAGGAGCGCCTGCAGTCGACGCTCACCGGCGTCGAGCAGCCCGCGGACCGTCGGCAGGGCCGTGGTGCGGTACGCCCCGAGCAGCAGCAGCGGGCCGGTGGCGGTGTCCAGGACGGCCGCAGCCCCCTGCCTGCCGGAGGTCGCCACGCGCTCCGACAGCGACCGCAGGACCGCAGGGCACAGCCACGGATGATCGACCCCGGCCAGGAGCAGGACCTCTGCCCCGAGGTCGCTGGCGGCGGTCAACGCGGCCTCGAGCCCGGCGAGCGGGCCCGCGTCGGGTCGCAGGTCACTGACCCATCGGCTCCCGGTGGGCAGGTCGTGGGCCACCGCCGCCGATGGGCTGGTGCCCTGGTGCGGCTGCCCCACCACCAGCACGGGGTGCTGCCCGTCCACGGCGGTTCGGACGGCCGTGACGGCGCGGTCAACGAGCCGGGTGCCGTCCAGGACCAGCGACGCCTTGTCGTGTCCCATCCGCCGCGAGCCGCCGCCTAGCAGCACCGCGCCGACATCCCGGGTGTCCGCACCGGTCGCGGCTGGGGTGCGGTCGCTGTCCTCGGCCACGACGACCTCTCGAGGGCTGGCGAGCTGCGTCCGCCGGCACGCTACCTCCGGCGGCCCCACGCGGGGCTGGCGGGACGTCGATGGCGCGTCCCCGCCGCGCACGGGGAGGGGGTACCCGCAACGGCACCGCGAGGTCGGGCCACCTCCCTCGACCTCGCCGCCTGACCTACCCTCGGCCGCCGATGGAGGTGGTAGGGATGGGCCAGGACAACGCGCAGGAGCATGGGACCGACGGCAGCCCCACGGACGGCGGCCCCACGGAGGCGCCGACCGACGGGGACCGTGCCCACACCCTGGCGGTGTTCGCCAGCGGACGGCTCGTGGACACCGGGCGCGCGGTCGGTGCGCTGCGGTTCGACCCGGACGACGCCGGTCGGCCGCTCGCCGATGGGCGGGTGGTGAGCGGGTGGAGCGCCTTCGCCGGCGACGAGACCGAGGAGGAGCTCACCGACGCCGAGCGGATGCGGCTGCCGTCGCTGGCCTGGCTCGTCGAACGCGACCCGTCGGTGGCGTTGGTGACCGCGGGGCATGACGCGTCGACCGGCTACTGGGTACGGGGCGGCGAGGACGCCCACGGGCTCCCCGTCTGGGAGCGGCTCCTGCCCTGAACGGCGCCGCCACGCTCGCCGGCAGGACGTGTCGCCGGGTGAGAGCACCGCGTTGGCGCGGACGCCGGACCGGCGCCACCAGGCGTGGTTACCCGTCGTCGCGTCGTTGGAACACCAGCTCCGTATCCGGGCCGGCCAGACGCAGTTCCGCGTCGTCCAACGACCACCTCGAGACCTCTCCCAGCGCGGCGAGGTAGGCGGCCTCGCTCTCCATCACCCCGTCCGTCGGACACGCCATCTCCGTGGCGAAGAAGCCGTCGGTCTGCACGGTGCCGTCCGCCAGGGTCACCGTCGCGCCGTAGCTGTTGCAGGCGGCGGTACCGGCCCAGTCGTCGCCATCGATCTCGAGGGTCACCGGGTGGTCGTCGACCGGATCGACGTCGCCGTCCGGTCCGGTCCCCTCGACCAGCTCCCAGCTGCCGTCGAGCTGCGCGGGGTCGTGCGGTGCGTTCGAGGTGTCCGCGCCCGGTCCGGTCGGCCCGGCACAGGCGGCCACGGTCAGCACCAGGATCGCCATCGCGGTGATCGGGGCGTGGGTCGTGCGGACCTGGCTGGTCGTCGCGGTGGTCATCGGTCGTCGCCTCCCTGGTGGCACGGTGGGACGTCGCCCCGCTGACGGTGGTTGCAGCCGGTAGCCGCACGCTGTGCCCGGATACCGCAGCGTCACGCGAAGTGTCGTGCCGTGGCCGTCGGCCCGCTGCGTAGGCTGGCCGCCATGAGCACACCCCCCGCCCCGCCCGATATCCGCCCCTACCTGGAGATCCGCACCGCCGCACCGTCGAGCTGGTCCCCGGACGGCAGCAAACTGCTGATCTCCAGCGACCTCTCCGGCACCGCCCAGGTCCACCGCCTCGACCTCGTGACGCAGCCGGAGCTGCCCGTGCCGACGGCCCAGCTCACCCCGCTGACCCGCTTCGAGGAGCCGATCGGTGCGGGCTACCTCCCCCGGCCGCCAGCCCGGGACGGCGACGACGGCGATGGCCCCATGGGCGATGTGCTGCTCCTGGCCACCGACGTCGGCGGCAACGAGCGCTACCAGCTGTTCACCACCACTGACGAGCCGCCCGCCGTGCTGACGGGTCCTGACGACCTCGATCCCCTGGTCCACGACCCTGAGCACATCCACCGCCCCGGCGGGGTCAGCCGGGACGGACGGTGGCTGGCCTACGCCACCAACCGCGGTGACGGCGTGGCCTTCGACACCTGGGTCCGGGACCTGCACACCGGCGCGGAGCGGTGCGTGTTCGCCACCGGCGGGTGGACCGGCCCCGGCGGCTTCTCGCCCGACGCCCGCTACCTCGCCGTCTCCGAGCTGACCACCCGTGCGGGGGACAACAAGGTCCACCTGATCGATCTCCAGGCCCTGGCCGACGACGAGGTTGCCGACGCCACCCACCCGGCGGTGACCGAGCTCTGCCCGCACCCCGAGGAGGCCGGCACCGTGGGCACCCCGAGCTGGCTGCCGGACAGCTCGGCCTTCTACCT
This sequence comes from Nitriliruptoraceae bacterium, assembly GCA_003565155.1. Taxonomy (GTDB): domain Bacteria; phylum Actinomycetota; class Nitriliruptoria; order Nitriliruptorales; family Nitriliruptoraceae; genus T1Sed10-7. The sequence continues at coordinate 12,134 of PXDB01000089.1, read as the reverse complement.
CGCCACGGATGTCGGCCGTTCCTTCGTCGGGATCGCCCGTGGGACCCCGGACGGCGCGTGGGACCACGTGATCGAGCCCGGCTGGGACGCCGGCGCGGTCGTGGACTGGACCGGCAGCCACCTGCTGGTGGTGTGGAACGAGGGAGGCATCACCCGGGCGGAGCTGCGGGACGCCGACACGATGGCCGTCCGCGCACCGCTCCCCGTTCCCGGCGACGGTGTCGCCAGCGGGTTCCGGTTCTCCAAGGACGGGCGCTGGCTGACCTTTGGCTACTCCTCACCCCTGGTCCCCGGCGACGCGTGGCGCTACGACACCGCCACCGGCGTGCTGGAGCGGCTGACCCAGAGCCCCTGCGAGGTGGACCCCGGGAGCTTCGTCGACGCGGAGCTGGTGCACGTGGCCTCCTTCGATGGGCTCGAGGTGCCCGCCTTCGTGCTGCGTCCCCGCGACCGTGACGTGGCCGCCGACGGGCCCGCCCCCGTGGTGGTGATCATCCACGGCGGGCCGGAGAGCCAGTACCGACCGAGCTTCTCCCCGCTGGCCCAGTACCTGGTCGCGCACGGGTTCGCGGTGATCGCCCCGAACGTGCGTGGCTCCACCGGCTACGGCCGGCGCTACCAGCACCTCGACGATGTGGAACGCCGCCTCGACAGCGTCCACGACCTCGCCGCCCTCCATGACTGGCTGGCGACCCAGGACGACCTCGACCAGGATCGCGCCGCCCTCTACGGCGGCTCCTACGGCGGCTACATGGTGCTGATGGGGCTCGCGCACCAGCCGGAGCGGTGGGCCGCAGGGGTGGACATCGTCGGCATGAGCGACCTGGTCACCTTCCTGGAGAACACCTCCGAGTGGCGGCGCGCCTTCCGCGAGCGGGAGTACGGCTCCCTCGCGCATGACCGGGAGCTGCTGCGGGAGCTGTCACCGATCACCCACGTCGAGCGGATGCAGGCACCGTTGTGCATCATCCACGGAGCGAACGACCCCCGGGTCCCACTGTCGGAGGCCGAGCAGATCCACGAGGTGCTCACCGAGCGGGGGGTGCGCTGCGAACTGCTCGTCTACCACGACGAAGGGCACGGGCTGTCCAAGCTCACCAACCGCATCGATGCCTACCCGCGGGTCGCTGCCTTCCTCCACGAGGTGCTGGACGCGTGAGATGGTCGGCCGCGGCACCCGCCGGGTGGGTGACGGTCCACCACGGTGTGCGGTGGCGAACCCTGCCGGCGACGACGGTGAAGGCGCGACCATGCGGGTACTGGTGACCGGTGCGACCGGCTACATCGGCGGGCGGCTGGTGCCCGCCCTGCTCGCTCGCGGCCACGAGGTGGTCTGCGCGGCCCGCAACCCCGCCAAGCTGGACGGGCGGGTCTGGCGCGGGGATGTCGAGGTGGCACGTGTCGACGTCCTCGACCGTGCCACCCTCGATGCGGCCTGTGCCGGCGCGGACGTCGTCTACCACCTCGTCCACTCGATGGACGGTGAGGACGGTTTCGCCGAACGCGACCGTCGGGCCGCTGCCAACGTCCGCGACGCCGCCGCCGCGGCCGGGGTGCAGCGCATCGTCTACCTCGGCGGTCTCGGCCGCGAGGACGACGACACCCTCAGCGACCACCTGCGCTCACGCCAGGAGACGGGCCGCGTGCTGGCCGACGGCAGCGTGCCGGTCACCGAGCTCCGCGCCGCGATGATCATCGGTTCCGGCAGCGCCTCCTTCGAGATGCTCCGCCACCTCGTCGAGGTGCTGCCGGTCATGACCACGCCGCGCTGGGTGGCCACCCGCTGCCAGCCGGTCGCTGTTCGGGACGTGCTCGGCGCGCTCTGCGATGTCATCGAGCAGGAGCACACCGCGGGGCAGGTGTACGAGATCGGCGGCCCCGACGTGCTCACCTACGCGGAGCTGATGCAGACCTACGCCGAGGTGGCGGGGCTCCGACGCCGGGTGATCCTTCCGGTGCCGGTGCTCACCCCGCGGCTGTCCTCGCTGTGGATCGGCCTGGTCACCCCCCTGCCGACGGGGCTGGCCCGCCCGCTGGTCGACAGCCTGGTCAACGAGGTGGTGGTCACCGACGAGGCCTTCCAACGCGACCTGCCCCGCGAGCTGCTCCCCGCGGCCGACGCCTTGCGTCTGGCGCTGACCCGCATCCAGGATCTCGACGTCGCCACGACGTGGGCAAGCGCCGGTGGCGTGGCCCGTCGACCGGACGCCGATCCGGCGGCCCGCGGCCCGGAGGACCCACAGCCCGAGGACCCGGGTTGGGCCGGCGGCACCGTGTACGCCGATGAGCGCACCGCCCGCAGCGCCGCACCGCCCGCAGCGATGTTCGCCGCGGTGTCGGCGATCGGCGGGACCCGCGGCTACCACTCGGCGCGGTGGATGTGGGAGCTGCGCGGCATCCTGGACAAGCTGGTCGGCGGCATCGGGTTGCGCCGCGGGCGTCGTCACCCCGTCGACCTCTCCGTCGGTGAGGTGGTCGATTTCTGGCGGGTGGAGGCCATCGAGCGGCCGCACCTGTTGCGGCTCAAAGCGGAGATGCGGGTGCCCGGGGAGGCGTGGCTGGAGTTCCGGATCGAGCCCGACGGCAGCGGGAGCCGGCTGCTGCAACGCGCGCGGTTCCACCCGCGCGGGCTGTGGGGACGGCTGTACTGGGGCGTCCTGCTGCCCTTCCACGGGCTGATCTTCCCGCGGATGGCGCGCGAACTCGCCCGCGAGGCGGAGCAGATCGCCGACCGCGGGCTCACGGTGGCAGCACGATCACCGCGAGGGCCCCGGCCTGTCCGGCGGCGCTGATCGCCACGGCGTCTGTCGCGTCCACCCCGAACCACACCTCCTCCACCTCGGCGGCCAGCACCACGGCGTCGCGTCCGATGACCTCGCCCCGTCCCTCGTGGTCGGCGGCGATCAACTCCACGCGCGAGCCGGGGGTGAGCGCCGGCAGGCGCTCGCTCGGGACGGCGACCGCTGCGCGCCCCTCCGGCAGCCCGGCGGCCCAACCGCCCTCGCCGAGGTGGCGGTCGGTGGCGATGGCACCGGCAGGCAGCGCGGCGGCGAGCACCCCCTCAGCCGACGTCAGGGCCCCGTCGGGGACCAGCTCCTCGGGCACGGTCCGACGCCGCAGGTCCTGGGCGTGCAGCCGCTCTCCCGGCAGGAGATCCCGGGTCGCGACGAGCACGGTCGTCGGGTGCCCGTAGGGCGCGGCGGCGAGGTGACCGACCCCGGCGGCTACCACCGCGACGGCCACGAGCAGTCCGAACAGCAGCCGGGTCCGCGGTGTGGCGGCCCACCACCGCTCCGACACGGCATCGAGCGCCCGAGGCAACGTGGGAAGCGGCCCCACCAGGGCGGTGGGTCGTGTGGGACGCGAGCGCGGAGGACGTGGCATGCCACCAGTGCAGCACGTGCGGGCACCGCGTCGCGGACGGGATCCGCGCCACCTGTGGACAGCGGGGCGGTCTCAGGCTGAGGCGGCCTCGCTGGAGCCGGAGGATGCGTCCTTGCTGCTGGTGTCGCTGCCACCCGAGCCGTCGGTCGAGCTCTTGCCATCCGCGTCGCTCTTGGCGGCGGCGGTGCGGGAACCGTCGCGGTCGCCGGAGGAACCGCCGGCGGAGCCGGAGGTCGACGTGGCGTAGTCCTTCACGTGCCAACCGGAACCCTTGAAGATGATGCCGGCAGCGCTGAATACCTTCCGGAGCTGGCCCTGGCATGCCGGGCACTCCGTGAGGGGGTCATCGCGGAAGGACTGCACCACCTCGAGGTGCTCCCCGCAGCTGCGACACGCGTACTCGTATGTGGGCATCTGTGCGCTCCATCGGACGGCCGCCGTGGCGTGCGGCACACCTCTCGGGCCATCGGACCGGGCGCAGTGACGCCACCTCGGTCCCTCGGGCGGCCCCTCGGGTGGCGGCGTTAGCACTCGCGATCCGTGAGTGCTGAGGATGCCGCACCGGACGCACGCACGCAAGCCGTCAGCGGGTGCGTGCGGTCCCCGGGCGGTGGACGGCGGCGTCGGTCACCACCACGGTGACCGGCTGGTCGTGGGCCTCGCGGGGCACCTGGGGCACCACCTGGCAGGTGAACGCCACCCCGATCCGCGGGGCGTCGGCACGGAGTCCGGCCAGGAGCCGGTCGTAGTGCCCGCCGCCGCCACCGAGCCGGCCCCCCCGGGGGTCGAAGGCGAGGCCGGGGACCACGGCGACGTCCACCACCCCGGGATCGATGGCCGGCCCCGTCGGCTCCTGGACACCTCGGAAGCCGAGTTCGAGCCCCCGGAGGTCGGTCACCGCCACCAGGTCGAGCTCGCGGCCCTGCACCCGCGGCAGCAGCGTCCGACGTTCCTGCGAGCGCAGCGCGGCGAACAGGCCGCCGAGGTTCACCTCCTCCTGCAGCGCCGCGTACAGCAGGACCGTCGACGCGCTCCGCAGCTCCGGAAGCGTCAGCAGCCGTTCGACGATGCGTGCGGACGCCTCGGCCCGCTGGTCCGCGGTCAGGGCTCGACGCGCCGCGCGGGTGGCCGCCCGGAGTCGATGCTTGGCGCTCGGATCCACGACCTCTCCGCCGATGATGGCACGGCCCGCCCGTGCTGCGGTGCGGACGGACGAGCCTACGCCTGCCGTGACGCGGACCCACGTCGGTAGGCTCTGGCAGGTCGAAGGAGCTCACGTGGTCAGCAAGGCCGTTCTGCCCGTCGCCGGACTCGGGACCCGGTTCCTCCCGGTCACCAAGTCCGTCCCCAAGGAGCTGTTGCCGGTGGTCGACACCCCGGCGTTGCAGCTGCTCATCGAGGAGTGCGCCCGCTGCGGCCTGGACGACGTGCTCCTGGTCACCGCCATGGGCAAGTCGTCGATGGAGGACCATTTCGACCGCCGTCTCGACCTCGAAGCGGAACTCGACGCCAAGGGCAAGCAGGAGGAGCTCGCCCTGGTCCGTGGCCTCGCGGAGCTGGCTCGCATCCACTCCACCCGCCAGGGGGAGACCCTCGGACTCGGGCACGCGGTGCTGCAGGCCAAGGGCCACGTCGCCGCCGACGAGAGCTTCGCCGTGCTGCTCGGCGATGACATCGTCGACCCGGGTTCCGACTACCTGGAGCGCATGGTCGCGGTGCATGAGCGCACGGGACGTCCCGTGGTCGCGCTGCTGGAGGTCGACGAGCGTCACGCCGGCCTGTACGGCATCGCCTCGGTGGAGCCGGGGGAGCGCCCCGGCGAGCACCTGATCACCGCCACCGTGGAGAAACCCGACCCCGCAGAGGCACCGTCCAACCTCGCGGTCGTGGGACGTTACGTACTGCCCGGTTCCGTCTTCGGCGTGCTCGAGGATCTGCCCCCTGGACGTGGCGGGGAGATCCAGCTCACCGACGCGCTCGGCCGGATGGCCGCTGAGGAACCCATCGTCGGGCTGGTCCTCGACGTCCCGCGCTACGACACCGGCGACAAGCTCGGTTACCTCCAGGCCAACGTGGAGCTGGCGCTTCGCCGCCCTGACCTGGCGTCGCCACTCGTCGAGTGGCTCCGCGAGCTCATCGAGCGGGTGGACAGTGGGGCGTTGGACGTGGCCGGCCCGGACGACGCATGAGCCGATTCGTCGGCCACGGGCGTCACGAGGTCACCGACCTCGGGGAGCTCATCAGCGTCGAGGACCACCTCACGGCGATCCTCGACCTGCTCACGCCGCCCGAGCCGATCGAGCTGCGGCTGGCCGACGCGCTGGGACTCGTGCTCGCTGACGACGTCACCAGCGAGGTGTCGGTTCCCGCCTTCGCGAACGCTGCGATGGATGGCTACGCCGTGCTCGCCCGGGACGTCCGCGCGGCGGCGGCGGGCGCACCCGTCCGCCTCGCCGTTGACGGCGAGGTCGCCGCCGGCGCCCAGGAGCTGCCCACGATCCGCACGGGACGGTGCGTGCGCATCATGACCGGGGCCCCGATGCCGCCGGGTGCCGATGCGGTCGTTCCCGTGGAGGTCACCGAGCCGCAGGGTGCCGACGTGCACATCCACCGCACCGTGGTGGAGGGCGAGCACGTCCGCGGTCCCGGTGAGGACCTACAGCCGGGACAGGCGCTGCTGTCGCGGGGTCGACGCCTGACGCCGGCCGACCTCGGTGTCCTGGCTGCGGCCGGGATCTCCCGGGTCCGCTGCATCGCCCCACCACGGGTCGTGGTCATCTCCTCCGGTGACGAGCTCGTTCCGGCGGACAAGGAACCCCTCCCGGGGCAGATCCGTGACGTCAACGGCCCGATGATGGCCGCGATGGTGCGCGCGGCCGGCGCCGTGCCCTTCAGCGCCGGCATCGTGCGCGACGACCGCAAGGCCCTGCTCTACGCCTTCGACACCAGCCTGGGGCACGCGGACCTGATCATCTGCACCGGTGGGGTGAGCGCGGGAACCCGCGACCTGCTGCCCGAGGTGATCGGCCAGCTCGGCGAGGTGGCGACGGCCAAGGTGGCCATGAAGCCCGGGATGCCGCAGATCCGGGGTCGCATCGCGGGCTGCCCGGTCATCGGGCTGCCCGGCAACCCGGTGTCCGCCTTCGTGTCCTTCGAGGTGTTCGTCCGACCCGCCATCCGCTCGCTGCAGGGGCGACGGGACGTCCAACGGCCGGTCGTCCAGGCACGGGCCGCGGAGCCCCTCAAAGGGCCCCGCGGGAAGCGGGCCTACCTTCGGGTGCGGCTCACCCGGGACCGGCAGGGATGGTGGGCGACACCGACAGGGCCCCAGGGCTCACACGTGGTGAGCTCGATCGCCCTGGCGGACGGCCTTGCCGTGCTCGGAGAGGACGTGGGGGAGGTCGCTCCGGGCCAACACGTCGACGTCCAGCTGCTGGTGGAGTGAGGTCGCGATGGCTGACACCGACCGCCGGCTCACCCACCTCGACCCGCACGGGCAGGCACGCATGGTCGACGTCGCCGGCAAGCCCGTGACCGAGCGCGAGGCCGTGGCCACCTGCGAGGTCCGGATGTCGCCGACCACCGCCGGGTTGCTGCTGGCCGGCGACCTGCCCAAAGGTGACGCGCTGCCGGTCGCCCGCATCGCCGGCATCCAGGGCGCGAAGCGCACCCACGAGCTCATCCCCCTCTGTCACCAGCTGGCGCTCACCGGTGTCGAGGTCCGGATCGACGTCGATACCGACAAGGGGGTGGCGACCGTGACCGCCACGGCCCGGGCGACCGACCGCACCGGCGTGGAGATGGAGGCGATGACGGCGGCCAGCGTCGCGGCCCTGACCCTCTACGACCTCGTGAAGGCGGTGCAGCGCGACGTGGTGATCGACCGGTTACGCCTCACGCAGAAGCGCGGTGGACGCAGCGGCGAGGTCAGCCTGCCGTGACGCGGTCCCTGCGGACGGTCGCAGATGCTTCGTCTGCGTGAGGCACGGTGTTACCGTCGGCGCGCCCAGCCGGCAGTGGCCCGGTGCGGGTAGCGGAGGTGGCCCCGTGCCGGACCGACCGGATGGCGTCGACGCGTGAGCGAACCCCTGGTGCTGCTCATCCTGGTGTGGGCGGCGCTCTTCGTCCCCCGCGCGGTCCGTGACCGCAACACCTCCCCGCATGTGACCGTCGGAGGATTCGAACACGCCATGAACGTGTTGCGCAGCGAGGGCCACGCAGATGGCCGAGGAAGGCGGGTCATGGTCCCCGATGACGCCGGTCGCATCGTCGCGCGTCCCGTGGACGACCACCTCGTCGCGGGCGGTGTCGCCGTGGAGAACCCCGTGATCGTACGGCGCCGGCTGTGGTTCGTCCGCGCGTTGCTGGCCTCGGGGGCCAGCCTGGGATCGGCGCTGCTGCTCGGCGGTGGTGCATGGCTGCTGTTCGCGGCGGTCGTTGTCGCGACGGGGACCTACGTCGTGGTGTTGCGGCACCTGAAGCTGCAGCGCGACCAGGCGCGGCAGGTGGTCCGCCAGCTCGACCTCAACGAGGAGGTCTCCGCCACCGCCGGGCAGCTCGCTGTCGGCGGTGAGGACAGCTGGATCGGCTCCGGCACCGTCCGGCTGCGACGCTGGGACGGGTGATGGCCGGGGGCCTCGACCTGGTCGACGCGGTCGCACCGGTCCGACAGCTCCTCGAGGCGCGACACGACGCCCGAGAGCAGGCGCTGGCGGCCTCGCGCGACGCGATCCGGTGCGCGGCGAACGCCATCCGCGCCGTCCACCGCGGTGAGGGCGACCGGGCCGACGAGCTGCTGGCGGAAGCCCGCAGCCACCTGCGACGGGCGACCGAGGTCAGCGCTCCGCACCCGGAGGTGCGCTACGCCGGCTTCATCGCCGACGCCGCCAAGGAGGTCGCAGAGGCGGAGCTGACGCGTGCGGCCATCGCCGGCAGGCCCCTGCCGGACCCGGACGCCGCTGGCGTGGACGAGGTCGCCTGGCTCCACGGCCTCGCAGAGACCGTGGGCGAGCTCCGCCGGGCCAGCCTGGACCGCGTCCGCGGCGGGGATCTGGAGACCGGCGAGCGCTACCTCGCGCTGATGCAGGAGATCCTGTCCGCCCTGGCGACCATCGACGTGCCGGACGGCCTCTCCCGTGGGCTGCGGCGGGCCACGGACGCGGCGCGGGCGATCACCGAGCGCACCCGCGGGGATCTGACGACCGCCGTGGGCCAGCGCGATCTGCGTCTGGCCCTCGAGGAGCATCGCGCCGCGCTGGAGCGTGCCCGCGGCTGACCGCAGGCGTCCCGGCGGGTCGGCGCCGTTGGCGACACTTGGGGGCCAGGGCTACTATCCGCGCTCGCTGTGCGCCGGACCGTGTGGTCGGAGTGCAGCCCCGGGGGTGTAGCTCAGCCTGGCAGAGCACTTCGTTCGCAACGAAGGGGCCGTCGGTTCAAATCCGATCACCTCCACCACCCAAACCGCCTTCTAGTACCGTCTAGAAGGCGGTTTTCGGGTTGTTGGGGGGATACCTTTCGGAAACGTGTGGTGAGCTCACCACAGTCTCACCACAACGGTGTGCGGATTCCGCAGCAGCGAAGCCGGGTTCGCGCCGTGCTCGGACGGTCGCCGGTGACAAGATGAGGGCCGGTCGACGTAGCCGTTGGGCAGCTGAGACGAGCCGCAAACGGACATCCCCTCGCCGGCTCATGTGGCAGCGTCAAGCGCGTTGGTCTCGGGTGGCACCGGCAGCTACTCGCGCGGGTCACCGGCCTTCGCCGCGGAGCTTGCGAGCCGCAGCTCGCGGCGGGGCCGCGCGCCGACGTACAGCTGCCAGCAGGCGTAGCCGTCGCGGTGCCCGAGGTGGCCGGCGACGTCCTCGGGGTCGAGACCGACCTCGAACAGCTGGTAGCAGGCGGCGTGGTGGCGCCAGGCGTGCACGCTCCACCTCCATCGACGTCGGTCCTGCCCGTTGCTTGGGCAGCTCCTCGCATCGTGCGGTGGATCGCCTGTCGAGTGGTGGCAGTAGTCCGCACGTACGGGCCAGTCGACAGCTTCAGCCCAGCGGTCGAATCGCCGGACGCGCCATCGATCGACCGGCCACGTGCCACCGTCCGGTGCGGGGAACCACCAGCTGTCGGTGCTGGGTCCGATCGCCTCCAGGTCGTCTGCTAGCCACGCCGGTACCCACATCTCGCGGTGCTTGCGGTGCTTGGGTGGTAACTGGCGCTTCGAGGTTCTGTCGGCACGCTCCTCGATGTCGAACCAGCCGTTCCCGTCTTCGTCCCTCCACCACCTGGACACATGCAGCGCGAGGGCCTCGCCGATGCGCGGTCCGGCGAAGGCGAGCAGGTCGAGGAGTAGGGCGTCGCGTCGGCCGCCGAGCTGTTGCGCGCTGCCGCGGAAACGCAGCACCTCGTCCACGGGGACGATGTCGTCCTTCGGGACGGGAGCGATGTGACGGCCCTGGCGAGCCCGGCGGGCGCCCGATCGTGGATCGGCCAGCCGCTTCACGTCGCGGGTGTCGAGCCATCCGGGAGGCGCCCACCGCTGCTTCACCGCCCATGCCACGATCGCGGTGACGCACTCGTGGGCGGTGCGGTAGGTGCCGTAGGCCCGTGCTTGACGCACGTGATGGAGCGCTTCGATGAGGATCGAGGCGGTCAGGTCCTGCAGTTGCACCTCCCTGAGCGGCACCGCTGACGACGAGCTCCCCCCGGCACGGTTGACGGCCGAAGACACGACTACGGTGATGCTCTCGTCCAACAACCAGTTCTCGGTCACGGAGCGGACCTTCTTCGCGTGGCTTGCTCCGTTCCACTCCGGGTGGCGGGCCGGCTCTAGGTAATGCTCCGCCAGTTCCCCGAAGCGCATGTCCAAACGGTGTCCCGTCTCTTGCGCGAGCATGCGCCCCTCAAGCTCCACCGCCTTCGCCGTCGCCCTCACCCAGGCCGTGGTCAGGTCTCGTGCGGACGAGCCAGCTCTGATCCCACGCGTGCCGTCAGCGCGCAGGGGCGGGGCGTAGTGTTGGGCGCCACGGTCTGTGACGTGGTAGGGGTGGGTTGTGGCCACGGTTGCTGTCACTACGCAGGGTTGCGGTCGGGGTGGGGGCCGGCGAGGCTGTGGTATCGGTGAATGGTTGACCCCCGCGACGTGGTGAGCGTCCGGGGGTCGTGGGCTGATTGCGCAGCCGTTGCAGATCGTATTCGTGCTGGAGGTAACGGTCGAGGCCTGGCTGGCCGCGGCCGGTCGTATCGAGGTGCCGCGGCCCTTGTCGTGTCCGACGTGCGGGCATGGCCGGGTGTACTTCGATGGCTGGTATCGGCGTCAGACCCGGCGGGGACGGGTGTCGATCCAGCGGGTGCTGTGCGGTGACGAGGGCTGTGGTCAGCGGTCGCATTCGCTGTTCCCGGACGTGCTCGTGTCGGGTCGGGTCGATCTGGTTTCGTTGATCGGGTGGGCGCTGGAGGCCAAGGCGGCCGGGCAGGGCCACCGCACGATCGCTGAGACGCTGGGTGTGCCGGCAGCGACGGTGCGTGGGTGGCTACGACGGGCGGCTGAGCGTGGTGGGGTGGTCGCGACCGGTCTGTTGGCGGTGGCGGCGATGGCGGATCCGGCGGTTCGGGCACCGCCGGTGTCGGGGCCGATCGCGTGCCTGGTGGTGGCGGTCCGGGTGGCTGCGGATGCGTATGTCGGGCTGGGTGGTGAACCGGTCGATCGGTGGCGGTTCGCGGTTCGTCACAGCGGTGGGCGGCTGCTGTAGCGGGCCGACACGGACTGCCTCTGCCGTCGGCCTGGCGGTCCGGCTTGGGTCCGGTTCTCAGCTCGGACGACGAGGACTTGCGGCCATGGCAGGCACGGATCGGGACACGCTGGTGGCGCTGGCACGTTGGGCGGTGATCTGCGAGGCCGTCGATGAGCAGCTCACCCCGGCAGAGCGTGGCCGGCTGGTGTCGGAGCTGGCTTGTCGTGTCCATCGTGATGCTGACGGGGTCCAGATGCGGGTCACGACCCGCACCATCTACCGGTGGTTGGCCGTCTGGCGTGCCGGCGGGTTCGAGGCGCTCAAACCGGCGCGGCGTCGTGATGCCGGCGTGCTCCGCACCGATGCGGACATCGTCGAGCTTGCGGTGGCGCTGCGTCGTGAGGCTCCGGGGCGTTCCGCAGCACACATCGCCGAGATCATCGCCCGCACCCGCGACGTTGAGGTCTCGGCCCGGACCCTGCAACGCATCTTCGTTGACCGGGGGCTGGAGCGGGCCCGGCTCGAGGGCCGCCACCGTGCGTTCGGCCGGTTCGAAGCCGCCGCGTGCGGCGATCTGTGGACCGCGGACGGCTGGGATGGTCCCGCCCTGGCCGAGCTGAAAGGCGGGCATGCCCAGCTGTTCTCGTTCCTCGACGACCACAGCCGGCTCATCGCCCACGGCGCGTTCTACGCCGATGTGGGCGAGTGGTCGTTCCAACGTTGCCTGCGTGAAGCGATCATCCGTCGCGGACTACCGAAGGTTCTGTACATCGACAACGGAGCCGCCCAGACCTCGCTGCAGCTGAAACTGATCTGTGCACGTCTGGGGATCCGCATCACCCATTCCAAGCCCTACCGGCCCCAGGGTCGCGGGAAGAAAGAACGCCACTACCGCACCGTCGCCGAACAGTTCGGCCTCGAGATCGGCATCGCTGGGGTCCAGACGTTGGAACAGCTCAACATCTACTGGGCCGCGTGGGTCGAGCAGGTCTACCACCGTCGGACCCACCGCGGCACCGGCCAGAG
>PXDB01000015.1 GCA_003565155.1 Nitriliruptoraceae bacterium | reverse complement strand
TGCGCTACGTGGTCCTGCCGCAAGCGCTGCGCATCATCCTGCCACCGATGGGCAACCTGACCATCGAGATCCTGAAGGGCACGGCCCTGGTGTCGGTGGTCGCCGGTTTCGACCTCTTCCGGGCGACGCAGAACCTGGTCACCGGGATGCTGGCGCAGGGTGCCATCGGGGTGACCGTGCTCTTCACCAACGTGCTCGTGATCTACTTCATCCTGGCGCAGGGGATCAACGGGTTGTTCCGCCTCGCTGAACGCGCGCTGGACCGGCGCTTCCAGCAGCGCACCCCGCGCAGCGGCGTCCCGATCGCGGTGGGCACGGGGAGCGCGAGCCTTGGCTGAGACCACCACGCCCGGCTCCGGGCCGACCCAGCCGGCCACCAACGGTCCTGCCGGCCCGGGCGAGCGCGCCGGCATCGACCTCGAGATCAAGCAGCAGCACCGCTGGTACCGGCGCAGTGAGGTGGTGGTCCCGGTCGTGCTGGTGACGCTGGGGCTGTCACTGCTCGCCATCGTGCCGGCGCCCACCGGCCGCTTCCAGTCGCAGTTCTCGCCCGGTCGTGAGGTGTCCTTCGGGTGGGACTACTTCTTCCACCTGATCCCGCAGATGCTGCGCGGGCTGTACACGACGGCTCGTGCCACCGTGCTCGGGTTCCTGATCGCCGCCACCCTCGGCCTGGTGATGGCGATGCTGCGACGCTCGCAGAACCGGTTCCTCAGTCTGCCCGTGGCGTTCGTGATCGAGTTCATCCGTTCCACGCCGATCCTGGTGCAGATGTTCTTCGCCCAGGTGCTCGTGCGGGCCGTGGACTGGATCAGCGTCAACGCCATCGTCATCCTCTTCGTCGTGCTCGGTATCCACTACGCGACCTACGCCTCGGAGGCGTACCGCGCCGGGATCAACAGCGTGCCGAAGGGACAGTGGGAAGCGGCGATCGCCCTGAACCTCGATCCCGTCACCAAGTGGACCCGCATCATCATCCCCCAGGCCATCCCCAACGTCCTGCCGACGCTGGGCAACTACCTCGTCGCCGCCTTCAAGGACGCGCCCATCGGGGACGCGATCCTGAGCACCGCCGGCGTGCTGTTCTTCGCCAACACCATCCGTGCGGAGGACTTCCGACCTGTCGAGCCCTACCTGCTCATCGGCGTCGGCTTCCTCCTGGTCAGCCTGCCCGCCGCGTGGCTGGTCCGACGCCTCGAGGAGCGCATCGAGTATGAGCGTGACTGACGCAGACCCGCGGGACGTCTCCGAGAAGGGCGCCGCCAGCGTGCGCTTCCGTTCCGTCGACAAGGCCTTCGGACCGCTGACCGTGCTCGAGGACCTGCACCTCGACGTCGAACCCGGCGAGCGGGTGGTGGTCATCGGCCCCAGCGGTTCGGGCAAGACCACGATCCTCCGGGTCACGATGACGCTGGAGCACATCGACGCGGGCACCATCGAGATCGGGGGCCAGCACCTCTACCACGAGCCGACCTCCTCGGGGCAGCTGCGGCCAGCCAGCGAGCGGCACATGCGCAAGGTCCGCTCCAACATCGGGATGGTGTTCCAGCACTTCAACCTCTTCCCCCACATGAGCGCGATCGAGAACGTGATGCTCGCGCCGGTGAAGGTGCACGGGGCCTCCCGCGACGAGGCGCAGCACAAGGGCATGGAACTGCTCGCCAAGGTCGGGCTCTCCGAGCACGCCAACCACACCCCCGGTCAGCTGTCGGGCGGGCAGAAGCAGCGGGTGGCGATCGCCCGTGCGCTCGCCACCTCGCCGTCGGTGATGCTGTTCGACGAGGTCACCTCGGCCCTGGACCCGGAACTGGTCGGCGACGTGCTCAACGTCCTGCGCGACATCGCGGAGGAGGGGCGAACCACCATGATGCTGGTCACCCATGAGATGGGGTTCGCGCGGGAGATCGCCGACCGCATCCTGATGTTCGACAAGGGGCGCATCGTGGAGTCCGGTCCGCCCTCCCAGGTGCTCGACGACCCGCAGCAGGAGCGCACCCGCGCTTTCCTCGGTGCGGTTGCCGATCACTGACGGGGTCCGCGACGGCAGGCGGCGGAGGCGGACGACCGCGCGTCGGCGCTCAGCGTGGTGCCAGCGCAAGTTGCCGTGACAGCGCGACGAGGTTGCCGTCGGCGTCCCAGACCACGCCGTCCTCCTCGAGGTAGCCGCGGGTGATCGCGGCGGTGGTGAAGGCGGCGGTGAGGTAGCCCGGTGCCGGATGGCCGCGCAGCTGCACGGTCAGCTCGATGGTCGGCACCCAGGAGGTGAGCCCGGGGGTGGTGTTGAACACCGCCGGCGCGAAGCAGTCCGCCACCACGAGCAGTCCCAGCGGGTCCATCGCGACGCCGTCGACGGCGTCGGCGAAGCGCAGGTAGCCGCCCATCTCCCCGCGCCCGGTCGGTCTGCCCACCGCCCAGGAGGCCAGTTCCGCCGGCTGCCGGTGGTCGAAGCGTTCCTGGATCGGGAAGCTCGGCAGCTCACCCGCGGCGGCCCGCTCCACGGCGGCGCTGGTGACGTCGATGCACGCCTCCAGGGGCGGGTAGGCCGGCGGGGCGAGAGCAAGGCGGTCCGGCCCCTCGGCCGTGGCCAGATCGCCGAAGGCCCCGAGCAGGCGCACACACTCGACGTCGCCCTGCAGCAGACGGCCGGCCACCGTCGTGTGGCGTCCACCGCGACGGACCACCTCCACCTCGACGCTGACCTCACCGGGTCGCGGTGGTCGCAGGAAGTGGCCGGTCAGGGTCACCGGGTCCGGGTGGGGCCCGGTCTCGGCCTGCATCGCCCGGGCCGCCAGCGCCAGCAGGTAGCCACCGTTGGGCGCGGCGCCGTCCACCACCGACCAGCCCGCGTCGACGCAGGCGGTGTAGCGCCCCGGCGCGACGCGACGCACCGCGGTGTCACGCGCGAACCGGTCACGAGCCTCCCCGACCACCACCGCCTCCGGTACCGGCACGCCGTCGGTGGCCGGCGTGCGCACCGTACTGCCGCCCGCGGTGGTCACCCGCTGGTCAGTGGGCTGCGCACGCGCGACGGCCTGGTCGGATCGCTGCCGGCGGTGTCCGGCGCGTCGCCGGTGCGCTCCAACGCACGTGCCGCGAACCGGTCTGCGGTGTCGGCCAGGGCCTCTGCGCGTTCCGGGGTGAGCTCCGCGTCGGCGAGCAGCACCAGGGTGCCGTCGGTGACCGCCACCCCCCGCAACCCGTCCGGCGCTGCGCCGAGCACCTCGGTGACCCGATCGCCGAGATAGACGCGGCGCGCCTCGTCGGTCACCCGGGGTGCGCTGAACCGTGTGCCGAGCGCCTCCGGCAGTTCCTCGTCGGTGTCGTGGTCCACCCAGGTGCGCGCGGTCAGGGTCACATCGGGCAGGGGCGCGCCCAACTCCGCGGCGACGGCGCCGTGATGGGTGGAGGCGCGTTGCTGGCCTGCGGCACCCTGCGCCGCCGTGACCCGGACATCACCGATGGCCGTCGATCCACCCTCCACCGGCAGGATGTGGACGTTGCGGGCCCCGCTGGACAGCCGCGTTCGTCTCCGCCCGAGCCGGATGGTGGACCCGGCGCCACCGCGTGGTCGCACGCTCCCACGGTGGGCCTCGCCGGCCACCTCGTCGCCGAGCTGCGGGAAGGCCCGCCGTACCAGGTCGGCGAAGGCCTGGCCCTGGTCCTCGGGTATCGGCTGCCACCCTGCCGCCGCGGCACGCGCCTGCAACGCGCGCGCCCGACGCCAGCGCTGCACCTGTCGGGCGGCCACCACCACCGCGATGAGCGCCACGACGGCGCCGATGAGCAGGGGATCGTCGATCTGCATGCTGCGTCCCTTCTTCGTGGCGGCCACCGTCCGCGCGCACCGTGGGCTTGTCGACACCGCGTGTCGCCCCTTCGGTCACGGCGGTTCGTGCACGGTCGTTCGGACGGCCCCGGCCGCAGTGCAGCCTCGACCCAGGCCCGCTCGGTCCCCGGAGTTGCCGCGGCTATCCTGCGGCCGCCGGCGGCGCGCTCCCGCGCCGTCGCTCGCGTGCCGTCGCGCACGCCGATCCCGCCCCCCACCGCCAGTGGCGGGGCCCGCCGCCGACCAACGAGCACACCGTGAGCGAGCCCACCGACACCCCCACGACGAGCACCGCCGCCGCGACCACCGATCCCAGCGTCACCGTCGAGCTGCGGACGATCGTCGAGCTGTGCAAGACCCGCGGCATCATCTTCCCGACCGCGGAGATCTACGGCGGTGTGCGCTCCACCTGGGACTACGGACCGCTCGGTGTGGAGCTGAAGGAGAACGTCAAGCGTCAGTGGTGGCGCTCGATGGTGCAGCTCCGCGAGGAGGTCGTCGGTATGGAGCAGGCGATCCTCGGGCCGACGGAGGTGTGGCAGGCCTCGGGTCACCTCGCGAACTTCTCCGACCCGCTGGTCGAGTGCCTCACGTGCCACCAACGCTTCCGGGAGGACCACCTGCGTGAGGAGCAGCTGGGCGCGGAGGACGCCGAAGGCGACCTCATCTGTCCCACCTGCAAGGCCGACACCCTGGGGGATCCCCGCAGCTTCAACCTGATGTTCAAGACCAACATGGGGCCGGTGGAGACCACCGGTTCCACGGTGTGGCTCCGCCCGGAGACCGCACAGGGCATGTTCGTGGACTTCGCCACGATCCAGCGCACCACCCGCAAGAAGCCCCCCTTCGGCATCGCGCAGATGGGCAAGTCCTTCCGCAACGAGATCACCCCGGGCAACTTCGTCTTCCGCACCCGCGAGTTCGAACAGATGGAGATGGAGTACTTCGTCGAGCCGGGGACGGACGAGGAGTGGCACCAGTACTGGATCGACGAGCGGCTGCGGTGGTACACCGACCTCGGCATCCGGCCGGAGAACCTGCGCATCCGGGAGCACGGCGAGGCGGAGCTGTCCCACTACGCCAAGCGCACGGTGGACATCGACTACTACTTCCCCGACCCCTCGATGGGCTGGTCGGAGCTCGAGGGGCTGGCCAACCGCACCGATTTCGACCTCAAGGCCCACCAGGAGGTCAGCGGACAGGACCTCACCTACTACGACCAGCCGAACGACCGCCGCTACCACCCCTACGTCATCGAGCCTGCCGCCGGCGCCACACGGGCCACGCTGGCCTTCCTGTTCGACGCCTACCGCGTCGAGCAGGCGCCGGACGCCAAGGGCCAGCTCCAGGAACGGGTGGTGCTCACGCTCGACCCACGGCTCGCGCCCTACAAGGTGGCGGTGCTGCCCCTGTCCAAGAAGGACACGCTCACCCCGACCGCACGCGAGGTGTTCGACCTCGTGAAGGGCCGCTGGATGAGCGAGTACGACGAGACGCAGTCCATCGGCCGTCGGTACCGCCGCCAGGACGAGATCGGCACGCCCTTGTGCGTGACCGTGGACTTCGACACCCTGGAGGACCGCGCGGTCACCGTCCGGGACCGGGACACCATGTCCCAGGAGCGGGTCGCCATCGACCGGCTGGTCGGCTACCTCGCGGAGCGGCTGCCGGGCTGCTGAGCTCGCGGCAGACCCGCGGTGGACCCGTACCCTCACAGCACCGACCTCGGAGGCTGTGATCCGTCGTCTCGCCGCGGTGCTCGCCCAGGCTGTCGCCGGGGAGCTGATCCTCGCCTTCCTGATCACCGAACGTGAGCTGCAGACCACCCTCGGCTTGATCGCCACCGATGTCGAGGTGTCCGCCTTCCGATGGGTGTGGCTGGTCCTCTCGCCGCTGCCGTGGCTCGTCGGTGGTGTGCTCCTGCTGTCCAAGCGGTGGGTGCATCACGGCACCGCCGTCGTGGTCACCTCGGCGCTGCTCAGCCTCGCCGCCGGCCTGCCGACCCTGCCGGAGCTCGTGGAGCCCGGCTGGTGGCAGGGCGCGGGCGCTGCCGAGGTGGTCGCGGTCCTCGGGGAACCGGTGGCCGTGGTGCTCGGCCTGCTGGCGGCCGTACTGGCGTGGTGGTCGCGCCCGAAGGGCGCCTGGTGGGTCGCCGCGCCCGGGCCCATCGGCCCGTACGTCGCCGTGGCGGTCCTCGCCTGGATGCCGGTCGGGCTGCAGACCCTCGAACGCTCCCCGCCCGGCGCGATGCGCTCCTTCGCCCGCACGGAGTACTCCCGCCTGGACGGGGTCGACGCCGTCGCCAGCGTCAGTGGCGCGGTGCTGGTCGCCCTGCTGCTGTTCGTCGCCCCGCGGCTCCGGCCGGGGGTGGCGGCCGCGGTGCTGCTGACCTACGCGGTCCCGCAGCTGGCCAGCGGCCTCGGTGACATCGCCCAGATCCAGGTCACCGAGTTCCTGATCCTCACGCCACCGGCGGTGCTGGGTCTCGTGGGCCTGGCGGGCGTGATCGTCATCGCGTTGCGGTGGCTGGTCACGGCGCGGCGTCGTGTAGACCAGGCGGTCGAGGTCGAGGAGGAGGAACCCCCCCCGCCCCCCGTGCGGACCTGAGGGCGCGCAGCTGCAGCGCTCGCCGGCGTGACCATCGGCTCTACACCTCGGTCCCCCGACCGTCGTAGCGTCGGTCGCGTCGTGTGAGGAGGCTCGTGTGCCTGGCGCCCCGTCCCCAACGGTCAGCGACGACGAGGTCTACCACCGGCTCCAGCAGCGGCTCGACCGCATGCCCACCGGTGCCCCCGACTCGGCGGCGTTCCGCGCGATCCTGCGTCGGCTGTTCACCCCCGAGGAGGCCGAGCTCGCGGCACACCTGCCCTCCCTGGTGGCGGTCGACCGGCTGGCCGAGGACCTCCGCTGGGATCCCGCCGAGCTGCACGCGGTGTGCACCCGCATGGCAGGTCGGGGTCTGGTGCTGGACCTCGAGCACCGGGGCGAGCGGTGGGTGGCGTTGGCGCCGGTGGTGATCGGGTTCTTCGAGTTCACCTTCATGCGGGCGCGCGACGACGCCCCGATGGAGGAGCTCGCCGCACTCTTCGACACCTACCTGTTCGGGGAGGAGGGGTACCCCTTCGCGCACAGCGTGTTCGAGGGCAACGTGCAGGTCGGCCGCGCGCTGGTGCGCGAGGAGGCCCTCCCGGACCGGCCACCTACCGAGGTGCTGGACTGGGAACGCGCCACCAGCGTGGTCGCCGGTGCGCGCACCGTCGCGGTGTCGAACTGCCCGTGCCGGACCCACGCGGGCCTGCTGGACCAGGCCTGCGACGCACCGGTGCGCACCTGCATGAGCTTCGACGGCGCCGCCGAGGCGCTGATCCGCGCGGAGCTCGCGGAGCCGATCTCGCGAGATGAGGGGTTGGCCGTGCTCGCCGAAGCCAAGGCGGCGGGGCTCGCCCAGACCGCCGACAACGTCAAGGAACGGGTCGGCTATCTCTGCAACTGCTGTGGGTGCTGCTGCGGGATGTACCGGGCGATCCGTGCCGCCGGACTGCACGGCGCGATCGTGTCGTCCAACTGGATCGCCGAGATCGACCCCGCCACCTGCCGGGGCTGCCGCAGCGGGTGCGTGACCGCCTGCCCCGCCGCGGCCATCGAGCGGGTGGACAGCCAGGGGCGGGGCCGACGGCAGATGTGGGCGGTGCTGGACGAGGAGCGGTGCGTCGGCTGCGGGGTGTGCGTCGACCAGTGCCGCTTCGCGGCGATCGAGCTCGCACCCCGTCCACGGCGGCCCTTCACCCCCGAGACCACCCTGGACCGGATGATCGCGATGGCCGTCGAGCGCGGCAAGCTCGGCGACCTGCTCCTCGACACCCTCGACGGCGCCGGTCCCGTCGCCGTGGCCCGCCTGTTGCAGCACCTCGAACGCTCATCGCTCGGCACCGCGTTACGGGCGGTGGAACCGCTGCGCTCGGTGTTCCTGCGGGGACTGCTCGCGGTCGTGCACCGCGGTGCACGCGCGGTGGGTGGTGGGGTGGGGGCGTCAGTGCCGTAGCCAGGGATCACGGCCGCCCGGGGCCGGCCCGCCGGCCGTGCGTGCCCGGTCCTCCGAGAGCACCCCGACGTCGGATTGCAGGCGGGTGAGCTGCGCCAGGATCCCGGACAGGGCCCGGATCAGCAGGGAGATCCCCATCAGCGCGGCGCCGACGGCGAAGGTCACCAGCCACAGCACGATGGCCAGGGCGAGGTCGCCCTCGCGCAGCATCCAGGTCCCGGCCGCCACGCCGCCGAGCCCTACGGCGTAGGCCAACAGCACGCACGCGCGCGCCGCCACCTGCAGGTCTCGAGCCGAGGGGATGCGGTCCATGCCGGCAGGGTGGCAGAGGCCGGTGCTCCTGGCCAGTCGCCCCGGTCCCGGTGCGCGGTGGTCGTGCCGGCTCCGACGCGCGCTGCCGGTGGCGCTGTAGCCTGACGCGGGTCGAGGAGCGGTCCGTGGACCAGGCCAGCGAGGGGCAGAACCCGCACGCGGCGCCGTCGTGGGTCCACCGTGAGCGCGCCCTGACCCGCCTGCAGGACGTGCTGGAGCGGCTGCCGGCCTCGCGGGCGCTGCCCGACCTCCACCGCCTGTTGGAGGTGGCCGACGCGCCTGCGGACCTGCTCGAGGACGAGCGCGCCCGCAAGCTGTTGTCGGAGGCGATCGCCCACCGGCCGCTGTCATCCGTGGAGGACGTCCGCGTCCTGCGCACCGAGGTGGAGCTGCTCACCGTCGAGGTCGGCGTGCTGGGCGAGCAGCTCGCGGATCCGGCGGTGCCCCCCGCCGACCGCGCGGAGCTGACCCGGCGCCTCGGGCAGGTCCGTGACCGCATCACGCAGCTGACGCGCCTGCTGTGAACGACGCGGACGCCCGGGGGCGTCAGGGGCGCTCGATCTCCTCCTTGAACCTGCTGAGGGTGATCTCGATGACCTGGTCATGCCCCCAGACGAGCAACCCCTTGGCGTAGCGGGCCGCGGCCCGCATCGCGGGCTTGCGCATCTCCACGTGCCACCGGATGTTGAGCGAGCAGCCACCCCGCGCCGGGGTCAGTGAGCAGTCCGCAGGGCCGTGCAGGTCACCGCTCAGCTGGGCGATGATGCGCTCGGCCGGCCGGATCTCGTCGAAGTGGATGCCGACCCGGAAGCGGTAGGGGATCGGTGGCACCACCAGCCCGTGGAACGCGCCCCCGCTGGTGAGCCCCCCGCCCTCGGTCTCGAACTCGCGTAACCACCGCCACCACTGCTGGAAGCGGTCGGTGCGCGACATCCATGCCCACACGTGCTGGGGACTGTGGGGGAACCACTCCGTGCGGTCGAGGTGGATCAGGTGCACCGGGTCGGCGCCAGCGGGAGCCTGCATCACGAGGCCACCTCCCGGTGCTCGGCGCCACACCAGCGCTCGAACGCCCGCGTCGCCGAGGCGTCGGCGTCCGGCGCGGCGACCAACCGGGGCGCTGGCCGCGGGGAGCCCAGGGTCACGGGGCGGGTCAGCAGCCGGGGGCCGCGTGCCACGGTCACCGTCACCTGCGCTCCCGGCTCGTAGGTGGCCAGCACGGCGCCCAGCTGGCCCCGGGCCACGGTCCGCCCGTCGATCGCC
Organism: Nitriliruptoraceae bacterium; assembly: GCA_003565155.1. Classification (GTDB taxonomy): domain Bacteria; phylum Actinomycetota; class Nitriliruptoria; order Nitriliruptorales; family Nitriliruptoraceae; genus T1Sed10-7. Next base: position 44,748 of record PXDB01000015.1, on the reverse strand, counting down.
ACGAGCCGGTCCTCGCCGGACAGCCCACCCTGCCACGCCGGCCCGTCGCGCAGCACGGCGGCCAGCACCACCTCGGTGTCGCTCTCGCGGAGCTGGACGCCGAGATGGGGGACCGCCTGAGCGGGGTCGGTCCGCCACGCCAGCCCGACCGTGGCCACCACCTCGTCGAGCTCCGGCAGGCAGGGCGTGGCCACCCGGGTCTCCGCCAGGTCGGCGAGATCGTCGTCGCCGACGGCGGCCAGGGCGTCGAGCACGTCCTGCTCGCCGAACCCGACCGGGTCGTGGGCGTGCCGTTCCCACAGCAGCCGGAACACCGCGTCCATGCCGTCCCCGTCCGGGTCCGCCGCGCGGAGCCGCAGGTCCAGTTCGAAGGCGACCAGGGAGCCGTGTCCGTAGTAGTCCGTCATCACGTTGGGTGCGTTGTGGTCGCGGACGTAGTGCTTGATCCACGCCTCGTGCGAGGCCTGGCGCAGGCTCTGTCGGTGGACCCCGGGGGTGTCGCGGGTGCGGGCCCACGTCGACTGGAGGGTGTCCAGCAGCCGCCGCGGGTGCCACACCCCGGCCCGGGTCGGCAGCAGCTCGTCGTAGTAGGCCGTCCACCCCTCGGCGACCCACAGCGACTCCGAGTGCGTCGGGCGGTCGTAGACGGGCCGGACGAGATCCGCGGGGACCAGCCGCTTGACGTTCCACAGGTGGAGGTACTCGTGGGCGAGGAGGGACTGGAAGCGGGCGGTCAGCTCCGGGTCCTGGAAGGTGTGCACCGGCATCTGGAGCACCGCGCCGTCCCGGTGCTCCAGCCCACCACCGCCGGCGTCCCAGCCCGCGCACAGCACGGTGTAGGCACCGGTGGGCAACGGGCCGCCGAAGACCTCCCGGCTGACCGTCGCGATGGCCGCGAGATCGTCGGCGATGCGGGAGAGTTCGGGGGCACCGCCGTGGCCGGCCCACACGAAGGTGTGGGGGATCCCCTCCACCTCGGTGGTGGTGTGCGGGAGGTCGCCGACCTCGAAGGCGCTGTCGATCAGGTGGTCGCGGTCATCGGCCCGGTAGGTGTCCGCCTGGTCGGTGGCCGGCAGCAGGGAGAACACGCGGTGGGTGTCCGGCACGGGCGGCAGGTACACCTCGTGGGCGCGGTCCTCGGCACCGTCGATGCACAGGAAGGTCGCCGCAGGGATCAGCAGCGCGTGGTGGTCGTCGACGTGGTTGGTCCGCACGCTGAGGTCGTTGGCGTACAGCTCCCACGCCACGCGGATGTCGCCGCGGTCCCCGGCCGGCAGCCGCCAGGCGGTGGTGCCTTCCCGGGTCAGCGCGACGGCGGCACCGTCAGCGTCGACCGCCGAGATGGTCTGCACGTGCTTGGCGTAGTCCCGCACCACGTAGCTGCCCGGCGTCCACACCGGTAGGACCAGCCGCCCCCCGTCGGCCAGCTCGGCGGGCACGGTCATGTGCACCCGTACGAGGTGGTGGAGGCGCTCGGTCAGGTCGACCTGGTAGCGGATGGGCTCGGCCAAAAGGCTCCCCGGGGTGCGGTGGCGGGGGCTGGGGACGACCGCAGGCTACCGAGCGTCACGTCGCTACCTTCCCGGGCGAGCACGGACGGCAGGACCTCGGACCGCCCGTCCGCGCACCGCACGTCCCCGAGCCGCAGGACGCAGGACCGCACGTCCCCGAACCGCACGTCCCCGAACCGCACGTCGAGGTGCACACCGTGACCGATCTCCCGATGGCCGACCGGCACGAGACCGTGCTGCCCGACACCGATCCGCAGCTGCAGGAGGCGCTCGAGGCGGCGGTGGCGGCGCCCGCGGGTCAGCGACGTGCCGCGATCGCCGAGGTGGTCGCCGCGGCACCCGGATCCATCGCCGCGTGGGCGTCCCTGGCTGCCGAGGGGCGCGACGCGGTCGAGCGGTACGCCTACGCCCGGGTGGGCTACCACCGGGGGCTGGATGCCCTGCGGGCGGCGGGCTGGGGTGGCCGCGGGTTCGTGCGGTGGTCGGTCGCCAGCAACCGCCCGTTCCTCGCCTGCCTGGTGCGGTTGCGGGCCGCGGCGCGGGAGATCGGTGAGGACGCCGAGGTGGTGCGCATCACCGACTTCCTCGTCGAGCTCGATCCCGACTGGGACGACGGCAACGTGGCCGACTGACCCGGCGCTACGGTGCCGGCGCGTCGGGAGGGCAGCGTGGCGGGACGGATCGTCAAGGACGACATCGAGGCGCTGCGCACCCAGGCGGACATCGTCGCCGTGGTGGGGGAGTACACCACGCTGAAGCGGGCCGGCCGCGCCTTCAAGGGGTTGTGCCCCTTCCACACCGAGAAGACCCCGTCCTTCACCGTCACCCCGGAGGGCAACTTCTACAACTGCTTCGGGTGCGGGGTGTCCGGGGACCTCTACGACTTCCTGATGCGCATCGAGGGTCTCGAGTTCCCGGAGGCGGTGGAGTCCCTGGCCCGGCGCACCGGCTTCCAGCTGCGCTACGAGCAGATGAGCGCCCGTGAGCGACGTGCGGTGGGCGAGCGCACCCGTCTGGTGGCCGTCACCGCCGCGGCCCGCGACTTCCTCGTCGCCCAGCTCTACGCCGAGGAGGGCAGGGTCGCCCGGGACTACCTGGTCTCCCGCAGCTTCTCCCGGGCGGACGCGGAGCGGTTCGAGCTCGGCTACGCCCCGAACCGCTTCGACGCCATGGCCCGGGCGCTCACTGCCGACGGGTACAGCGAGCAGGACCTGGTCACCACCGGCCTGGTGGCGCGGACCGAGCGGGGCGGGCTGCGCGACCGCTTCCGCGGGCGGCTGATGTTCCCGATCCACGACACCAGCGGCGACGTCATCGGCTTCGGTGGCCGCATCCTGCCGGGCCTGGACTACGGCGGGTTCGACCCGCCGAAGTACCTCAACTCCTCCGAGACCCCGCTGTACAAGAAGACCCGGGTGCTCTACGGGGTGCACCAGGCGCGCTCGGAGATCGTGCGTGCGGAGCAGGTCCTGGTGTGCGAGGGCTACACCGACGTCATGGCCCTACACCAGGCGGGTGTGGGCTACAGCGTGGCCACCTGCGGGACGGCCGTCGGTGTGGAGCACCTGCGCACGCTCGCCCGGTACGCCGCCCGTGTGGTGCTCGCCTTCGACGGTGACGCCGCCGGGGTCAAGGCGGCGGAACGCGCGTGGGAGGCCGCCCGCGAGCTGGAGGGCGACGGGCAGGGGGTCAGCCTGGACCTGCGCGTCCTCGTGCTGCCGGAGACCAGCGACCCCGCCGACCTCGTCGCCGAGGTGGGGTCCGAGGGGGTCGCCGCCGCCGTCGCCGCAGCCACACCCGTGGTGCCCTTCGTGCTCCGCCACCACCTCGCCGCGGGCGACCTGACGACGGAGTCCGGCCGCACCGCCGCGCTCAAGGATGCGCTGACGATCCTCGGTCGGGAGGCCGACCCGGATCTCCGCCGGGAGTGGGCCCGCACCGAGATCGCGGAGCGCATCGGCTACGCCTACGGGTTCGTCGCCGAGACCGCCGCCCGGCTCGGCGTGCAGCTCGACGCGCACGAGGGGGTGGCCGTCGCGGCAGCAGGCCCGGCACGTGAGGGCCGCGGGCCCGCCCGGCCGGAGCCGGGCGGGGCCGCCGGTGCGTCCCTGACCGCGGCCCGGGCACGTCTGGAGCGGGCCGCCCTGCGGGCCCTGCTCCAGCACCCCGAGCACCTGCCGCCGGAGGCGGGCGAGCTCGAGGAACGCGATCTCAGCCACCCCGACGCCCGCGCCGTCCTGCGGGCGATCCAGGCCGGTGGGGGACCGGCAGCGCCGCTGCGGGCGATCGTGGACGCCGCCGAGGACGACCGCGTCCGGGGGCTGCTCCGCGCGCTGGCGCTGGAAGATGACCCGGAGACCTCCGACCCCGATCTGGTCGCCGAGGTCGTGGCGGGCCGGATCCGACGGCTGCTGGTCGATCGGGTGGACGCCGCGGCCCGGGCGCTGCGCGACGAGCTGTCCCGGCTCAGCCACACCACCGACCCCGACCGGGTCCTGGCCGTGCAGCGGGAACTGGCCGAGCTCCAGCGGCGCCGGCGCCAGCTGTTGGGCCAACCGGCCTGATCCCGCCCCGGTGACCGGTGGCGCGGTGTCGACGCGGCGTCGCAGCTGCGCGCGTTCACTGCGCGGCAGATGCGCTCGGCGCGTCACCGGGTCCCGTGGCGCTCCCCGTCCGTAGCATCTGCCGCAGCCTGGGGTGGGGAGACCCCGGCGCTGCGGGAGGGAGGCCACCGTGGTGGCAGGTCGACGCCCGGAGGCACCTGCGGCCACCGCCGGTCGCTCGAACGGGCGCGCGGTCCAGCCCCCCGCCGGCACCGCGTTGGACGAGGACCCGGTCCTGGTCGTCGACCTCACACGGCGTGTGGGTGACGAGCTGGTCGAGCGTGGCGGTACCCGCGGGTTCGTGACCACCGGTGATCTCGCGGTGGCCGTCGACACCGCCGGGCTCGCCGACGACACCGTCGAGGTGCTGGTCGGTCGGCTGCACGAGGCGGCGGTCCCCGTGGTCGATGATCTGCCGAGGGGCGCGGCGCCTGCGGTCGCGACCGGCCAACCGTCGGCGCCCGAGCAGACCGCCGGGGTGGACGCGGTACGGCTCTACCTCAACGAGATCGGTCGGGTCGACCTGCTGGATCAGCAGTCGGAGGTGGACCTCGCCAAGCGGGTGGAGGCGGGGATGGCTGCGGCGCAGGTCCTCGACTCCGAGGTGGAGCTGAACCCCGCGCAGCGTGCCTGCCTGCGGCGGGTCGAGCGGTTGGGGCAGCACGCCAAGCAGGAGATGATCGAGGCGAACCTGCGGCTGGTGGTCTCGATCGCCAAGCGGCACGTCGGGCGGGGACTGCAGTTCCCCGATCTGATCCAGGAGGGCAACCTCGGCCTGATGCGTGCGGTGGACAAGTTCGACTACACGCGTGGCTACAAGTTCTCGACCTACGCCACCTGGTGGATCCGGCAGATGATCAGCCGCGCGGTCGCCGACCAGTCCCGGACGATCCGCATCCCCGTGCACCTGGTGGAGACGATGAACCGGATCGGTCGCATCGAGCGGTCGCTGGTCCAACGGCTCGGGCGCGAACCCACCGTCCAGGAGGTGTCCACGGCCGCCGAGCTCCCCGTGAGCAAGCTGGAGGAGTTCCGGCGGATCGGGGTCGATCCCGCCTCCCTCGACGCGCCGATCGGTGAGGACGGGGACGGCTCGATGGGCGATCTCCTCGAGGACCACAACGCGACGGTCCCGCTGGACGCGGCGGCGCAGCTGCTCCTGCGCGACCACCTCGACACCGTCATGGAGGACCTCAACCCACGTGAGCGGGCCGTCATCGAGCAGCGCTTCGGCCTGGTCGGCGAGCAGCCGTGCACGCTCGAACAGGTGGGCGGCGCGCTCGGGTTGACGCGCGAACGGATCCGCCAGATCGAAGCCAAGGCCCTCGCGAAGCTGCGACGGCCGGGCCACGTCGGCCAGCTCGAGGGTTACCTCGACACGTGAGCGCAGCCGCGCGCCGGCGCGCGGGCAGCTGGTGGGGCTGCACACGCCCCGCGTTGTCAGGTCACGGGGTGGTGTCACACCCCGGGCGTACGGTCGAGCTATGCACACGACCACGCCGCACCCACCTGCAGGCGACGCCCCCGGCGGCGCCACGCAGACGATGCTGCCCCTCGAGCTGTCCGACGACCATCGCTCGGCTCCCGAGCGTTCGGATGACGCGGATGAGGGGCGACCGGTGCCTGAGCGGGCCGACGACACGCCGATCGGGTTCGCGCTGACCACCCGCGCCCGCCGTGCCGTGGCGCCCGCCAGCCTGCCGCCGCTGAGCGTCGTCGCTGGCAGCGCCGGGCCGACGGCTGCGGCCGGTGCGGACGGTGCCCTGGACGAGCCCGGCGACACCCGGCCGGCACGGGCGCGTGCCCTGCGGCGCGCGGGCGTGCCGCTCTCGGAGATCGCACGCCAGCTGTCCACCGACACCCTGACCGTCGCCGCCTGGGTCGGGGAGGTGCCCCCGGGTGCGGCGTCACCGCCGGGCGGCCATGCCGCCGGGGCGCCGTCGGCGGCCCAGCCGCCGGCACCGGCCGACGGCGCGACGACGGAGGATGACCAGCTCGCGCACCACCTCGCCCGGGCGGCATCGGCGGCGTCCGCCCGCCAGCGGCTGGTCGAGGATCCGGCCTTCGCGCTCGCGGTCGGCATCCTGGCCAGCATCGCGGAGATCGACCCCCACGCCATCACCCTGTCGGCGAGCGGGCCGCTGCTGGTGGCCCGTGCCCTCGATGCCGTGACCGCCGAGCAGGCGGGGGTCCGTGCACGGGTGCGGGTGATCGCCCGGGTGGGACCGGAGGCCGCCGGCGACCTGGTGCGCCACCGCGTGGCCACCTCCCTCGGTCTGGACGTCACGCAGGTCTCCTGGACCAGGTGGCGTCAGGCGGACCGCCCCGACGCGGTCCAACTGCTGGTCCGCATCGCCGACCCGGAGCTGGCGGCCACGGTCGGCGGTTGGGTGGATAGCGCGCTCGACCCGGTGCCGCAGGCGGCGACCGCCTGGCACGCCTGAGCCCGGCGGTGCGCCGCGTTAGGCTGCCGGCATGTTCGCCGTCACCGCCGCCGCAGCCGACCGCCACGACCCCCTCGCCGGGCTCCGCCTGGGGGAGCACCCCACGCCCGACCCCCCGCCGGGCTGGGAGCTGGTCACGGTGCGCGCGGCGGCACTCAACCACCACGACCTGTGGACGCTGCGGGGCGTGGGCATCGACCCGGCACGGCTTCCGATCGTGCTCGGGTGCGACGCCGCCGGGGTCACCTCGACCGGTCGTGAGGTCGTGGTCCACGCCGTGATCGCCGACCCCGACGGGATCGATGAGACCCTCAGCGGCGCCTTCTCCATCCTCAGCGAACGCCACGACGGGACCTTCGCCGAGCAGGTCGCGGTCCCGGCCCGCAACCTCGTGGACAAACCGGCGGTGCTCAGCTTCGAGGAGGCGGCCTGCCTGCCGGTGGCGTGGCTGACCGCCTACCGGATGCTGTTCACCCGGGCGCGGCTCACGCCCGGCAAGCGCGTGCTGGTGCAGGGCGCGGGTGGTGGGGTGGCCACCGCCGCGATCCTGCTGGCGCGCGCCGGAGGCCTGCACGTGACCGTCACCAGCCGGGATGCGGACAAACTGGAGCGGGCCCGTCAGCTCGGCGCGCACGTCACGGTGGCAGCAGGTGAGCGGCTGCCGCAGCGGGTTGACGCGGTGATGGAGACCGTCGGCGAGGCGACCTGGTCCCACTCCCTGAGAGCGCTCGAGCCCGGCGGGGTGGTCGTGGTCTCCGGGGCGACGTCGGGACCCAACCCTCCGGCGGACCTCGCACGGGTCTTCTTCCGTCAGCTGGAGGTCGTCGGCTCGACGATGGGCACCAAGCAGGAGCTGGTCGACCTGGTGCGCCTCCTGGAGGCGACCGGTGTCCGCCCGCCGATCGACGAGGTGTTCGCGCTGTCGGACGCGCCGCGGGCCTTCAACCGGATGCTGCAGGGGGAGCTGTTCGGCAAGCTGGTGCTGCGTCCCTGAGCGGCTCCGGGGGCCGGGCTCGAACCGGCGACATTTCGATTAACAGTCGAACGCTCTGCCAACTGAGCTACCCCGGAAGACGCCGAGGGCAGAGCCCTCGGGCGGCGGCGAGTGTAGCAACCACGATCGGTCGCCCCGCCGGCGGCGGGGGTGTCTAGCCTGGCACGACCATGGCGAGGAGGTCGAGGTGCGCAAGGACCTGGTCATCATCCCCGAGGACACCCCCGGGCAGCTCGCCCGGCTCGGCGAGGTGCTCGGCGCCGCCGGGGTCAACATCGAGGCGATCAGCGCCTTCACGGGGCAGGGCAAGGGCATCGTCCACGTGCTCGTGGACCGCGCCGACGACGCGCTCGAGGCGCTGGCCGCGGACGGTATCGAGGTCCGGGCGGCCCGACGGGTCGTGGTGGTTGCCCTGCCCGACGAACCCGGCCACCTCGGCGCGGCCTGTCGGACCCTCGCGGACGCGGAGGTCAACATCGAGCAGGCCTACATCGCCGCCGGCAGCAAGCTGGTGATCGTGTGCGATGACGTCGACCGGGCCAAGGCGCTGCTCGGGGTCACCGACGGGTGAGCCCGTCACCGCCCCGGACCGCGCGGACGCGCCCCGTGGCGACGGCGACGACCTGCCCGCTGACCGGGCGGGTCGGCCTGTGGACGCCGGCGCGCGAGCTGCGGCCGCAGGCGCGAGCGGTCCGCCAGGAGCTGGTGACCGACGTCGACCGCTGCCCGTTCTGCGACACCGCCGCGGACGACGAACGGCTGGTCGCAGGACACGTCGAGGCCGGTGCCGGCCGCTGGTTCGCCATGCGCAACATCTACCCGCCCCTCGACGGTCCGACCGGGACCGCGACCCTGGTGGTCGGGCCCGACCACGGTCCCACCCTCACCCACCTGCACCCCGCGATCACCGCGGCCTGGACCAGCGTGTTCGCCCTCCAGCAGCAGCTGGCGGGCCGTGCGCCGTCCCGGTGGTCGCTGGTGACCACCGCCATCGGTGCCAGTGCCGGTGCTTCCCAGCAGCATCCGCACGGCCAGGTCCTGACCCCGAGCGCCGTGCCGCCCATCAGCGCGACCCAGCAGCGACGGCTGAGCGATCCGCAGGTGCTCGCTGCGCTGCTGCAGGAACGCCACGCCGTCGCCGACGCCGACGGGCTGCGGCTGTCGGCGCCCCCGGTCCCCCTCGGCCCCGAGGATCTCCTGCTGCTGCCCACCGACGCGCAGCCGCTGGCGGCCCTCGATCCCGGGGCGGTGGCGCGCCGGGTCGTCGGGTGGCTGCGTGCCGTCCATGAACTGCGTGGCACGGCCGCGCGCAGCCGGTTCGACCCCACGGCTGCCGCCATCGAGGGACCGGCGCCGGTCGATGTGAAGGTCCTGCTGCACGCGGAGCTGCCCGACGGCACCGGGCGCTGGTGGGCGGAGCTGCAGGTCACCGAGGCGCACGCCCCCGGGGTCGCCGCAGCGCCACTGGTGGATGTCGTCCACCCCCCCGCCGCGCACGCGGAGCGGTTCCGGGGACGGTGCTGAGCCGCTGATCAGCGGGCGACTCCGGCGTCAGCTCGCGCCGCCCGCGCTCACCGCGGGAGGTCGGTCTGCTTGAACTCGTGCAGCACCCGCGCGCCGTCGAGGAGGTCGACGACCTGCTCGATCGCCGCGATCGCGGTATCCGCATCCTCCTCGGGACGTTCCAGCAGCCGGACGAAGGCCGCCCGTTCCGCGCCGATGAAGGTGGGCACCCCCCACACCTGGTGCTCGTCCACCACGGTCTGGTGTTCCTCGCGGACCCGGGAGAGCACGTCCTGCTCCGCGACCGTGCGCAGGACCGCACCGCCGTCGAGTCCGGCACGTTCCAACGCCGCCCGGACCACCTCGCGATCCTTGAGGTCCTGGCCGTGGTCATGACGTGCGGCGAACAGTTCGGCGTGGGCGGCGCGGAACGCGGCCGGGTCGTGGTCGCGGACCGCGATGCCGGCGGCCAGTGCGAGCACCCCGGGACGCCGGAAGGGGTCCTCATGGTCCCAGACCGCGGTGGCCCCCTCCTCCACATGGCCCTGCGCGAGGCTGTAGGGCCGGAACGTGACGTCCCACCCGGCGCCGGCGGCGAGCCCGGTCAGCAGGTGCTCGTGCGCGTTGCGTGCGAAGGGGCAGAGGTAGTCGAAGGTCACGGCGAAACGGCGGGTCACGGTCCACCTCGGTGTCGGCAGCGGCGTCTGGCCAGGCTTCGGGGCCGGGCAGCATGCGGGTCAGGGCGCCAGGCAGCGTCCGAGCGCCGCGAGGCCCTCACCGCACGCGGTCTGCATCCCGCGCAGGGTCAGGACGAAGGCGAAGAAGGCGCCCCAGGCGAGCCCCACGTACTCACGTTCCTCCCGCCGGAGCCCCGCCAGCCGGCCGCCGACCACGGCTACCAGGGGGAAGATCGACCCGTACAGGTAGTGCAGCCACGCCGGCGGGATACCGACAGCGCGCCGTCCCAGCAGCAGCAGCACGAGCCCGGTGACGGTCTGCACCACCAGCAGGTTCTCCGTCCAGTGCTGCAGCGCCCACAGTCCCACCGGGGTGTCCCGCCGGCCCGTCATCCGCAGGCCGAGCCCGGCCACCATGATCACCGCGAACAGCGCGACGATGACCACGCCGAGGTAGCGGTGGAACAGGGTCACGCCGTGGGGTCGCTTTCTCTCCCGACGGAGCGGTCCGGATCTGCGGGGTGGTGCGGTGGTCGCCGAGGGTAGCCACGCTCTACGGTGGGCAGGTGCGGACCACCCCCGATCCCCCGGCACGGTCGCCTGAGGCGGCGACCGCTGACCACGCGCTCCCGCAGATGTCCGCGTCGCCGTCGGAACCCGCCACCGGTGCGGCGGGGTCGACCTCGGATCGGTGGACGGGCTGGCGCGCGCGCTCGGTGGGCGACGGCACCTTCGACCGCCCGCCCACGGTGGACGTGGCCGCGGCCGCGGTCCTGGGCCTGGTCATGCTCGCGGAGGTGGTGGTGGGTGCGCTCCAGGGGCTCGCGGCACCGGCACCACCCGCCATCGGCGCGCTGCTGTCGGTCGCGATCGCGGTGCCGCTGGCGTGGCGGCGGGTCACGCCCGTGATCACGATGGCGGCCAGCGGCACGACCATCGGGGTGTTCACCCTGATCGGCTACGGGCTCGGTCTTGCCGGGTTCGCCCTGGTGCTGGCCCTGTACTCCGTGGCGGCCTACGGCACGCGCCAGGACGCGCGGGTCTCCCTGGCCATCACCGCCGCCTTCGTGGTCGCGGGGTTCAGCGCCGCCTGGTGGCGCAGTGGGCGGTTCGAGGCCATCGGGTTCGTGGTCACGTGCCTGGTGCTGGTGGGCGTGTTCGCCCTGGGCGACCGCACCCGGGCCCGGCGCCAGCTGGTGGCCCAACTGGAGGTCCGCGCCGAGGAGGCGGAGCGCCACCAACGACTCGCCACCGCGTTGGCCGCGGCCGATGAACGGCGACGGATCGCCCGCGAGCTGCACGACGTGGTGGCCCACACCGTCAGCGTGGTGGTCGTCCAGGCCGGTGCCGGACGCCGTGTCGCCGAGCGGGACCCGGCGGCCGCTGCAGCCGTCCTCGCCGACATCGAGGCCAGCGGCAGGGACGCTCTTGTGGAGCTGCGGCGGCTCGTGGACGTGCTCCGGGACGACGGTCCGGCGGGGGCCGGTGCCGCTCCGCAACCGACCCTGAAGGAACTGCCGTCCCTGGTGTCACGCCTCGCGGAGGCCGGCGTCCCCGTCCACCTCGACACCGAGGGTCTCTCCGACGCCGAGGTGCCGGGCGGGGTCGCCGTCTCGGCCTACCGCATCGTCCAGGAGGCGCTGACCAACGTGCTCAAGCACGCCGGTCCCGTCACCGAGGTGGTGGTCCGCCTCGCCCGTGCCCACGACGTCCTCGACGTCGAGGTGCGCGACGACGGTCGTGGTGACACGCCGCCGGCCGCACCGCCCGATCCCGCGCCGGTCGCTGGGGCACACGTCCCGGCCGGTGACGGGACGGGCCGGCACCCTGCGGGGGCTGGCACGGGGCTGCTGGGGATGCGGGAACGTGCCGCCCTCCTCGGCGGATCCCTCCAGGCCGGCCACCGCCCCGGAGGCGGCTTCCGGGTCCACGCGCAGCTCCCGCTCACCTCCACCGCCCCGGCACCTGCTGCCCGTGCGGCGGACCAGGAGTCGTCCCCATGAGCGTGACCACGGTGATCGTCGACGACCAGCACCTCGTGCGCGCCGGGTTCGCGATGATCCTCGCGGAGGAACCCGACATCGAGGTGGTGGGCGAGGCCGCGGACGGTCTCGCCGCCGTCGAGGTGGTCCAGCGCGAGCAGCCCGACGTGGTGCTCATGGACGTGCGCATGCCCCACCTCGACGGCATCGCGGCGATACGCCGCCTCGTCGCCGCGGGCAGCCGCGCCCGGGTGATCGTGCTCACCACCTTCGACGCCGACGAGTACGTGTTCTCCGCACTGCAGGCTGGTGCCAGCGGTTTCCTGCTCAAGGACACACCGCCGGACGAGCTGGTCGCTGCGGTGCGGACCGTGGCCGCCGGTGAGGCGCTGCTCGACCCCACGGTGACCCGCCGGGTGGTCGCCGCCTTCGTCGACGGCGTGACACGCACGGCAGAGGTGCCACCACCACCCGAACTGGCCAGCCTGACCGAGCGGGAACGAGAGGTGCTGGTGCAGCTGGCCCGGGGCCGGTCCAACGCCGAGATCGCCGAACGTTTCGTGGTCTCGGAGACCACGGTCAAGACCCACGTCGGTCGTGTGCTGGCCAAGCTCCACCTGCGCGACCGGGTGCAGGCGGTGGTGTACGCCTACGAGCACGGGGTGGTGCGTGCCGGTGTCGGTGACGACGGCTAGCCGACGCCCGGCACGTCACCGCAGGGAGACGGAGGAGATGGACGAACGCATCCTGCTCGTGGAGGACGACCCCTCCATCCGTGAGCTCACGGCTCGGGGGCTGCAGGCCGCCGGTTTCGAGGTGCGGGTCGCGGCCAGCGGTGATGAGGGACTGGGGTGCTTCCGTGAGGACCGCCCCGACCTGGTCGTGCTCGACGTCATGCTGCCCGGCGTGGACGGGCTGGAGGTGTGCCGCCGGATCCGGGTCGACTCGGCGGTCCCGGTGGTGATGCTCACCGCCCGCTCCGACACGATCGACGTCGTCGTCGGGCTGGAGGCTGGCGCCGACGACTACCTGACCAAGCCCTTCGAGATGCCCGAGCTCATCGCACGGGTGCGGGCTGCCCTGCGCCGCGTCGCCCGCAGCGCCGCCGCCGACGACGACGTGCTGCGGCTCGGGCCCCTCCGGGTCGACGTGGCGGCGCACACCGTGGAGCGCGACGGCGCGGCGCTCGCGCTGACCCCCACCGAGTTCCGCCTGCTGGTCGAGCTCGGCCGCCACCTCGGCAACGTCCTGTCCCGTGAGCAGCTCCTGGACCGGGTGTGGGGCTACGGCCACCTCGGCGACTCCCGCCTGGTCGACGCGGCGGTCCAGCGGCTCAGGGCCAAGATCGAGGCCGATCCCTCGCACCCCACGGTGATCGAGACCGTGCGCGGCGTCGGCTACCGGGCCGCGCGTCCGTGACCGCCACCCACCCGCCCGCCGGCCGCCGTGGACGACGGGTCCGTTCCCGCGTGGTGCTGGTGGTCGTCGCCGTGGTGACCCTGGCGGCCCTGGCGCTGTCGACCCTGGCCTTCCTGCTCGTGTCGCGGTCGCTGCGGGCCGAGGTGGTGGACCGCGCCGTCGAGGAGGCGCGCTTCACCGTCGGTGTGCTCGGCCAGCAGCGGCTGGGTGACACCGTCGAGCCCGGCGACGTCGAGGACTCGGGCCTGGCGGCCGATCTCGGCCGGCGCGGCATCGACGTCTACATCGACCTGGACGGCCCCGAGGACTTCGTGTCCGGTCTGGACGTGCCCATCGGGCCAGAGGTGGTGTCCGCCGCAGCGGCACGGCTCGTGGAGCAGGGCAGCGTCGCTGCGGAGTGGATCGAGGTCGGTGGCAGACCTCACCTGGTCGCGGCTGCCCGCCGACCCCCGGACGGCCCGGACTTCTACCTGTTCACCGATGTCAGCGACGTGCAGCGCGCGCTCGACCAGCTGCGCGTGGTCCTGCTCGGCGCCTCCGTGGCCCTGGTCCTGGTCGGCGCGCTGGCCGGCTGGCGCGTGGCGAACCAGGCGGGGGCGCTCGCGGACACGATCGACCAGCTGACCGCCGCCCGGGACCGCGAACGCCGGTTCGTCGCGGACGTCTCCCACGAGCTCCGCACGCCCATCACCGCCCTGGTGCACGAGGCGGCGGAGCTCACCGCCGCGCTCGAGCAGCTGCCCGCGGGGCAGCGCCGCGTCGTCGAGCTGCTGGATACGGACGTCCGCCGGCTCCGCGACCTCGTGGAGGAGCTGCTGGAGCTCTCCCGGCTCGACGCGGCCGACGGCACCGCGCTGCTCGATCCCGTCGACCTCGAGGTGGTCGCCCTCCTCGAGGCCGTGGTGCGCCCGCGGCTGCCGGAAGCCAGGCTGGAGGCCCCCACAGGCCTCACCGTGCGGACGGATCCCCGCCGCCTCGAACGCATCCTCGTCAACCTGGCCGACAACGCCCGGATCCACGGCCAGGACCGTGCGACCGCGGTCCGCGCCGGGCTGGACGGCGACCACCTCGTCGTGGAGGTCGCTGATCGCGGCCCCGGCGTCCCCGATGACCAGCTCGAGCGGATCTTCGACCGGTTCGCGAAGGGGGACGCCGCCCGCGCCGGCGGCGGGACGGGGCTCGGCCTCGCGATCGCGTGGGAGCACGCGCGGGCGCTCGGCGCGACCCTGACGGCCCACAACCGCGAGGGTGGTGGGTTCGCGGTCCGCCTCCGCCTGCCGGTCACGGTCGTTACCGATCTGTGACACGGCGCGGACAGCCCCATGACGCTGGCCGTGCACAGTGTGTGCACAGGGCGCGAGGAGGGCGTACGCCCCCTCGGCCACGCCGAGACAGGAGGACACCATGCAACGCATCCCTGCAGCCGTGGGCGTCACGGTGGCGCTGACCCTGGTGCTGACCGCCTGCGGGGACGGTGCCATCGACGCCGGTCCCGTCGAGGACGGTGCGCTGACCAGCGCTGAGGGACCCGACGCCGACGACCCCGAACCGACAGCCGACGACACCGACGCCACCGACGACACCGACGAGGCCAACGACACCCCTGGCGAGGACGGGCCGGAGGCGGACGCGCACGACGACGAGGCGTCCGACGACACCGCCGACGCCGAGGCGTCCGACGACACGACCGCGGTGCGGCTGTACTTCATGGCCCCCGGTGGCGACACCCCCGCACGCGCGGACCCCTTCCTGGTCGCGGTGCACCGTGAGATCCCCTCGACGCCGGGTATCGCCGCAGCGACGCTGCGGGCACTGATCGACGGACCCGTGGCGGCGGAGGAGGACCTGATCGACGGGCTGTCCACCTCCGTGCCGGCGGACACCCTCCTCCTCGGCATCGACATCGCCGACGGCGTGGCGACGGTGGATCTGTCCCGGGAGTTCGAGGCCGGCGGCGGATCGCTGTCGATGTTCTCCCGGCTCGCCCAGGTGGTCTACACCGTCACGCAGTTCCCCACCGTCGACGACGTCCGCTTCCACCTCGACGGCCAGCCGGTGACCACCTTCTCCGGTGAGGGCATCGAGTGGGAGGGCACGGTCACCCGCGAGGACCTGCTCACCGTGGTCCCCACCGTGTTCGTCGACACCCCTGCTGCCGGCGCGGAGGTTGCCGGCGGCAGCCTGCGCATCACCGGCAAGGCCGCGGTCTTCGAGGCCAACTTCGAGTACCGGCTCGAGACCGCGGACGGCACCGTGCTCGACGAGGGCTTCGCGATGTCGGACCACGGTCAGGGGTGGGGCGCGGTGGACGTGACCATCCCCTACGAGGTGGATGGGCGTACGGAAGCGACGCTCACCGTGTGGGAGGTGTCCGCGAAGGACGGATCGGTGCAGGCCAAGCGCGCGACGCCCCTGGTGCTGCTGCCGTGATCCCTCGAGTCCGCCGCCGTGCACGTAGGGTGCACGGCGGCGTCCCCCACGAAAGACCTGCACATGCTGGCGGCCTTCTCCATCACCCCCCTCGGCGGCGCGTCGGACTCGGTCGGTGACGCCGTGGCCCGCATCGTTGCGGTGGTGCGGGACAGCGGCCTGCCCAACGAGACCACCGCGATGTTCACCACGGTGGAGGGCAGCCCCGAGGAGGTGTTCGCGCTCCTGCAGCGGTGCATCGCCGAGGGCGAACGCCACGCACCGCGACTGTCGATCACCGCGAAGTTCGACCACCGACCCGGCCACACCGGCACGCTGCGGTCCAAGGTCGACCGTGTGGAACGCGCGCTGATCGACGGCGGGTAGGCGGCGGGGTGCCGGGATGGGCGCGTACGGTCGTCGTCCGGGACGCCGCCGACACCCCGAGATCGCACGCTCACTAGCCTCGGTGGACGTGTACGACCACCGCCGTCGACGACAGGACCCGTGGTGCGGATCCGGACCTTGATGACCTTCAGCCTCGGCGCGGCCACCGGTGCGGGCGCCATGTACCTCCTCGACCCCGACAGCGGGGAGGAGCGCCGGCGCGAGCTGCGACGCGACGCCTTCCAGCAGGCGAAGCAGGGCGCGGTCACGGCCACCAAGGCCGGCGCGGAGCTGACCCGGGACCTGACGGCCGCGGCGGCGGAGGGCTACCGCGAGGCCCGTGCGGATGCACCGGACGATCGGCCCAGCACGTAGCGTCCAGGGCAGCCGAGCGAGGAGCAGGGGTCGTGGACCTGACGATGAGCGCGAAGGGCGAGCGGCTGCACGCCGAACTCGAGGCGTTCCTCACCGAACGCATCCTGCCGAACGAGGCCCGCTACGCGGAGGAGATCGCTGCCTCCGGTGACGTCCACCACCACCCGAGCGTGCTGGACGAGCTGGCGGCGGAGGCGCGCAGCCGCGGGCTGTGGAACCTGTTCCTGCCCGACGAGGCGCACGGGGCGGGGCTGAGCAACCTCGACTACGCCCACCTCGCCGAGCTCACGGGCCGCTCCCCGCTGATCGCCCCGGTGGTGACCAACTGCGCCGCGCCCGACACCGGGAACATGGAGATCCTCCACCTGTTCGGCACGCCGCAGCAGCAGCAGCGCTGGCTGCACCCGCTGCTGGAGCAGGAGATCCGCTCCGCGTTCTTCATGACCGAGCCCGACGTGGCCTCCTCCGACGCCCGCAACATCCGCACCGCGATCGTGCGCGACGGCGACGAGTACGTCATCAACGGCCGCAAGTGGTGGTCCTCGGGTGCGGCCAGCGACCGCTGCACGGTCGGCATCCTGATGGGGGTCACCGACCCCGATGCCGACCCCTACCACCAGCAGTCCATGGTGCTGGTGCCCACCGACGCCCCGGGCGTCGAGGTGGTCCGCGAGCTGCCGGTGTTCGGCCGCTACGACGGCCATGGCGGCCACCCCGAGGTCGCCTTCACCGACGTACGGGTGCCCGTGGACAACCTGCTCGGCGCGGAGGGAGACGGCTTCGCCATCGCCCAGCAACGCCTCGGTCCCGGTCGCATCCACCACTGCATGCGCATGATCGGGATGGCGGAACGCGCCTTCGAGCTGATGTGCGCGCGCGCCTGGGCACGGACCCCCTTCGGCAAGCCGATCGCCGCGCAGGGCATGTTCCACCACTGGATCGCCCAGGCCCGGGTGCGCATCGAGCAGGCCCGCCTCCTGACGCTCAAGACCGCGCACCTGATGGACACCGTCGGCAACACCGGCGCGCGCATGGAGATCTCCGCCATCAAGATCGTCGCCCCGTCCATGGCCGAGTGGGTGCTGGACAAGGCGATCCAGACCTACGGCGGGCAGGGCTTCACCGACGACACGCCGCTGGCGATGATGTGGGCCCACGCCCGCACCCTTCGGATGGCCGACGGTCCCGACGAGGTGCACGAGATGGCGCTGGCCCGGCGCGAGCTCAAGCCCTACCGCGCGGACGCCTGAAGCAGCTGTCGGTCGACCGCCCTGCAGCCTCCGACTACGGTAGGAGAGGACGGGTTCCCCTCCGTGGGCCCGCGTCCTCCTACCAAGGAGCCCCCGATGCGCTGGCGAAGCCCCCTCGCCCTGCTCGCTCTCCTCGCCCTGATCGCCGCTGCCTGCGACGGCGGTGAGGCCGTCGACGTCGACGACCCCACCGGCGAGGACGTCACCGACGAGACGGTCGACGACGACCCCGACCCCGATGACGACGTGGAGGAGGACGCCGCCACCGGCGGCACCCTCATCGCGGCGATCGGCGGCGACCCCGACCAGCTCGACCCCCACACCACCACCTCCTCCTTCGCCTTCACCGTGCTGGAGAACGTCTACGACACCCTCGTGCAGCCCGGCGACGACCTCACACCCGAGCCGGCGCTGGCCGAGTCCTGGGAGACCTCCGACGACCTGCTGACCTGGACCTTCACCCTGCGCGACGGCGTCACCTTCCACGACGGCTCGGCGTTGACCGCCGACGATGTGGTCGCCAGCTTCGAGCGCATCGCCGAGGAGGGCCAGAACGCCTTCCGCCTCGACGCCGTCGACAGCTTCGCAGCACCGGACGACACGACCGTGGTCATGGAGCTCAACCGCCCGGCGCCCAACCTGCTCGACCAGGTCGGTGCGTTCAAGGGCATGGCCATCGTCTCCGCGGCGGCGATCGAGGACGGCACGGTCGGCGACGAGCCGAACGGCACCGGCCCCTTCTCCTTCGTCTCCTTCAGCCCCGGTGACAACGTCGTCCTCGAGGCCAACCCCGACTACTGGGGTGAGGGCCCCTTCCTCGACGGCATCGAGTTCCAGGTCATCCCGGACGAGTCGGTCAAGGTCACCAACCTCGAGACCGGTGAGGTCGACTGGATCGACTCCGTGCCCCCGCAGCAGATCGACCAGCTCGAGGCCGACCCGGACATCGAGATGTCCCAGGTCGCCGGCAACGACTACTGGTACCTGTCGCTGAACAACGCGCGCGAGCCCTTCGACGACGTGGATGTCCGGCGTGCCATCGCCTTCGCGCTCAACATCGACGACATCACCGAGGCCGCGAACTTCGACGCCGCCACGCCCAACGAGACGGCGATCCCCGAGACCAGCTTCTGGTTCCTGGACTACGCGCCCTACGGGCACGACCCCGACCAGGCACAAGCGCTGCTCGACGACGCCGGTGTCAGCGACCTCACCATCGACCTGATGGTCACCAACGAGTTCCCGGAGACCGTCACCGCAGCCCAGGTCATCGCGAGCCAGCTCGGTGAGGTCGGCATCGAGGTCGACATCCGCATCGAGGACTTCTCGACCTGGCTCGCCGAGCAGGGCGACGGCAACTTCGACGCCTTCGCGCTCGGGTGGCTCGGCAACATCGACCCCGACGACTTCTACTACGCGCAGCACCACTCGGAAGGGGTCAACAACTTCCAGGGCTTCGCCGACGACGAGGTCGACGAGCTGCTCGACGCCGCCCGTGAGGAGACCGACGAGGACGCCCGAAAGGCGCTCTACGACCAGGCAGCGACCCGGATCGTGGACCTGGCGTCCTACATCTACTTCTACAACCCCGACATCCTCGAGGCCTGGTCGCCCGAGGTCCAGGGCTACGAGACCCGACCCGATGTGGCGACACGCTTCGCGACCACCTCGCTAGGGTGACCTGACGTCCGGCTGCGGGTGGGGGCCGTTGCTCCCACCCGCCGGGCACCCGCACGTGGACACGCACACGACGACCCCGAAGGCGGCCCGTGGCCGCGTCGAGGAGGTGAGGGGTGGGGCGCTACGTGCTGCGGCGCACCGCCCAGGCGGCGGTCGCGCTGCTCGGCGTCTCCATCGTCGTCTTCGCCCTGATCCACCTCGTGCCCGGTGACCCGGTCCGCACCGCGCTCGGCACCCGCTTCGACCAGGACCTCTACGACGCGCTCATCGCCCGGTCGGGCCTCGACCAGCCCCTGCTGGTCCAGTACTGGAACTGGCTGACCGGCGCGTTGACCGGCGACCTCGGCGTCAGCTTCCGTACCGGAGAGCCGATCACCGCTGCGCTGCTGCAGCGGCTCCCGGCCACGGCGCTGCTCGCGGTCGCCTCGCTGTTGGTCGGGCTGCTCATCGCGCTGCCCGCCGGCATCATCTCCGCGGTGCGCCAGGGCAAGCCCGTCGACTACGCCGCCTCCGGGTTCTCCCAGATCGGGGTGTCGGTCCCGGACTTCTGGTTCGGCCTGCTGCTGATCCTGGTGTTCGCCCGCACGCTCGGGTGGCTGCCGCCGTCCGGGTACACCTCGCCGTTGGAGGACCCCGTCGAGGCGATCCGACGGCTGATCCTGCCGGCGGTCACCGCCGGGGTGGTCACCGGTGCGATCCTCACCCGCTTCGTGCGCTCCAGCGTGCTCGAGGCGATGAGCGCCGAGCACGTGCGCCTCGCCCGCGCCAAGGGCATGCCGGACCGCTACATCCTGCGCCACCACGTGCTGCGCAACGCGTGGATCCCCGTGGTCACCGTCACGGGCCTGCAGCTCGCGACCCTGCTCGGTGGCATCGTGGTCGTGGAGGTGGTGTTCGCCTGGCCCGGCGTCGGGCGCTACGCCCTGGACTCGGTGGTCCGTCGTGACTACCCGGCACTGCAGGGCGCGGTGCTCTTGATCGCCGCCGGCTTCCTGCTCATCAACCTGCTGGTCGATCTGCTCTACGCCAAGCTCGACCCCCGGATCAGCGTCTCATGAGCGAACACGACGACGCAGAGCAGCTCCAGGCCCCCGACGAGCCGGCTGAGGCGCGGTGGAAGGAGACCCTGTCCGCGCTGTTCGCCAACCGGCTGGCGGCCGCCGGGGTGGTCGTGCTGGCCCTGCTGATCCTCTCCGCGCTGCTGGCTGACGTCGTCGCGCCGTACGCCTTCACCGACGACGACCTGACCCGGCGCCTGGAGCCGCCCAGCGCCGCCCACTGGTTCGGCACCGATGAGCTCGGCCGTGACGTGTTCTCTCGGGTGCTGTTCGGTGCCCGGGTGTCGCTGCAGGTCGGCGCCGTCGCGGTCGGGATCTCGCTCGTGCTCGGCACCCTGATCGGGCTGATCTCCGGCTACCGCGGCGGGTGGACCGACATCGTGCTCATGCGGGCGATGGACGTGCTGTTCTCCTTCCCGGTGGTGCTGCTGGCTATCGCGATCGTGGCGGTGCTGAGCCCCAGCCTGACCAACACCATGATCGCCATCGGGGTGGTGTTCACGCCGATCTTCGCCCGCGTGGTCCGTGGTTCCGTGCTGTCGGTGCGCGAGGAGGTGTTCGTCCGCGCGTCGCGGTCGCTCGGCGCCAGCGACTGGCGCATCATCTCCCGCCACGTCCTGCCCAACGTCGCTGCGCCCGTGATCGTGCAGACCTCGCTGTCCCTGGCCTTCGCGATCCTCACCGAGGCAGCGCTCAGCTACCTCGGCATCGGGGTCCAACCACCGCGCCCCGCGTGGGGGCTCATGCTGCTCGACGCCCAGGGCTTCATCGCCACCGGAGAGTGGTGGATGAGCATCTTCCCCGGTCTCGCCATCTTCATCACCGTGGCGTCGCTCAACCTGGTGGGTGACGGCCTGCGGGACGCCCTCGACCCCAAGCAGCGCTCCATCATCCAGTCCCGGGGGGTCACGTGAGCGACGACGAGGTGGTGCTCAGCGTCCGGGACCTGGAGGTCAGCTTCGGGACCAAGCGTGGCCGTGCGCAGGTGGTCCGCGGGATCGACTACGACCTGCACCGTGGGGAGACGCTGGCCATCGTCGGCGAGTCGGGATCGGGCAAGTCGGTATCGACACTGGCGCTGACCAAGCTCATCCCGATCCCGCCGGGCCGGGTGACGGGTACCGCCCACCTCGGCGGTGACCTCGAGCTGATCGCGATGAGCGAGCAGGAGCTCAGCCACGTGCGCGGGCGGCGGGTGGGCTTCGTGTTCCAGGATCCGATGACCTCGCTGAACCCGGTCCACACCATCGGCCGCCAGCTCACCGAGGGGATGCGCCACCACCTCGGCCTGTCGGAGGGCGACGCCCGTGACCGTGCGGTCGACCTGCTGCACAAGGTCGGCATCCCCTCGCCCGAGCGGCGGCTCGACGACTTCCCCCACCAGTTCTCCGGCGGGATGCGTCAGCGGGTGGTGATCGCGATCGGGCTGTCCTGCGACCCGGAGGTACTGATCGCCGACGAGGCCACGACCGCCCTGGACGTCACCACCCAGGCCCAGATCACCGACCTGGTCGCCGAGCTCCAGGCCGAGCTCGGGATGGCCGTCATCTGGATCACCCACGACCTCGGCGTGGTGGCCGGCATCGCCGACCGGGTGCTGGTGATGTACGCCGGCGAGGTGGTGGAGGCCGCCTCCGCGGAGGCGTTGTTCGCCCGGCCCCGGCACCCCTACACCATCGGGCTGCAGGCATCGTTGCCGGTGCTCGGTGACGTCGACCGCCACGACCTCGCGGCCATCCCGGGCCTGCCACCGGCGCCGACGGCGCTCCCGGAGGGGTGCGGGTTCCACCCGCGCTGCAGCTACCGCGACGATGCCCGGTGCGCCACCGAGCGTCCGCCGCTGACCGAGGTGGTGGAGGGCCACTGGGTCCGTAGCTTCTACGAGGTCCCCGCCGAGGACGCCGCCCGTGCCGCCGCGGCCAGCCGCATCGATATCGAGCCGCCGGACGCCCGGGACGAGGGGGTCGCGTGACCGCGCCGCTGCTCGAGGTCGAGGGGCTGACCGTCCACTTCTCCGTCGGTCGCGGCCGGGACAAGCAGACCGTGCGTGCGGTCGACGGGGTCGATCTCACCCTCGGCGGGGGGGAGACGCTGGGGCTGGTCGGCGAGTCGGGGTGCGGCAAGACCACCACCGGACTCGCGATCCTCCGCCTGGTCGAGCCGACGGCCGGGCGGATCACCTTCGACGGTACGGACGTGCGCGGCCTGTCGGCACGGGACCTGCGCCGCTGGCGGCGGCGCGCGGCCATGATCTTCCAGGACCCCTACGCCTCCCTCGACCCGCGTCTGGCCGTGGGGGAGTCGATCGGGGAGGCGCTGGACATCCACGACCTCCACCAGGGCAAGCAGGCGCGTCGCGCCCGGATCGGGGAGCTGCTGGAGCGCTGTGGGCTGCATCCTCGGGTCGCGAGCCGCTACCCCCACGAGTTCTCCGGCGGGCAGCGCCAACGCATCGGCATCGCGCGGGCGCTGGCCTGCGAACCCGACTTCATCGTGTGCGACGAGCCGATCGCCGCCCTGGACGTGTCGATCCAGGCCCAGGTGATGAACCTGCTGGGCGAGCTGCAGTCCGACCTCGGGCTCGCCTACCTGTTCATCGCCCACGACCTCGCGGCCGTCCAGCACATCTGTGACCGGATCGCGGTGATGTACCTCGGGCGGGTGGTGGAGGAGGCGGAGCGCCTCGGGCTGTACCGCTCCGCGCAACACCCCTACACCCGGGCGCTGCTGTCCGCGATCCCGATCCCCGATCCGGTGCGGGAACGTCAGCGGGAGCGGATCCGGCTGGTCGGTGACGTGCCGAGCCCGATCGATCCGCCCACCGGGTGCCGGTTCCGGACCCGCTGTCCGGAGGTGTTCGACGCCTGCGAGCGGATCGACCCGGCGTTGCAGGAGGTGGCCGGGCCCGACCACACCGCGGCCTGCCTGCTCCACGGTGAGGTGGGGACCGAGGTGGAGGGGTGAGGCCGGCGCCGGCCGTTCACGCGGGGGTGGGGGCGTGGTCCTCGAGCCAGGCGACCGTGGCGGCCACCGCCTCGGCGTGGGGGGTCAGCGGGATCGGTCCGAAGGCGGCCTCGAAGGCGCTCGCGTCGACGGTGTAGGGCCGGTCGAACTGCGGCACGACCTCACGGGCCTCACGCAGCTGCGGGTTGCACAGCCCGACCATCCACAGCATCGCCGGCGTGACCCGGCCACGGCGCACCGGGGTGGGCAGCGCGGCATCGAGGTGGTCGACGAGCTGTCCCTGGGTGACGGCCGGCGCCGCCGGCAGGACCCACACGCGCCCGTCGGCCTCCGGTCGCTCCACGAGGGTGGCGAAGCCGCGGGCGACGTCGGGGAGGTAGTGGAAGGTGTGGGGCTGGTCGTCGGCGATGAAGGTCCGGACCCGCTTGCCGGCGGTGCCCGGCGCGAGCATGAGCTGGTTGGCCAGCGAGTTGCCGTCAAAGGGTCCGTAGTAGTCCGCGAAGCGGCCGATGGAGACCGACACCTCGCCCGCGGCGTGCCGGTCGAGGAGCCGACGGGCGATCGCCGCGCGGAGCTGGCCCTTGCGGGTGGTCGCGGCTTCCGGGGTCGCCTCGCTCAGCGGAGTGCCGGGGGAGCCGTAGGCGTAGAGGTTGTCGACCATCACCAGACGGGCGCCGGCTGCTGCTGCGGCGTCGGCGGCGCGGTCGACCATCCCGGGAAGCTCGTCGTACCAGCGCTGGTAGGGGACCTGGGCGGCCATGACCACCACGTCCGCATCCGCGCACGCGGCGCTGGTCGCGGCGGCATCGTCGAGGTCGACGGTGCGCGCGGTGACCCCGCTGGGCCAGCTGCGCGCCGCAGCGCTGCGGCTGGCGGCGACGACCTCGTGCCCACGGGCGGCGAGTTCCTGGGTGATGGCCTGGCCGGCACCGCCGGCGGCGCCGAGGACGGTGATGCGCATCTGCCTGGCTCCTGGGTGGGCCGCCTCGTCGGCGGCTGGTGAGTGAACGCTGTTCGCGCTTGTAGTGACTATGCGCGAACAGCGTTCACTTTGCAAGCGGTGTTCGCGAAGTCCAGCTAGGGTGTGCGCCTGGCGATCGGCTCGAGGTCGGAGGTCGTGGTGGACAGCGCCGAGGGTGGGGGCGGGGCCGCCGTGCGCGGGCGGCGTGCCAGGGCACGCGAGCGGACCTGGCGGGAGCTGCGGGCCGCCGCCCTGCAGGAGGTCCGCGAGGTCGGGCCCGCCGGCCTGGCGCTGCGCTCGGTCGCCCGGCGCCTCGGCATGAGCCCCGCGGGGCTCTACCGCTACGTGGACTCGCGCGACGGGTTGCTCACCGCCCTGATCGCCGACAGCTACGAGGACCTGGCCGACCACCTCGAGGTTGCCCTCGGCACCGCCGTCGACGCGCTCCCGCCGCGTGAGCGGCCGGACCCGTCCGTTGCGGTCATCGCGGGGGAGGCGGCCGGCGTGGCCGCCCGCGTGGTCGCCGTCGGGCTCGCCTACCGGGAGTGGTCGGTCAGCCACCCCAACGAGTTCGGGCTGCTGTTCGGTGACCCGATCCCCGGCTACGCGGCCCCTGCCGGCGGACCGACCGTCGACGCGATGCAGCGGATGGGGCTCGCCCTCGCCCGGCCCTTCCTGGAGGCCGTCGCCGTGGGTGCACTGCACCTCGATGCGGTCCTTCGGACACCGGAGGTGCTCGGGCCGCCGGAGGCCTTCGACCCGATGCTGCCCGAGGGCGTCGACCGGGCGCTCGGACCGTTCCTGCTGCTGGCCTGGGGCCGGTTGCACGGTCAGGTCAGCCTCGAGGTGTTCGGCCACCACAACTGGCTGTTCCCCGACGGCTGTGCGGCGCTGCTGCGGGCGGACCTCGAGCGGACCCTGCATGACCTCGGTCTGGTGCCCTCCACGGCCACCGGTGGCGCGGAGGTGACCGGATGAGCGCCCGCCGGGTGCTGGGCGTCGACGGGTGTGCGGCGGGCTGGGTCGTGGTGCGCCTCAACGACGGAGCGCTCGCCGAGGTGGAGGTGGTGGAGGCCCTCGCCGAGGCCGTGCGCGACGCGGAGGTGGACGCCGTCGCGGTCGACATCCCCATCGGTCTGGTGGACGCACCGCGGGATGCGGACGCAGCTGCCAGGACGCTGCTGCCCGGGCGTGCGAGCAGCGTGTTCTCCACCCCGCCGCGCAGCGTGGTCGACGGTGCTCGGGCAGGGGAGTTGACCGAGCACGCGGCCGCCACCGCCCGGGCGGTGGAGGTGATGGGTGCCGGCATCAGCATGCAGGCCTGGCGGTTGGTGCCGAAGATCGTCGAGGCCGACGACCTCGTCGCCGGGGGCCATGACCTGCGGGAGGTGCACCCCGAGGTTGCCTTCGCGGTGCTCGCGGGTGCGGCCCTGCCACGCAAGCGGTCCTGGGCCGGGATCACCACCCGGCGGGCGCTGCTCGAGCGCCACGGCGTCACCCTCCCGGACCGTTTCCCCGGGGACGAGGGCGTCGCGCCCGACGACGTGGTGGACGCGGCGGTGTGCGCCTGGGTCGCTGACGGCCTGGCGGGTGCCGGTCAGCTGCTCACGGTCCCGGAGGCGACCGATCAGCGCGACCATGACCGTCCCGTGGTGATCACCGCCCGGGTGCCACCGGCCCGTCGCACCCGCCCGGGGCCGCGCCGACGCGACTAGTCCGCAGCGACCGGGTCCACGGCGAGCAGTTCGTGCTCGGTCCACACCAGGTAGGGATCGTGGAGGGCGATGTGGGGAGGGGTCGTGGGGTGCGTGAGCGTGATCGAGGCGCCGTCGTCCGCGCCGGTGATGGCGAAGCCCGATGCCGTCCTCTCCACCCGTCGACCAGCGTCATCGATCCACTCGTCATCGTCCGCGTCGGCCGGGAGGTCGGCGGCGGGCTCCCGGGTCTCGCCCGTGTCCGCGTCCAGGACGACCGTGCTGCCGTCCCTGCCCACCAGCACGAGCCGCTCCGGGCGTTCCAGGAGCCGCTGCGGTGCCGCCATCGGCCCCTCGAGGGTCACACGCCACCGGAGCTCGCCCGCGTCGTCGATGCTGGCCACCTCGACGGGGTCGTCATCGCCGATCACCAGCACGCCGCCGCCATCCCGGGTCGCCCCGAGCCAGCGGGCGCCGCGATCGAGTTCGGCCGTCTCGGCGCCGTCCGCGGCGCGGACCAGCAGGTCGCCACCGTCCCCGCCGGCACCGTGCAGCAGCACCGCGTTCGGTGCGCCCGCCACAGGGTCGATACCCGTCGCCCCCCGCTGCCAGCGCACCTCCCCGGTCGCCACGTCGTGACCCGACACCGTGACCTCACCTGCCTCGTCACCCCCGGCGGGCGCGGGCTCGCCCTCTCCTTCGAGTACGATGACGTCGTCACCGGCCAGCTGCCACGCCCCGGCCGACGCCTCCCACCGCAGCTGTCCGTCGGTGCGGTCGAGGACCTGCAGGTGCGTGGTCTCCTCGTCGGTGGGAGTGTCCGCAGTGAACGCCACGAGCAACCGCTCCTCGGTGGCGTGCAGTGGTGTCGCGACACCGTCCTCGACGCGGTGCGACCACCGTAGGTCCCCGTCCAGCCCCAGCAGGACCACCTGTCCGTCGAGGGCGATCACGATCGCATCCTCCAGCAGCTGGAGGCCGCGCGCAGCCCCGGGAGGCGTGCCGTCGAGACCGGTCAGCTCCAGGGGCGCACGGAGCAGGTCCTCGCCGTCCTCCAGCGCCACCAGCCGCAGCACATCCCGCTCCTCGGTCGCTGCACCCCAGCCACCGCCCTGCACGGCGGCCCGGTCCAGCAGGACCAGGGCGTCGTCGGCGACCCCGAGGGTGGTCCAGCTCTCCTCGAGATCGATACGCCACCGTTCGCAGCCCTGGGGCGCGCAGGCCAGCGTCGGCTGCGGTGCTGCGCGGTCATCCGCGGCCTCCTCCGGGTCGTCGACGCTCCCGGCGTCGCTGGCCGCGTCGGGAACCTCCACCTCGCCGGGGACCCCAGGGTCGGCGGGCTGCATCGTTCGGAGGCCGGCCAGCCCGGCGACGAGGATGACCGCCGCGCTCCCCGCCAGCACCGCGCGCCCGGCGCCCCCCAGGCGACGATGGCGACCGGCGGTGGCCGCCGGCTCGCCGGTGCCGTCCGTCGCTGATGGCAGCATCGACCGGCGCACGGTCGTCCATCGTGCTCCGCACGCGCCGCAGAAGCGGTCCCGGCCGCCGGAGCGGTCCGCGCCGCACTCCGGGCAGGAGGCGGCCGGATCAACGGGCGCGGCGGCGTTGGTCATCGCCGGCACGGTAGGAGACCGGCGATGTGGGCGCTCAGCAGCTGCTGGCCGGGGCACGTCCGTCGAAACGCTCCTGCGTCCACGCGAGGGCGTCATCCGCGGTGCGCCACACCAGGGTGAAGTGTTCCGCGGCAGGCACCAGTTCGAACTGCACCTGCTCGCCGCGCGCGCAGCGGCGGGCGACGTGGGCCTCGGTCACCTCGGGGCTGACGATGAAGTCGCCACCACCCTGGAAGACCAGCAGGGGCGCGTCGAGGGGCTCATCAGGGGAGTTCTCCTCCAGCAGCCGGACCCACGCCGCGGCCCGCCCGGGGTCGAGCGGCCCGACATCGCCCCGGAGCTGGATCGAGCCCAGCGCCGCCTCGGGCAGCGAGGGGCCGTCGAAGCAGCGCCGACCGAGGTCCTCAGCCTCCTCGAGGGACGCATCGGCGACCACGTCCTCGAGTCGGAGGTCATCGAACAGCGCGGACCAGGCCACCGCGGCGTTGACCAGCAGCAGGGTGCCGACCAGCGTGCCCTGGGTGTCGTCGATGAGCGCGGACAGGTCGGTGGGCGGGGCGAAAGCGACCACGCCATCGAGCGCGAGCTCGGGTGCGTACACCGACGCGGTCGCGCCCGCGAACAACGCCGCGTGTCCCCCTTGGGAGAAGCCCCAGATCGCGTGCCGCTCGGTGTCGACGGCGGCCAGCGCCACCGCTGCCCGTGCGCCGTCCAGTACCGCGTGCGCGGCCACGTCCCCGATCAGGTAGGGGTGGGGCCCGGACGTGCCCAGCCCGGGCAGGTCGGTGGCCGCGACGGCGTAGCCCGCGTCCAGCGCCTGCTGGGCCCCTGGCAGACGTGCCAGCGGCCGCGGTGACAGCGACGGGGCGCACTGCTCGGCGAACCCGGTGGTGCCGTGGACGACCGACACCAGCGGGCGGGGGATCTCCGGCCGCTCGTTGGGAACCAGCACCATCCCGCTCACCGCGTTCGGTCCGTCGTCACCGTCGGTGGAGCGGAACAGCACGCGCCAGCCGTGGACCCCGTCGGGGAGGCCGTCGGTGAGCCGTTCGCTGCGCAGCAACGCGCCGGGTTCCCGATCCTCGTACCCGTCGGGGGCGGTGTAGAAGTCATCGGGCGCGGCCGGCTGGAGCCACGCGACGGTGGCCGCCCCGGCGACCAGGAGCAGCGTGGTCACCACCACGCCGACCCGCATCGGGCGTGGCTGGTCAGCGCGTGATCCCGCCACCTCGCTCCTCGCTGCGGTCGTGGCCGGCTGGCCGACCATCTGCGGGGGCGAGGGTACGACCCTGGTCGCAGGTGCGGCCGTGGCCGTTCGTGGTCGCTGGAACCCTCGGTAGCCTGGGTGTATGCGTTCCCTGCACCGCCCTGCGGCGGACCGGCGAGCGCGCCGCTGGCGCCCCCGTTCCGCACCCACCGCCCTGCTCGTCGTCGCGCTCCTGCTGGCTGCCTGCGGTACCGACGAGGAGGAGCCCGGCGACCCACCACCGGTCACCGACGTCGATCCCGATCCTGTGCCGGAGGACGACGCCGAGGCGACCCAGGACGACGCCGAGCCGGACCCCCCGGCCGACGACGAGGCAGCTGTGGAGGAACCCGACCCGGAGCCGGACCTCTCGGTCGCCCTCGGGTTGGCCGAGGTCGCGGTCATGGACTCGCCGATCGCGGGTGCCGTCGGCCCCGACGGGACCTTCTACCTCGCCGAACGCGCCGGCACCGTCCACCCGCTCACCGACGACGGGCTCGGCGACCCGGTGGTGGACATCTCGGCGGAGACCACCACCGACAGCGAACGGGGACTCCTCGGCCTGGCCTTCGCCGCCGACGGTGACGCGCTGTACCTGTCGTCCACCGACGACGACGGCGCCACCGTGCTGACCGAGGTGGCCGTCGAGGGTGGCGAGATCCGGGGCGAGCAGCGCCGGACCGTGTTCACCCTCGACCAGCCCTTCGCCAACCACAACGGCGGTGACGTCCATGTGGGCCCCGACGGCTTCGTCTACCTGGCCCTCGGTGACGGCGGCGGTGCCGGCGACCCCGTGGAGGCCGGGCAGGACCTGACCACCCCGCTGGGTGCGCTCCTGCGCATCGACCCCGCAGGAGGAGACCCCTACGCGGTGCCCAGTACCAACCCCTTCCTCGACACCGAGGGCGCCGCGCCGGAGATCGTCGCCTACGGCCTGCGCAACCCCTGGCGGTTCTCCTTCGACCCCGCGACCGACGGGGTGTGGATCGCCGACGTCGGCCAGGACGAGCGCGAGGAGGTCAACCGCGTCGCCCTGGACGACCTCCCCGGCGCCAACTTCGGGTGGAACCTGATGGAGGGCACGCGCGAGTTCGCCGGCGCGGAACCCGACGACCACGTCCCGCCCGTCTACGAGTACGACACCCGCGGCCCCGAGGGCTGCGCGATCACCGGTGGGGTGGTCTACCGGGGCAGCGCGATCCCGGAGCTGACCGGTGTCTACCTCTACGCCGACTACTGCAACGGTACGGTGCGCGGGCTGCTGGTCGATGAGGCTGGCGAGGTGGTCGACCAGGCGGAGCTCGGCATCGACGGCGGGGCGGTGGTCAGCTTCGCGACCGATGCTGACGGTGAGGTGTACGTGCTGGACCTCGAGGGGGCGGTCACCCGCATCGAGCCGGCCTGATCCCGTCGCGTGTCGGCAGACGGCGTGGAGGTGGGGCATCGTGCGCATCAACCTGATGATCGAGGGCCAGGAGTCGGTGACCTGGGCGGAGTGGGTCGCGCTCGCCCGCGCGGCGGAGCAGGCCGGCCTCGAGGGGCTGTTCCGCTCCGACCACTACCAGTCGGTGGCCTCGCGCACGGAGCGCAGCGCCCTCGACGCCTGGGTGACCCTGGGCGCCCTCGGCGCGATCACCGAACGGATCCGGCTCGGCACGATGGTATCCCCGGCGTCCTTCCGCCACCCCTCGGTGCTGGCCAAGAGCGTGGTCACCGCCGACCACGTGTCCGGTGGCCGCATCGAGCTGGGCATGGGTGCCGGCTGGCACGAGCTGGAGCACCGCACCTACGGCTTCGACTTCCACGACCTCGGGACCCGCTACGAGGTGTTCGAGGAGCAGGTGGAGATCGTCACCCGCCAGTTCCGCGAGGAGCGGTTCGACCATCACGGCACGCACTACCGGTTGCAGGCCTGCGAGGCGAACCCCAAACCGGTGCAGTCCCCGAGCGTGCCCGTGATCCTCGGTGGGGTCGCCGGGCCGCGCTCGTCCCGGCTCGCGGCCCGCTTCGCTGACGAGTACAACACCGTGTTCCCCACCCTGGATGCGGTCGCTGCACGGCGGCGGAACCTGGCTGCGGCGTGCGAGGCCGTCGGCCGGGCCACGTTGCCGCTGTCCGTCATGACGGGCTGCCTGCTGGGGCGTGACGCAGCCGAGGTCGCCGATCGCGCACGACTGCTGAAGGAACGCTCCGGTGCCGAGGGAGACCTCGGGAGCTGGCTGGACGGACTCCGGCCGTCCTGGGTGATCGGCACCGTCGAGCAGGCGGCGGCGCGGCTGGACGCCCTCGGCGACGCCGGCGTGTCGCGGGTGATGCTGCAGCACCAGCTGCACGATGATCTCGACATGGTGGCCCTGATGGGCGAGCTGGTTGCGCGCTGAGCACCGCGGCGACGTCGCGGGTGGCCGTCGCTGTCACCGGTCGGTGGTCAGCTCCTCGATCGCCCAGCGGCCGTGGTAGGTCGGGTCGGTCGCGTCTGCGCCGCGCAGCAGGTCAGCGATGCGCTGCTTGAGCGCGTCGTGGTGCTCGTCACCGACCGCGTTGCGATCCGGGAGGTGGACGCACACCACCGTGCCGCCGGCCTTGAGGGTGCGCGCGAGATGCTCGAGGTGCGGGGTCTCGTCCCCGAGGACCTTGCGGACCCGGGTGAGCAGGCTCTCGTCGGACGGGTCGGTCGTCAGCTCGTCGCGGTGCTCGGGGCCGATCAGGGTCACCGACACCCCCGGCTCCGCAGCCGCGTCCACCGTGCTCCGCGCGGCGGTGGCGACCGAGGCGTCGGCGGCGATGGCGGTGATGTGGTTGGTGGGTGAGGGCAGGAACTGCTCGGACACGGTGCTCCCTCGGCTTCGGTGGGGCTGGTGCGGGTGCCGCGGCCTCCTGGAGGTCGACCGCTGCTGACTCGAGGCTAGTGCTGTCGGCGCTCGCGACCGCCGACGAACGGTCCTGCCCGGTGCGATCCGGCTGACGGGAGTCGCTGCTGGCGCTCAGGCGCCCACGGCGGCCAGGAGTCCCGTGGCGGCCAGCGCGGCGCCGACCCCTGCCGCCTGCAGCCCGGTCAGCCGTTCCTGGAGCCACCAGCGGGCGACCAGCAGGGCCACCACGGGGTAGAGCGAGGCGAGCAGCCCTACCAGGCTGAGCAGCCCGACGCGGGTCGCGAGCAGGAACAGGGCGTTGCCCGCCACGTCGGCCACGCCGCTGATGACGATCAGTCCGCCGGCCCCGTGGGGCAGCAGCGCGCGCCGTCGGGCCACGACCGCACCCAGCATGATCGCCACCGCGACGATCCGCGCGCCGAGCAGCGGCCACAGGCCCGATCCCGGCGGCGTGGCGTCCAGCGCGACGAAGAACAGCCCGAAGGCGGCCCCGGACACCAGCGCTCCCAGCAGGGTGGCGGTGCCGGCCCCATCGGTGGATCCCCCCGGGACGTAGGCGACCGCGCCGACCGCGACCAGACCGAGCAGGATGCCGAGGCCGCCCTGCAGGCCGACCTGGTCACCGGCGAGCAGCACGCCCCAGCCGACGGGCACGGCGGCGCCGACCAGTGCGGCGACCGGCGACACCACGCCGATGGGCCCCGCGGCCATGGCCCGGAGGTAGATCACCAGACCGGTGGTGCCGGCTGCACCGGCCAGGCCGCCGTACAGCCACGCGCCGGTACTGGGAGCGCCGCCCACCACCAACAGCACCGGCAGCAGCGCCACGAGGCCCACCACCTGGATCGCGAGGGTGACGGTGAGCGCGGATACCCGGCGTGCCGCCACGGCACCGGTGACATCGGAGGCCCCGAAGCTGGCCGCAGCGAGCAGGGCGAGCAGGACACCCACGCGGTTCAGCTCCCCTCGAAGGCCCCGCCCGGCGAGCGGTGCGACCGCTCAGATGGTGGACAGGTCCAGGGACTCGGCGTCGGACAGCACGTGCACCTCGGCGAGGTCGCACACCCGCGCGAAGTGCTCCGGGTCCGCCACGAAGGCGTCGTAGTGCACCGGCACGATCCGCTCCGCCCCGAGTTGGCGGACGAAGCGGTAGGCGTCGTGGAAGCTGATCGACGGCCCCACGATCGGGATGGCCGCCACCGGCGCGCGGAGCCCGGTTAGCTCGATGCCGTCGCCGGGGTGGAACAGCGTGCCGTCCACCAGGAAGCCGGTGTTGGGTGGTCCGGGGGAGCCGTCCACCATGACCACGTGCGGCAGGTCGTGGGGGGCAACCTCGACACCGGCCGCGGTGAAGGGGGTGCCGGCCTCCACCTCGGTGCACCGGTCGGCGCCGAGCAGGGAGACCACGTCGGCGTTGCCGAACAACCGGGCACCCCGCTGCGTGAGTTCGTCCACCACCTCGACGTCGAGGTGGTCGGCGTGCCGGTGGGTGTAGAGCACGGCGTCGAGCCGTCCGAGCTCGTCGAGGTCGTGCCGGGCGGTGACGAAGGTCCCCGGGTCGATGGCGATGCGGGCGGCGTCGGTGGCCACGACCAGGCAGGACTGCGGGAACTTCGTGATGCGCATCGGGGCTCCGAGCGGTGGGGGCGGTGCGGCGCGGGGGTGACAGTAGGCTGCCAGTAGGCTCTCGGCACCGGGGCCGGTAGCTCAGCTGGTCAGAGCAGCGGACTCATAATCCGTCAGGCGCGGGTTCGAGCCCCGCCCGGCCCACCGTCGATCCCATCAGCGGCCACCGCAGCGAGGCAGACCGTGGAGTTCGCCATCCTGCTCCTGGCCTTCCTGCTGATGCTGGTCGGCATGGTGGGGGTGTTGATCCCCGTCCTGCCCGGCCTGGCGGTGGTGTGGCTGGTGGGCGTGATCACCCTGCTGTGGCAGGACCTCGACGGCGTCGGCTGGGCGGTGTCCGCCTGGCTGACCCTGCTGCTGGTGCTCGGGACGCTCGCGACCGTGTGGTTCCCGGCCCGTCGGGGCCGGGAGGCGGGGGCGCCCTCCAGCACCTTCGCGGCCGCGGTCTTCGGCGCCGTGGTCGGCTTCTTCGTCCTTCCGGTCCTCGGCTTCCTGTTCGGTGCCCTGGCGGGCCTGCTGCTGGCGGAGCGCTCCCGGCTCGGTGACTGGCCGCAGGCCCGGTCCTCCACCCTCGAGGTGCTCCGTGCCTACGGGGTCGGGGTGGCGGTGGAGCTGTTGCTCGGCGTGGTGATGGTCGGCTCCTGGCTGGTGGCCGTGGTCGTGCGGTTCGGCTGAGCGGCGTGACCGGCGGCCCACCGTCAGGTGGCGCTGACCTCCGGCAGGGAGCTGCTCACCGCCACGCCGACCAGGCCCAGCAGTGCGAGGGCGGCGAGCGCCACCTCGGCACCGAGCAGCGCCAGCGCCGAGGTGATCCCGCCGGTCACCAGCAGCAGGATGCCGATGGCGGTGTTCGACACCGCGACGTAGTCCGTGCGCTTGTTGCCCTCGGCGAGGTCCACCACGTAGGTCTTGCGGCCGATCCTCGAGCCGTGGTGGGCGAGCGCGAGCAGCAGGTAGGTGGCCGGGTAGAGCAGGGTCACCTCGCGGGCGCCGTCGATGAGCAGCGCCGCGAGGAAGGCGAGGACCAGCAGGGAGGAGGACCCTGCCGCGAGCATCATCACCAGGCGGGAGGAGCGGTCGGCCAGTCGGCCCCAGGCACGGCCGCCGATCAGCGCCGCGATGCCGCTGGAGATGACGAAGCCGCCCAGCCCCTGGAGTCCCGCACCGCCCTGCTCGGTCGCAAGTGTCACGATGAACGGGGGGCTCAGCGCGGAGACCAGCAGCAGGGTGCGGGCGACCACGAACCGACGGAAGGGCGCGTCGTCGCGGAGCAGCGCCCAGGCACGGGCGGTGGCGCCCGCCCCGTCGCCATCACCGGTGTCGCGCGCACCGGGGGCCTCCTCGACGCGGGCGAACACCCCGGCCGCCAGCAGCCACGCGAGCGCGGCACCGGCCAGCAGCCAGGCGAAGGTGGCCGGTTCCGCGTCCTCACCCCCGAGCAGACGCAGTCCCAGCCCGACGGTGATCGACGCCAGGCCGGCACCGATCGTCGCGTAGCCCGTGATCTGGCCCCGGGTCCCCTTCGGCAGGGTCCGGCCGAGCACGTCCTTGGAGGCGATGGAGGACAGCGACCGGGCCAGGGCGAACAGCGCCAGGGCCACCAGCACCGCCACACCGGCGGCGGCGCCCTCCAGGGTCGCGGCGATCACGGCCAGCGCCACCACCGCCGTCGCCTGCAACAGCGCGCCGGCGACCCACATCCACTTGCGGACCGCCATCCGCCGTACGACGGGAGCCAGCGCCGCCTGGGGCAGCATCGATCCCGACTCGCGGATCGGTACCAGCAGCCCGGTGAAGCTCGCCGGCGCACCGAGCGTCGCCAGCAGCCAGCTCAGGACGGTCTTGGCGTCCACGACCAGGTCGCCGGCCTTCTGCAGCGTCATGGCCGTCACCTGGCGGGTGGCGTTGCGCGGCACCGCTGCCGCCACCGCGGGGTCCAGGTCGCGCCGTGCCTGCGCGCCATCCCCCGCCAGCAGCCGCGTGTAGAGGCGGTCGGTGACGGTGGTCCCACGGGGTGTGTCGCTCACCGTTCGGGCTCCTCGTGGCTGCGGGCGGCACGCCGGGCGCGTGCCGTAGCGGGGCCGTGGGTGCCGACCCGGCCCGCCAGACTGCCAGGTCCACCCGCCGTTCGCGGGAGCCGGCCCGGTCGGACGGACCGGCGCGGGGTCCCGCAGGCGTCGCTCACCCGTCGGCAGGCGGCGGGAAGGGGTGCGCGACCTGCCGTGCCGTGGCCGCGGCGAGGTCGTCATCGACCAGTCGCCTGACCAGGTGCAGCCCGAGATCGAGACCACAGCTCAACCCGCCGGCGGTGATCACCGCGCCGTCATCCACCACGCGTGCACCCGCCACGGCGCGGCCGACGTCCGCACGCGCCGCCAGGGCGGGAAGGTCCTCGTGGTGGGTGGTGGCGGCGTGGCCGTCCAGGAGGCCCGCCGCTGCGAGCAGGAAGCTGCCCGTGCACACCGAGGTGACCAGCGCCGCGCGTGCCGCGACCTCCCGCACGGCGGTCACCAGCGCATCGTCGGCGAGCGCCACCGCCACCTCGATGGTGCCGGGGACCACCACGGCGTCGAGCCGGCCGACGTCGGTGACCGGCGTGCCGGGGACGAGCCCGAGGCCGCCGTAGGCGCGGTAGGGGCCCTGGCCGCAGCCCAGGGTCACCACCTCGATGCGTCGGGGGTCGTCGGCACGGGCCTGGAGCCGGTCCGCGGTCAGCAGGACCTCGTACGGCCCACCGAGGTCGAGCAGGTCGCAGCCGTCGTAGACCAGCAGGCCGACCGTCGCGTGCCGGGGTGTCGCGTCGCCGCCCGGCGTCGCACCCGCCCGCCGGCTGCTCACCGGTCCCCGCGGTCGCGCAGCGCTGGCATGACCGCTGCGGCGTCCAGGGCCTGCAGGTGGGGCAGCGGGTCCACATCCTGCTGGAGCACGTACACGCTCAGCTGCTGCCGGACGAGGCTCCGCAGCCGCTCGGGGTCCCATGGCTTGGTCACGTAGTGGTCGAGACCGGCCTCGTTGACCGCGCGGATCGTGTCCTGCTGGTCCGCCTGCCCCGTCACGAGCACCTTCCGGCTGCGACCGTGGACCTCGTCCGCGCACAGCTGGACCAGGAAGTCCACCCCGGTCGTCCCCGGCAGGCGGTGATCGGCGAGGACCAGCGCCAGCGCATCCCCCTCCCGCGCGATCTCGGCCAGGACCTCCTCGGCGTCGCGCACGTCCTCCGCGGGCTCGATGCGCAGGGTGCCGGCCAGCGGGTCGAGGTCACGGACGATGGCGTCACGGACCTCCGGTTCGTCCTCGAGTACCAGTACGGCGAGCTGCACAGGGGGCCTCCCGGTCGGTCAGGCTGCCGGGAGCCGTACGGTGGCGACCGTACGGCCCGGCTCGGATGTCACGGTGATCTCCCCGCCGTGACTGTGGATGATGCGTTGGCTGATCGCCAGCCCCAGTCCGAGGCCGTAGCGGACCCGCCCGTGCTTGGTGGTGAAGCGCGGCTCGAACAGCCGTGGCAGCACCTCGGGGGGGATACCCGGCCCGTCGTCCTCCACCTCGACCAGCACGGCGTCGTCACGTGCCGAGGTGCGGACCGTCAGCTGCCCGTCGCCGTCCATGGCATCGACGGCGTTGAGGACCAGGTTGGTCCAGACCTGCCCCAGCGGGCCGGGGAAGCCTTCCACCGCCGGGAGCTGTTCGGCGTCCTCGCGGGTCAACTCGACGCCGCCGAGCCGGTGGGTGACGAGGTGGAGCGCGTCGTCGATCGTGCGCCGCACGTCGACGTCCTCGACCGTGGCCTCCGCCGGCCGGGCGTAGCTGCGCAGGCTCTCCACCAGATCAGTCACCCGACCGGTGCCGAGGGTGAGGTTGCGGACGGCACCACCGAGCTCCGCGGCGATGACCAGCTCCTCCATCTCCTGCGGGCTGCACCCGGACGCGAGGTCCGCGGCCCGTTCCGGGTCGTGGACCCCGGCGGCGACCAGCCGGCGGGCGGTGGCAGCGTCGCCGAGTGCCTCGGCGAGCTCGCGACGCAGGCGGCGCTGTTCGGCGGTGCCCAGCGGCGGTCGGTCCCGGACCATCTCCAGCGCCTCCCGGAGCGCGGCGCCCTGCGGGTGCCGGTCCAGCAGTCGGCCGAGGTCGTCGGCGATGAAGCTCGCGGCGCGTGCCACCGCCGAGGCCGGGTTGTTCAGCTCGTGGGCGATGCCGGCGGACAGCTCGCCGAGGGTCGCCATCCGGGCCGACTCGACCAGTTCCAGCCGGGTGCCCTCGAGCTCCTCGAGGGCGTCGGCGAGCTGGCGACGCTCCTCCTCGAGCTCCGCGTTGAGCTTGACCTTCTCGACCTGCAGCTGCTCGGAAC
Organism: Nitriliruptoraceae bacterium; assembly: GCA_003565155.1. Classification (GTDB taxonomy): domain Bacteria; phylum Actinomycetota; class Nitriliruptoria; order Nitriliruptorales; family Nitriliruptoraceae; genus T1Sed10-7. The sequence continues at coordinate 7,131 of PXDB01000015.1, read as the reverse complement.
GGCGCAAACGTGTCGCGAGCGCACGGGCCGTCGCGGCGGCCATGACCGAGCCCACCTCCGGCTCCACCGCGAGCGCGTGCTCGAGCTGCTCCAGGCTGATGTGGACCACCTCGACGTCGGTGGTCGCCCGCGCGGTGAAGAAGGCGCGCCGTTGCTGGGTCAGCGAGAGCAGGCCGACCACCGGACCGGTGGAGGCGTGGTGGAGCCGGAGCTCTCCCACCTCGCTGTCGCGGTCGAGGGCCACCGAGCCCCGGAGCACGACGATCACGCCGTCCACCCCCACGCCCTGATGGGTGAGGCGGGTCCCCTCGGGGAGCGACAGCCGCGGTCGGGCGCCGAGCGCCCGGTCGAGGGCGTCCACGAGGCGGTCGGTCAGCGCCCGCTCGTCCAGTTCGAGGTCCTGCAGCAGGGTGCTGGAGGGCAGCTCGACCGGCCGGCCCTCGTCGGTCTCGAGCAGGGGGAGGCGGGGGTCGGCGTCGTCGCGCCCACGCAGCCACCGTGCGATCTGGGAGCGGGCGTGCTCGCCCAGCCAGCCGGAGGTCCACGGCACCCCGATCACCGCCGCGAGATGGTCCTCGTCCAGCGCCCGTGCCAGGTCGTCGTGGTGGTCCCGCTCGGTGACCAGCAGCGTGCAGGCGTCGCTGGCGCGCGCGTCCTCGCACAGGGTCGCGATGCGCTCGTCGACGGCGGTCCCGTCGTCGATGACGGCCACCAGCGCGAGGGTCACCTCCTCCGGCAGGTCGCGCGCGATGGCCAACGGATCATGGCCGGTGTGGATCGCCGCGAGCCCGGCGACGGCCCCGCTCAGTTCCGCCACCAGCGCGTCACGCACCGGCCCAGCAGGACCGGCCACCAGGACCGCGGTCGCGGGGAGCGGCACGTTCACAGCAGGCCCAACCAGGACCACCAGGTCGGCATGACGAAGGCCAGCAGGCCGAAGCCGACCGCCCCGATGACCAACCCCGTGGACATCATCGCGGGCTGCGGGATCTCGCCGGTGGCGTACGCGATGGCGTTGGGCGGGGTGCTGATCGGCAGCGCCATCGCCAGCGCGCAGCCGAGCGCGACCACCACGGCGATCAGGGCGGCGTTGAGGCCGAGCCCGACGGCCAGGCTGAGCGCCAGGGGGATCAGCAGGTTGGCTGCCGCCGAGGAGGAGATGACCGTCGACATCGCCAGCCCCGCGAACACCAGCAGCGCGATCAGCACGGTGCCGGGGAGCACGTCCCACGCGACCAGTTCCAGCAGCCAGACGTCCATCCCTGAGGCACCGATGCCGGCGCCCAGCGCGATGCCGCCCGCCACGAGGTAGAGCACGTGCCACTGCAACCCCTGGAGGTCCTTCGGCCCCATGACGCCCGTGGCCAGCAGCAGCACCACGGGGATGAAGCCCACCGTCGAGGAGGCGAGCCCGTGGAGGGGCTCGGTCAGCCACAGCAGCACGGTCGCGCCGGCGACGGCGCTGAAGACCAGGGCGGTGGGGGAGCGGTTGAACCGCACGTCCAGGTCGATCTCGAAGGGGGTGTCCGCGGCGATGAACCGGCGGGTCAGCATCCACCACGAGCCCAGCAGCACCACGATCATCAGGGGCATCGCGAGCAGCATCCAGTCCAGGAAGGAGATGGTGATCCCCTGGGAGGACAGCTGCCCCAGCGCGATGGCGTTGGGCGGGGTGCCGACCGGGGTCCCGATGCCGCCGACGTTGGCCGCGATCGGGATCGACAGCGCGAGCCCGGTCCGGGCCTTACCGGCCGGCAGCGCCATCAGGACCGGCAGCAGTACCGCGAACATGGTCGCCGTGGTGGCGGTGTTGGACACGAACATCGACAGCAGCGCGGTGATCAACATCAGCCCGAGCACCGTCCGCCGTGCACCACCGGCGACGAAGGGCCGCAGCAGGAGGGCTGCCAGGTTCTTGTCGAGGTCGTACTTGGCGGCACCGTCGGCGATCAGGAACCCGCCGAGGAAGAGGATGATCACCGGATCCGCCAGCGCGGAGAAGGTCTCCGCAGGGGTGGTGACGCTCTCCTCGAGGGGCACCAGTGCCTGGTCGGTGAGCAGCAGGACCTGCAGCAGGATCACCAGCAGCGCGGTCGCCACCAGCGGGATGGCCTCGGTCACCCAGAGCACGATCGCGAGCAGGAAGACCGCGAGCATCCGCTGGGCGGCGGGTTCGATGCCCGGCACGTCGATCACCAGGGTTGCGACGAAGACCGCCAGTCCGACCAGCAGGCCGATGCCTTGGACGCGGGACAGTTCGGGGAGGCGGGTGGGGGCGTTGGTGGTCACGACGGGGATCCGCTCTCTGGGCCGAGGCTCGCCGCCGGCGGAGGGTCGGCGTGTCGAGGAGGTCGGGCGGCAGTCTAGGAGCGGTCCGCACCGCGCCGTGCGACGGTGCACGGACCGGGCGCGCTACCGTGCGCGCGTGAGCGAGCGACCGATCCTCGAACGTTCGGTGAACACCGAGCGTGCCCTGACGACACCGCGTCCCCGTCTGCGCGGTCGGTCGCACCTGGTCGCTGCCCTGTTCTCCGTGCCGATCGCGATCACGTGGACGGCCATCGCGCCCCCGGGTGGCCGGCTGGCCGTCGCCGCCTTCTCCCTGGGCATCGCCGCGATGTTCACGTGCAGTGCGCTGCTGCACCTGCAGCGGTGGGACGCCCACACCTACGAGCGACTGTTCCGGCTCGATCACAGCGGCATCTACCTGGCCATCGGCGGCACCGGGGTGGCCATCGCGCTCCTCGGGCTCGAGGGATGGGCGCGCTGGACCCTGTTGGTCGGGATGGGGGTGGGCTGCGCCATCGGCATCATCGTCGAGTGGTTGCCCTTCGCGCCCCCGAAGGGCTTCAACAGCGCGGTCTACCTGACCCTGGGATGGATCCCGGTCGCGCTGCTGCCGTGGCTGTGGTTCGGTGCCGGACCCGTGACCGTGGGCCTGCTGCTCGCCGGTGGTGTGCTGTACACGGTGGGCGCCACGGTGGTGGGGTTGCGCCGTCCCGATCCCTGGCCCACCGTCTTCGGCTACCACGAGGTGTTCCACCTGCTCGTGATCATGGCGGTCGTCGTCCACACCTTCATGATCGCCCGACTGCTCTGACCGGTGCGTGGCGGGCGGCCGTGGTCCGCCCTGAGGGCCGGTCACCGCCGCCCTCGCGGTCCGCCCGGCCCACGGCGACGAACCGAGCGGTGTTCGGGAAGCGACGCAGCAGCGAAGGACGCGGGATGACGATGGTGGAGCCCGAGGTGGGTGTGGGGTCGGCGGCCGCGACCGCCGCCGTGCGGCTGACCGGCCTGACGAAGACCTATCCGGGACCGCCCCGCGTGCAGGCCATCGACGGCATCGACCTCGAGGTGGCACCGGGGGAGATGTTCGGTCTGCTGGGCCCCAACGGTGCGGGCAAGTCGACCACCGTCGGGGTGTGCACCACCCGGATCCGTCCCACGAGCGGCACCGCCGAGGTGCTCGGCCTCGACGTCTCGCGCGAGCCGGCCCGCGTCAAGCGCCGTCTCGGGGTGGTCACGCAGACCAACACCCTCGACCGGTCGTTGACGCTGTACGAGAACCTGTACTACCACTGCCGGTTCTTCGGGGTGCGTGCCCGGACCGCGCGCGTGCGGGCGGAGGATCTGCTCGAACGTTTCCGCCTCTCTGAGCGTGCCGCCGCCTTCCCCGACCAGATCTCGGGGGGGATGGCGCAGCGGCTGCAGGTGGCCCGTGCCATCGCGCACCGGCCCCGGCTGCTGTTCCTCGACGAGCCGACGGCCGGACTGGACCCGCAGAGCCGCCTGGCGTTGTGGGAACTGGTCGAACAGCTGCGCAGCGACGGGCTCACCGTGGTGCTGACCACCCACTACATGGAGGAGGCCGACCAGCTGTGCGATCGTGTCGCCATCGTCGATCACGGGAAGGTCCTGGTCTGCGACCCCCCGGCGTCGTTGAAGGCCCGCCACGGCGCCGGCGCGTTCATCGAGCTCGAGCTCGAACGGGCGCTGTCGGCGCCCGTGCACGCCGCCCTGGCGGGCATCACCGGGGTGCGCTCCGTGGAGGCGACCGCGCGCGGCGTCCGGGTGATGGCCGACGATTCAGAGGGCCTGCTCGCCCGGGCGGTCGAGGCGGCGGGTCCTGACGGGGTACGCGACGCGTCGGCTGCAGGCTCCACCCTGGAAGCGGTCTTCATCAACCTCACCGGGAGGGACCTGCGTGAGTGACACCCGACCACGCACCGCGGAACCGGCCGCGGAGCCCACCGCGCTGCAGGCCCAGGCCCAGGCCATCGGCGGTCTGCTCCTGCGCGATCTCAGGGTCACACGCCGGGAGGCCTTCGCCTTCCTCACCCGCACCGTCATGCAGCCGCTGCTGTTCGTGTTCGTCTTCGCGTTCCTGTTCCCACGCATCGGCCAGGGCGTCGGTGGTGGTGGGGGTGAGGAGTTCGCCACCATCCTGGTCCCCGGGCTCGTCGCGGTGGCGGTCATCTTCCAGGGCATCATCGCCGTGGCGCTGCCGCTCTCGACGGAGTTCGGGGGCACGAAGGAGATCGAGGACCGCATCATGGCGCCGGTCCCCGTCGCCACCGTCGCGGTCGAGAAGATCCTCTACGGGGCGATCCAGAGCGTGTTCGCCGGCCTGCTGGTCTTGCCGATGGTCGCCGCCATCCCCTCCACCCCGGTGGAACTGGAGGTGACCAGCCTGCCGCTGCTACTGGTGGTGGTCCTGACGTCCGCGCTGCTCTCCGGCAGCCTCGGGCTCGCGCTGGGCACCTACGTCACCCCACGGCAGATCGGGCTGATGTTCTCCGTGGTCGTCCTGCCCCTGACCTTCCTCGGTGCCGTCTACTACCCCTGGACGGCGCTGGACGCGGTGCCCTGGCTGCAGTGGCTGGTGCTGCTCAACCCCCTGGTGTACGTCAGCGAGGGCCTCCGGGCGGCGATCACGCCGACCGTGGAGACCATGTCGGTCGCCGTCGTGCTCGCTGCACTGGTGACGTCCACGCTGCTGCTGGGCGGTGCCGGCATCCACGGCTTCCTGCGCCGCACCATCGGCTGAACCGGCCCGGTGGTCGCTGGTCCTGCCGCGCGGGCTGAGCAATCGTGCGCAGCACCAGGTGGCCACCCCCCACGCCACCGCCAGCGCCGGAAGGTCGAGCGTGAGGGAACCGGTGGCCACCGGCGTCACCGTCTGGCCCGCCGGCAGCAGCAGGAGTAGTACGTCCATGGTGCGTCCTCTTCGCCCCGGCCGCGCGGGAGCGCGCCGGTTGACGATGACGCTACGAGGCAGGTGTGACACCCAGGCACCGGCCCGTCGCTCCGACGACGCGTGGCGCCGCGAGGACCGCGTCGATCTCCCGACGATCGAGCGCGTAGGCGGTGGTGGGGCGGTCGGGGCTGATGGCGAAGACCAGGCCGACGACCTCGCCGGCGGCGTCGATGATCGGCGCGCCGGAGTCCCCCTGGCGCAGCGCTGCCGAGAGGAACAGCACGTCGCGCTCGGTCTCCTCGACGCCGTGGATGTCGCGTCCCAGGGCCGTGCGTCGCTGTTGGATCCGCACCGGGGCGATGCGTGCCTCCCGCTGGCCCCCCGGGTAGCCGATGACCGCGGCCTCGTCGCCGGCGCCGATCGTCCCCAGCGACAGCGGCGCCTGGCCGAGGTCCTCGACCTCAAGTCGTGCGAGGTCGCGCCGCGGGTCGAAGGCCACGACCCGGGCGCTGCGCACCTGACCGTCGGGCCGTCGCACATCGACATGGTCCGACCCGGCGACCACGTGCGCGTTGGTGAGCACCGTGTCGCCCGCGATGGTGACGCCGGACCCGTCCTGGCGCACCCCACATCCGTGGGCCGACACCCGCACCGTCGACGCCCGCGCCTGATCGAGTACCTCGGGTGGCACCGCGAGGTCGGCGGGTGGCGGGCCGGCGGAACGCACCGGTGCCAGCTCGGCGATCACCTCGGGGAAGCGCGTCTCGGCGACCAGCGCGCGGACCCGTTCGCCGAGCCCCGGGGCCGGTGGAGCGTGGTCCGCCAGCAGGCGGGCGGTGCGTGAGGCCACCGCCTGCTCGCCGAGGGTGCCGGGTGCGGCTGAGGCCAGGGGCAGCGCGAGCCACGTCGCGGCGAGGACCAGGACGGCCGCCGCAGCGGCACCTGCGCCCTGGTCCACCACCCGCATCCGCGTGTCGGCCACGCGCGCCCCGAGCGCGCCACCGACGAGGGCGAGCAGGGACGTGGTCACCGCCGTCGTCGCGAGGAAGACCACCACAGCGGCGAGGAAGCGCACGTCGGCGTGCTCCGCCTCCAGCCACCGCAGCGTCGCGGTCACCGTCCACACCGACACCGCCAGACCGAGCAGTACGCCCAGCCACACGCCCGCCCGACGCAGCAGCCCGGCGCGCCACCCGGAGAGGATCGCGGCGAGGAGGAGCAGTGCGAGGGTGAGATCGAGGAGGGTCACCGCATCACGGCCCTGTGCAGATGATCGGCCCGGCTGCGGAGCAGCCGGGCCGGTGAGCGTACGTCATCGGGTCCGGGGACCCGACGGGATCGGCATCAGTTCGAGAAGGCCCGACGACGCTCCTCACGCTGGAGGTAGTCGCTCAGTCGGCTGTGCAGCTTCGCGGCGGAGAGCTCCGCCTGCGGGTGATGACCGTCTCGACGGGCGATCCACAGGGAGCGCAGGTCCCCCTCCCAGGTCGCCGTCTCGTCGACGTCGATCGTCCATCCCGGGAACTCCTCGCGGAGCCAGGTGATGGCGCGTTCGGTGGTCGAGGTCGGTTCGGCCACCGCGGTGTCGGTCGCGTGGGTGGTGTCGGTCACGGTCGCCTCCGGGGGGTGGGAGCTGATGGTGCGGGAGCGGCGTGGGGTTCGGTAGAGGCGGCTGGTCAGGATGGTGGGGCCCTGGGGTACTCCCGTAGAGCCACCTGTCGGCCGCGTGGGGAGTTCGATACCACCTCGGCCAAGGATGCACGTCGTGGCCCGTCGGTGTCCACGACCTGCGGCACGTCGGCGCAGGGCTGCCTCGGTGACCCGGCCGGGGAGTGCGACGGGCCCGAACGCCTAGGCTCAGCCTGTTCACCCACCTTCGAGGTCGTCTTCCCGTGTCCGGCCGTGCACAGCTGACCTTCGTCCCGGGCGGTCCC
>PXDB01000016.1 GCA_003565155.1 Nitriliruptoraceae bacterium | reverse complement strand
CGTTCCATTGGCCTTCGCTGATGGTCAGGACAAAGTTGCCCTCGCCCAGCACCGCGTGGATCTCGGTGTATTGGAACATGTTGTTCTGCGCGGTCAGCGCCTCGACGGCCTCGACGATCCCGGCCAGCCCGTCCTTGATAAAGGGGTTATGCTGGGCATAGTTTTCGGCGCTGATATAGTCGGTGATCTTCGACGGGTTCTTGCCCATCAGCACGTCTTCGACCAGCGCCACAGCGAGGGCCTTGTTCGCTTCGGTCTTGTCCAGATCGGTCACTTCGGTCGGGCCGTCGGTCTGGGTTCTGCCGCTGGCGGTTTCCGTCACCAGCGGCTGCAAGGCATCCCAATGCTCCGCGACCTTGCCGTTCTCGTCTACGCGGATGATGTCGAAGGACACCATCGTGTCGGCGCCAAACGGCGCGGCATTGCGCCAGATGTTGTGCATGAAGACGTAGTTGCCGTCTTCGAACATGCGGATGTTCTCGGCGGTGGTGCCCGCCTCTTGCAGCACCGGCAGAAGTTCGATGAAGGGCTCCAGCCCGGTCGGGATGAAGGGGTTGTGCTGGATGTAATCCGCGTTCGCCACCTCGCGCATCGTGTCGACGTCGCCTTGCAGGACGGCGCCCAGAAACGTGCCGACAATCGGCTTGATCGACGCGGTGTCATCGGCAAGGGCGCCGGTGGCAAGCAAAGCGGTAGTTGCGGCGGCAGTCAGGGTCTTTTTCATGGGGTTGGTTCCTTTTTCAGGGGGTGAAAATTTGGTTGGTCAGGCGTCAAGGCCGCCGAGCATGGTGTCGAGTTGCATCTCTTTCAACAGCGCGTCCTGGCGCGGCTGGGTGAAGGCGTTCACCTCATCGACGCCCCAGGTGATGCCAACGACCGTGCGCGTGGGGCGTTTGCCAGGGGCGGCATCGGCCAGCGACAAATATGCGTCCACCACCAGTTGAGGGTCGGGGGCCTCATCGCTGGCCAGCATCTGGGCGAACCCCGCGATCATGGCCGAAGGCACCTGGCCAAGGTCGCCATAGGCGGCCTGCACATCCGCGCGGGCGGGCGGTTTTCCAGCGGCCAGCAGGTTTGACGGGAACGGGCCGGGCTCGACCAGTGCGATGTCGATGCCGAAGGGCGAAACCTCGTAGCGCAGGCTCTGGCTGTAGGCCTCAAGCGCGTGCTTCGTGGCGCAATAGGTGCCGAAGAAGGGCACAGAGACCCGCCCGACAATAGAACTGGTGTTGATGATGAGGCCAGACCCGGCCGCACGCATCGACGGCAGGACCGCCTGCATCGTGCGGATGGCGCCGAAATAGTTGGTGTCCATCTGTTCCGCGGCCTGCGCGACGGAATAGGCCTCGGTCATGCCGATATACATGATGCCCGCGTTGTTGATCAGGATGTCGACGGGGCCCTCGGCCAGAATGGCGGCGAAACCCTCGGTCACCGAGGGGTCATTGGTGACGTCCATCTCGGTGATGGTGATGCGGGGGGAGTGGGCCTCCAGCTCCGCCTTCTTGGCGGCGTTGCGGCCCGCGGTGTCGCGCATCGTGCCCCAGACGCGGTCGCCCCGGTCGGCAAAGGCCCGCACGGCCGCCGCGCCAAAGCCGCTGCTGGCGCCGGTGATGACGATGGTTCTGTCGGGTGTGGACATGGGGCGTTCTCCTGCTTGCGTGTCGTGTTACCGACTGGTACGAATATCAGGAGGGGTGCGTCAAAAAATAAAATACCTATCGGTATAAAAGTATCGCTACAAGCCAGAACCCGTCCACCCCGTTGGAGCTCAAGCCCAGCCGTTTGCGCGCCACGGCCACTTGAACCAAGATTTTGCGTAGCCGGAAAATAACCAGTCGAGCGGCGTATAGCGGACCAGGACCATGTAGACGCCCAAGCAGATCAGAATGGTGAGGATCGAACTCGACACGACTGTCACAGTGGGGTCGAGTCCGCGGGACATCATGAAGATGGAGAGTGCTATGGCTGGCCAGACATGGAGGATGTAAACTGGGTAGGCCGTGCGAACGGCAAAGCGCACAAGGCGGTTGGGCCTGTTCAAGAGCGCATGGGTCATGCCGATCAACCCGAAAACCAGCATCAGCGTGGTAGCAGACCCCGCGATATGGAAGGCGATGGCATCGGGCGACAAGGCGCCCAGAACCAGAAACAAACACGTCGATCCGACCAGCAGCGATCCGAAGACAGGAAGCCGGGCCAGATCGTCAATCCGCGCCCGGCCAAGCCAAAGCACCTGCCCGATCAGGAAAAACACCCAGAAATACATGAATGGGCCGAGCCGCGTGTCGAACACCGTCGCGGGGGCCGGGGCACTTGTTCCCTCCCGGCCCAGAAGGCTGGCAACAACCACCGGTACAATCAGTAGCGTCAGGTTTGGCAGGCTTGCCGAAAGCCAGGATGCAGAGGCCTGCATCCACTGTAGCGGCACATACCAAGCCGCTGCGGCTATCAGGCACATCAGGCTGAGGAACCACAAGAACCACAGATGGCCCAAGTCTAATGGACTGCCCCCAGACAGAATCGCAAACAGGATGCAGAACGTGACAAGGACGCCAAAGATCCTGACGGTGCGATCCGCCAGAAACGCCATCGGGCCTTTGCGCATCAGAACCATCTGCGCAAAGAACCCTGCCAGAAGGAAAAATGCAGGCATCCGCCAGATGTGAGTCCAGTCCATGAACACTCCAAGTATCGGCGCGGCAGGAATCTTTGCCAGCCGATCCTCTTGCCCGAGACTAAGGTATTCGGGCGTCAAGACTGGCATGGCGGCATGAAAGATCACACCAAGTAGCAGGGCAACGCTGCGAAGCAGATCAAGGCCATGGTAGTGCCTGGACGAAGTCCGATTGCGCGCGGCCCCACCGGGATTTGGCGCAGCGTTTTCGTGCCGCGTTTTGGGGCTGGTCCTCAGCATGGCAAGATCTCCCGCTTGATTGTTTTGGTACCACACAGTACGAATAGCAGGAGATAGCATCGATGAAAAGATAACGTGTGGTACAAAAATGTCTGAAGCCGATCCCAAGCCGACGCGCGGCAGACCCAAGACCATGAACGCCGAGCAGGTGCTTGACGTCGCGATGACAGCCTATTGGCAGAGCGATCCGGCCGATGTGTCGGTCAATGCGATCTGTCAGATGGCGGGCATTTCGAAGCCATCGCTCTATCGCGAGTTCGGCAGCGAGGACGGGCTGTCACGCGCAGCGCTCGACCGCTATGCCGAGCAGGTGCTGTCGGAGATGTTCGTGATCCTGAACGGCGGGACGGGGCTGCGCGCGACGCTTGACGCGCTCATCGACTTCGCGAGCGACGATCCACGGATGGAGACCGGGTGCTTGTTCTACAAGATGCGCGCGGGCAAGCACCGGCTGGGGCCGGACACGAAGGTGCGCGTGGAGGAGATCGACGCAGCCGGACAGGCGGCATATGCCGCGTTCCTGCAAGCTGCCCGCGATGCCAGGGAGTGGCCGGATGGCCTATCGGTTGAGGCCGGTGCGAAATACCTGGGCGAGCAGATCGCCCTTGCGATAACGCAACGCGCCTCAGGCGAAGACCCCGCGCGCATTCGCGAAATGCTGACGCTGGCGCTCTCGGTCTTTACCCGCCCATGACCGGATCGCCGCGCGCCCTCATGCCCGATTACCTGCGCCTCGTCGCGCTGGTCGGCATTGTCGTGGTCAATGTCCAGTTCATCGCGTTTTCCGCGCTTGGCAGTTTTGCCGATCCGGGCGGTGAGACCCTGCGCGACGCCATCACCCTGTGGCTGGTCAACGGGCTGGCGCTCCTGAAGACCTACGGGCTGTTTTCCTTCATGTTCGGGGTGGGCCTCGGGTTCTTGATGCGTTCGGCGGCACGGCGCGAGCTGTCCTTCGGACGCCTTTACCGCAACCGGATGATCGGCCTTGCGATCCTCGGGATCGCCCATGGCTGCCTGTTCTTTCCTGGCGACATCCTGACGATCTATGCGGTCACCGGTTCGATCCTCTATCTGTTCCGGGATTGGCAGATTGGCCGCTTGGTGCGAGTCGGCGCGGCGCTGCTGGTGGTGCAAGCGCTGATCGCGCCACCGCTGCTGCTGGTCGCGCCCGAGACGCCGCCCGACATTGTCGCTATGGAGCGCGCAATCCTGACCGAAGGCGGGTTTCTTGAGGCTGTGCTGTTCCGCAGCATCGGCTTCGTCTTCATCATGCCCTCTTTCCTCGTGATCCAGGGCATCGCGGCACTCGGCTGGTTCTGCCTCGGGCTGGCGGCGGTGAAATCCGGCATGATCGACGACGCCACACATCCGCTCTGGCGGCGCGCACGACGCTGGTGCCTCGGGCCGGGCGTGGTGCTGGGGCTCGCCGGAGCCGCGATCTGGCAATGGGGTCCAGCGGTGTCCGGCGTTGTGCTGACGGTCGCCGCCGCGCCGATCGCCACGCTCGGCTATCTCGGCCTGATCGCCGCGCTTTCGCGCCCGCCTGGGCCGATCATGGCGAAAGCGCTGAAAGCGGTTGGGTCAAGCCTGAGCATATACCTTGGCCAGTCGATCCTCCTCTCGACGATCTTCTCGGGGTACGGGTTGGGGCTCTGGGATTCTGTGGACCAACTGACCGCCGTTGCCATCGCACTTGCGGTGACGGTGATCCTGATCGTCGTATTGGTGATCTGGCGCTCCCGCTTCAGGCTGGGACCCTTCGAATGGGTCCTGCGACGGATCACCTATGGCTGGTTCCGACACTAAAGCCTGTCATTCAGCCTTTTCACTATATCCATTTTCTCGTGTAGGACGGCAATGATGACGGGGCGGTCGATTGCAAGCCAGAAGATGTAGTGACGCTGGCACCGATGGATGCAGATCTCGTCAGGCAATTGCGGCAATGATCTTGACGG
>PXDB01000081.1 GCA_003565155.1 Nitriliruptoraceae bacterium | reverse complement strand
GGGTTGCGCGACGACCGCGCGTTCAACGGGCGACCACGGCGGTGGCGCAGCGGCGGCCCTGACCCCACGTCGGATCCTGGCGCTGGTGCTGGCGGTCGCGGCGGTCATCTTCGTGCGTGAGAACCGCGTCGAGACCACGCTGACGGTCTTCGGGGTGAGCGTGACCGCGCCGTTGTGGCTGTTCACCCTGGCCCTGCTGGCGATCGGGGTGCTCATCGGGGTACTCCTCACCCGGTGTGGGAAGGCGGGCTGAGCCGTCCGCGGCTGTCAGCCGACAGCTCCAGCACCCGGGCCGCCGGATCGGCGTCCACCACCCGCGCTGCGGTGGTCGGGTTGCAGGTGAACACCATGACCTGCTGACGGGCGGCGACCTCGGCGAGGATGCCGGCGAGCCCGTCCGCGCGCGCCGGGTCCGCGTTGGCCATGAGGTCGTCGATCAGCAGCGGCAGCCGGGCCTGGTGCCGGTTGAGCTCGTCTGCCAGGGCGAGACGCAGGCACAGGTACAGCTGCTCCGTCGCGCCGCGCGACAGCACCCCGGCCGGGACGGGATCGCCGCCGGCGGCGACGAACAGCTCATCGTCGATGCGGCGCACCTGTGACCAGCGGCCGGTGGTGGCCCGCGCCAGCAACCTGCCGGCGACGTCCAGGACCGCCGGCTGGTGGGCCCGCTCGAAGCGTTCCAACGTGGCGGTCAGCATCCGGGCGGCGAGGTCGGTGGTGGCCCACCGCGCCGCGAGCTCGCGGCACCGCTCCGTCAGTTCCTCGACCTCGGTGGCGGCACGGACCACGGCGTCGTCGGTACCGATCGCCGTGAGCGCCTGCGTCGCCGTGGTGTGCGCGCGCAGGACCGCATCCCGCTCCTCGGTCAGCGCCTGTTCGCGCTCCACGGCCTCGGCCGACTCGTCGGCCCAGGCGGTCACCCGGCCGTCCGCCAGCTCAGCGCGCAGCATCGCGGCGTCCGCGTCGGTGCCCAACCGGCGCAGCAGGGTGGCGTCGGCGCGCTCGAGGACCTCCTGCGCCTGCCGACGCTGTGCCGACGCGGCCCGGGCAGCGACGAACCCGTCCGCGTCGACCACCCCCACCTCGGCGTAGGTGGCGGTCAGCTCCGCCTCCTTGCCTTCGCCTGCGCGTTCCAGCTCCGTTGCCTGGCGCCGGTGCCCTGCTACCGCGGCCTCGAGCCGGTCACGCCTCGCCCGTTCGTCGGCGTCCTCGCGACACCGCTCCACCAACCGTGCCAGGGCACCATCGAGGTGGTCGCCGGCCGTCTCCCCGGCGGCGGCGAGCAGCTCGCGGGTGCGCGCATCGAAGGCCTCGACCTCCTTCGCCAGCTGCTGCTGGGACCGTCGCGAGCGCTCCAGCGCCGCGAGGTCCCGCCGTGCCTCCGCGACTGCCGTCAGCAGCTCCGCTGCACCCTCCGGGTCGGTGTCGGGGTCGAGCCCTGCGCGCGCAGCGACGCGCCGCCACTCGCGTATCGCGGCGTCGAGCTCCTCCGCGCAGCGGACCCGCTGCTGCGCAGCCTCCACGGCAGCCTGCTCGGCGCGGTGGACGCCCGCGGCGGCCTGCGACGCCTGCTCCGCTCGTTGGTGGTGCTGCCGCTGCGCCTCCGCCAGGCGTTCGGACTCCAGGGCGGCCTGCTCCACCTGCTGCAGGGTGACGGGTGGCCGCAGGCCCAGCACCGCTGCGGCCTCGGCCACCTGACCGTCCAGCTCCGACACCGAGGTGGCGGGGTCGCCGTCGACCCTACGTCCACCAGCGTCAGGACGTCCGCCGGTGACCGAGCGCACCCGCGTCGACCACCACACCCCCACGGTCACCGCACCCGCCACCGCAGCGGCCGCGAGGACGGCCGCGCCGACAGCCACCGGCCCGGCGGACCACGCCACGACGCCGATACCGAGCAACCCGAGGGTCAGGAGCCCCGCTAGCAGCACCGGCCAACGAGCAGGTGTCGCGGACGCCCCGACCGGTTGGCGCTCGAGCTGTGGGAGCAGACCCCGCAGCGCCGCGACCGCTGCCTGCCGGGCGTCGACATCCCCCTGCGGCTGCCCGCCGACGGCCGCGGCGGCGTCCTCGGCGGCCTGCCGGGACGTGGTCAGCGCACGCTGCGCCATCTCGTGCGCGCGGTCGGCCGCATCCCGGTCGCCCGTCGCGATCCGCAGGCGATCCACGGTCCGTCGCAGGACCGGCTGCAGGCCGGGGTCGGCGGATGTGGCGGCGACCCGGTCCGGGCCCCAACCCTCCGGCAGCACCGCCAGGGCCTCCTCGGCGGCGGCCACAGCGGTCGCGACCTCGGTGTCGGCCTGGGCCAACCGCTGACGGCGGTCCCGTTGGACGGCGAGCCCCTCGGCGTGGTCCTCGACCCGTTCGGCCACGGCGTGCAGGTGCTCGTTCACGGTGATGGCGCGGGCTTCCTGCTCGGCCGCGGCCGCGGCCTCCCGTGCCTCCTCGGCGCGATCGGCCAGTGCGTCGCGGTCAGCGGTGAGACGGGTCACCCGCTGGTGCAGCGCGTCGGGCACCTCGACGTCACCGAGTTCCTCGAGCCGGGCCCGCGCATCGACCCGCTCCTGCCAGGTCGGCCAGAGCTCCACAAGCAGTTGCAGCTCCCGCATGCGGCCCGCGAGCTCCTCCCGCGCCCGCCCGAGACGCGCCACCTCGGCGGCGAGCCCCTCCACCTCCTGGCGGGCCTGGGCGTAGGAGGCGGCGACCTCACGTGCCGACCGCAACCGGCCCTCGGCCTCCCGGCGTGCGGCCATCGCGGCGTTCAGCGCCGGCTTGCGGCCCCTCGGTGCCCACAGCTGGTCGCGCCGCTGCTCGAGCCGGGCGATCGCGGTCCGAAGGGAGCGGCCCGCCCCCACGGTGGCGGCGTCGAGCAGCAGCTCGTCGAGCGCGCCGTCACCCAGGCCACCGAGCCCGGCGAGGCTGTCCAGATCGATGGCGAAGACCTGCTCGTAGCGGTCCGCGTCCATCCCCCGGCCGAGGAGCGGCGCCGCTGCGTCGGGGCTCGTCGACTCCGCGCCCGACGGCGTGACCACGCGCAGGACCGGCGTGCCCGTGGTGTAGCGGTGGACGGACCAGCGTTCACCATCGTCGTCACGCGCGTGGACGACGCCGCCGTGCCGGCCGCCCCTGAGCGGTTCGTGCCGCGATCGGCCTCGGGCATCGTTGGCCCGCGGGTGGCCGAACAGGGTGCGGACCAGGAAGATGTGCAGGGTGGACTTGCCGGTCTCGTTCGGCCCCAGCACCACGGTGATGCCGGGTGGCAGCCCCTCCACCTCGAGGCCGTGGAGCAGGCCGAACCCGTCGACGTGGAACCCCTCGATCCTCACGGCGTGTCCCGTTGCAGTTCCGCGGCGGCGAGCGCGGCGGCCTGGTCGACCAGCAGCGGGTCCAGCACCACCTCGACCCCGGCGGCCTGCGCAGCCCGCAGCGGCCCCTGGGACCAGGGCCGCTGCGCTGGGTCGTCGGTGTCCGCGCCCGCCGCTGCGCCTGCAGCCTCGCCCGCCACTGCCCCCACGCCCGCGCCGACCTCGGCGACCACCTCAGCGAGTTCGGCCAGCAGCCCCTCCGCTGCGGCGGTGTCCGCGAGGTCGCGCTCCGGGCGGGTCCGGATCGACAGCCCCGTCCACGCCGTCGGCGGGTCGGCGGGGGCCTCGGCGCGCAGCTGCTCGAGGAGCTCGTCCGCGGTGTCGGGGCGCACGAGGTCGGGGTGGACCCCTCCCCTGCCCTCGACGACGCCGCGCAGCACCAGCACCCGGCCCTCGGCCGCGGCGGCCGCCTGGCGTGCCCCGTCGGCCAGGGCGCGGTGCACCGCCGGCAGATCATCGTCGGCACCGAGGGTGACCGCGACCTCGTCGAAGCGGGCCCGGTCGAGGGCGACGTGCTCAACCTCGACGACCCGGTTGCCGCGCACGTGGACGACCGAGGCGCCCTTCGACCCGCGCTCCGAGGGTTTGGGGCTGCGGCCCTGGAGGTTGCCGGGGTAGACCGCCCAGGGTCCGCCGTCGCTGCCGTCCAGCACGATCTGGCGCCGGTGGATGTGGCCGAGCGCCCAGTAGTCCATGCCACCTCGGCGCAGGTCCTCGACGCTGCAGGGGGCGTAGGGGGCGTGGTCGGGGTTGGAGCCGACGTTGGCGTGGAGCAGGCCGATGTGCGGCACCTCCGCGTCGGTGCGGGTGAAGTGGGTGGCGAGGTTGCGCTGCTCGTCGCGGCGGGCGTAGCTGACCCCGGTGACGACCGCGAGGGGTGTGTCGTGGCGGCGGAGCTCTACAGGCTGCGGGTGGTCCGGGCCGAACTCGGTGACCAGTTCCGGCCACCGGTCGATGGCCGACCACCCGTCGAGGGGGTCGTGGTTGCCGTAGGCCAGGAAGGTGTGGATGCCGGCGTCCGACAGTCGGGTCAGCTCCCGATGCACGGTCAGCTGCGCGCGGACCCCGCGTTCCGCGCCGTCGTAGAGGTCACCGGCCAGCAGCAGCGCGGCCGCGTCCCGTTCGAGGGTGAGCGTGATGAGGGCCTCGAAGGCTGTCAGGGAAGCCTCCCGGAGGGTGGCCGCCAGCTCCGCGTCAAGGCGGTCGATCCCGGAGAAGGGCGTGTCGAGGTGGAGGTCCGCCGCGTGGACGAAGCACCAGTCGGCTGCCTGCGACACCTCGGGCTCCTTCCTGTGTGCTCGCCGGACCGTGTGCTCGCCGGTCTGTGTGCTCGCCGGACCGTGTGCTCGCCGGCCTGGGTGCTCCCCGGCCTGTGTGCTCGCCGGACCGTCGGGCTCCGCCCGCACAGGGATCGACGCGCGCGTCCGGGTGCGCCAGCGGGGTCGAGCACGGGTGACGAGCTGTCGGTGGCGGTCGAAGGTAGTTGGGGGGTGTGACGGCGCCGCGGACCTGGCGACGAGCCCACGGCCCAGGCCGCACCACGGCCCCGGCCGCAGCCCAGACCACGGCCCCGGCCGC
>PXDB01000091.1 GCA_003565155.1 Nitriliruptoraceae bacterium | reverse complement strand
TGCGAGACCAGCTCGACGTGACAGCCGATGAGTTCTGGACGTGCGTTACGGACGGCGTTGCCCCGGACCGCACTTCCGGGGACCTTGTCGACGAGGTCGACGATGCTATCCCGGTGGATGTGGTCAAACTCCTGGTCAGCCGGGTTGGACTGACACGTCGGGATCTCGTCGGCATGACACGACAGGAGGCGATCACACGTCTCAACGAGTTCTGGTCAACCGGCCGCTGACGTGACCGCCGAAAAACCGAACTCCGGCCGCAGGAAACCGTAGACCAGGCAAGCGTCGGCCTCCACCGGCGCGGTCTCGGCGAACTGGCCGGATACGGGCTTGATGCCCGGACCCGGAAGGGTGCTGACAGGGTCAGGTGAGCCGGATGGCGAGGTGGGTAAGGCGTGAGCACCCGAGGACAAGTTGGACACCGCTTCGGCGGTGAACGGACCGAGGGACGTCGCAACGTGGGACGTATCACGACGAACCGACGGACCCTTACCGGCTTGCTTGAGCCGGATGCGGTGACAACTAGTCCGGTTCTGAGGCGCTCCGAACCGCCGTGCAACGCCCGTGTTGACCGGGTACTGGCGTGACCGCTGCGCGACGCCACCACACGGTTCGCCGGGCCCACCACTTCACTCCACCACATCTCCCTTCGCGCCTTGTGAGTCACGCTCCGCGGGCGGTCAGGTGCTTTGCGTGCGCGCCCTGCGGCCATACCTCGGCCTGTGCGATCAGGCGCTCCACATCGCGATCCCGCCGTTCTGAGGCGTTCCTCGGCGTTCTGGCTGATATCTGGAGCGCCAGGGCGGTGCCGACCGTTGACGGTGTGGAGCCGAGGGGCTTAGAGTGGAGGGAAGTGGAGCGGCTGCCCTGACGAGGGTGGTCGGTGGCAGGTGGACCGACGGGTCCTCAGGATGGGCGGGGCGCGGTGTTCCTCGGAGCGCACCAGCACACGCTGGACGCGAAGGGCCGGGTGATCCTCCCGGCCCGGTTCCGTGAACGTCTCGCCAGCGGCCTGGTGTTCGCGCCCTCACAGGATCGCTGCATCGACGTCTTCCCCCTGACGGCCTTCGAGCGCCGCGTCGAGGAGCTCAGCACGCTGCCCCGCGAGGATCGGGAGGCACGGCGCTACCTGCGCGTCCTGCTGGCGGGCGCCCACGAGGAGCGACCGGACGCCCAGGGACGGGTGACGATCCCCGCCCGTCTGCGCGACTACGCCGGCCTGGCGCGCGAGGTGACCATCACCGGCGCGGGAGCCAAGGTGGAGATCTGGGACCGGGAGACCTGGGAGGTCTACCTCGCCGACTCGGAGGAGGTCTTCGCCAACCTCGACGGCGGCTTCGCCAGCCAGGCGACGTCATGATGACCGCCGCGGCCCACACTCCCGTCCTCCTGGAGCGCACCGTCGCGCTGCTCGCGGCCGCGCCCCCGGGCCTGGTCGTCGACGCGACGCTGGGCGCCGGCGGCCACGCGCAGGCCATCCTCGAAGCCCGTCTGGCGCGCCACGGCCACGCCGCCCTGCTCGGCCTCGACCGCGATCCGGAGGCACTGGACCTCGCGGGACACCGGCTGGCGACCACGGCCGCCGACCCGCGTGTGGAGCTGACCCTGGTCCGGGCCCGCTTCGACGCCCTTCCCACGGTGCTCGCCGAACACGGGCACGACCGGGTCAGTGGGGTGCTGCTCGACCTCGGCATCTCCTCCATGCACGTGGACCGTCCGGAGCGCGGCTTCAGCTACCGGGCGGAGGGCCCCCTCGACATGCGGATGGACCCCGACCTGCCCACTACCGCGGGGGATCTGGTCAACACGTGGCCGGCGGAGTAGCTGGCCGGGCTGCTGCGCCGGTACGCCGACGAGCAGCACGCCGGCCGGATCGCCCGGGCCATCGTGGCGGCCCGACCCCTGACCACCACCGTGGCGCTCGCCGAGGTGGTCCGCGACGCCGTGCCGGCGGCCGCCCGCCGTCGTGGTGGGCACCCGGCCACCCGGACCTTCCAGGCCCTGCGGATCGCCGTCAACGCCGAGCTGGAGGCCCTCGACCACGTCCTGCCCGCGGTGATCGACCACCTCGCGCCCCACGGGGTCGCCGTGGTCATCGCCTACCACAGCCTCGAGGACCGTCCGGTCAAGCGAGCCTTCGCCGCCGCCGCGGCCGGCTGCGTGTGCCCGCCCGGCCTTCCCGTGTGCGGGTGCGGGCAGCAGCCCCGGGTCGAGCACCTGGTCCGTCGCCCGCACCGCCCCGACCCGGCCGAACTGGCCGCCAACCCCCGCGCCTCCGCGGCCCGCCTGCGCGCGGTCCGCCGCCTGCCCGAGGAGCCCTCGTGACCGCCATCACCGCCCCGCTGCGTCGCCGACGTCCCACGGACGATGCGGCGACCCCCCCTGACCTGCGGCTGGTCGAGGAACCGGTCGTCCGCCACACCCTGGCCTACGCCGTGGTGATGGTGCTCGTGCTGGCCGCGGCGGTGTTCGGCGCGGTCACGCTCAACGCGCTGGCGGCCGGCGCCTCCGTGGAGGCCCGCGGTCTGGAGGCCCGCGTCGCCGTGGCGGAGCGCGAGTACGCCGCCCTGGTCGCGGAGGTGGCCGCGCTCGAGGACCCCGCCCGGGTCCGCGCCGCCGCGGAGGAGCTCGGCATGGTGCCACCCGGACCGGTGCGCCACCTCACCCTGGAGCGCAACCTGCCGGGCGACGGGGCCGTTCCCACCACCCGGACCCCCGACGCGCCCACCGATCCCCTCAAGCCGCTGCTCTCCGTGGAGCGCTGAGATGACACGGCTACGGACCCGGGTCGGTGGCGGTGGGAGCCTGCACAGCGGTGATGAGCTGGCGATCCGTCGTATCCGGTGGACCCTGGCGATCTTCGCCCTCCTGGTGCTGGCCTCGACGGTCAAGCTCGTGCAGATCCAGGTGGTGGACGCCGCCGACCTCGCCGCCGTGGGGGAGCGGCAGCGCGCCCGCACCCTGGAGCTGCCCGCCAGCCGGGGGCGCATCTACGACCGTGACGGCGACGTGCTGGCCACCTCGATCCAGGCCGCCACGATCTACGCCGACCCCCGCGCCTACCGCGGCACCACGACCCCAGAGGGGCGGGAGGTGCCGCCCGCAGGTGAGGCCGCGGTGGTCGCCGACACCCTCGCGCCGCTGCTGGAGATGGAGGTCGACGGCGTACGGGAGCGTCTGGAGCAGGATCGTCACTTCGTGTACCTCTCCCGGCAGGTCGACCACGCTCTGGGCGAGGAGATCGCGGCGCTCGACCTCCCGGGGATCGGGGTGCTCACCGAGCCGCAACGCGTGTACCCGGCCGGGACCCTCGCCGGCCAGGTGGTCGGGTTCACCGACATCGATGCGCAGGGACTGCAGGGGCTCGAGGCGCGCTACGACCACATCCTGGCCGGACAGCCCGGCACGCTGCTGCTGGAGCGGGCACCCGGCGGGTTGGACATCGCCTCCGGTATCCGTGAGCTCGAGCCGCCCGTGGTCGGCACCGACGTCGTCCTGACCCTGGACCGGGACATCCAGCACGTCGCGGAGCTGGTTGCCGATCAGGCCCTGGAGACCTTCGAGGCCGTCGGCGCCAGCATCGTGGTGTCGGAGGTGGGGACCGGCGACGTGCTGGCGATGGCCAGCGCCCCCGGCTTCGACCCCAACGTCCGCGGCGACGAGGATCCCGCCGACCGCCGGAACCGGGCCGTGACCGACGTCTTCGAGCCCGGATCCACCCAGAAGGCCCTCACCATCGCCGCCGCCGTGGAAGAGGGAGTCGTCGAGCCCACCACGACCCTCGAGGTCGACGACGCGATCCGGGTCGGTGGGTCCACCTTCACCGATGCCACCCGGCACGCCACGGAGTCCTGGACCGTCAGCCAGATCATGGAGCGCTCCAGCAACGTCGGCACCATCCAGATCGCCGAACAGCTCGGGCCGGAGCAGCTCGACGGCTACCTGCGGGCCTTCGGGTACGGGCAGCGCACCGACCTCGGCTTCCCCGGGGAGTCCGGCGGCCTGCTGATGCCGCACACGCAGTGGTGGTCGACCTCCCTGCCGACCATCGCCATCGGCCACGGCGTCGCGGTGTCGTTGCTCCAGCTCGCCAACAGCTACGCGACCCTGGCCAACGATGGGGTGTCCGTGCCGCCCCGCCTGGTCCAGGGCACCGTCGGGGAGGACGGACGGTTGTCGCCGGCCGCCATGGGTGCCGCCCGGCAGGTCGTCTCGCCCGGCACCGCCGGGGCGGTCCGCGCCATGCTCGAGGATGCGGTCCACGGTGAGGACGGCACCGGCGCGCGCGCGCAGGTGGAGGGCTACCGGGTCGCCGGCAAGACCGGGACGGCACGCAAGCCCCGGACCGACGGTCGCGGGTACAGCGACGAGTACGTCGCCACCTTCGTGGGCATGGCCCCCGCGGACGACCCCCAGGTGGTGGTCGCCGTGATGGTCGACGAGCCGTACCCCTTCTTCGGCGGTCTGGTGGCCGCACCGGTCTTCGCGGAGGTCATGGAGGCGGCGCTGCTGGCGCTCAGGATCCCGCCGGACGGCTCCGGGACGGACCTGCCCACGGCGGTCCGCCTCGCTGCGGCGCACGCCGAACGCCACGCCGAGGAGGCCGTGGAGGCCGCGGATGACGCCGCCGAGGTGGTGGAGACCGCCCAGGAGGAGGGCGAGGACGGTGGCGACACCGACGCTGCACCATGACCCGGCAGGGACCGATCGCAGCACGCTGTCCACCGAGGGGGCGGAGGCCGCCGTCCCGCCTTCACGGAGGGCGCGCGCCCGACCGTTAGGCTCCCGCGCGCACCGCCCAACCCTCGGCCCGAGCGTCGCGCCCCGCCGTCCCACCCGGTGCGGTGCACGCCCGCCCCCCAGCCGACCCCTGCCCCTCTCCCGCGCCAGGAAGCCCGTGACCGCCACCCTGTCCGAGGTGCTCGCCGCCCTCCCCGGCGCGCAGCCCGTCGGCGCCGTCGATCAGGTCGTCCTCACCGACGCCACCCACGACAGTCGGCAGGTGGGTCCCGGCTGGCTGTTCTGTGCCGTGGTCGGTGCCAGAGCCGACGGGCACCACCACGCACCCCAGGCCGTCGACCAGGGTGCCGCCGCCCTGCTGGTGGAACGTCCCCTCGACCTGCGCGTCCCGCAGCTCCAGGTCCCGGACGTGCGGGCGGCGATGGGGCCGGCCGCAGCGGTCGTACACCGCCGGCCGAGCCGGGAGGTGACCGTGGTCGGCACCACGGGGACCAACGGCAAGACCACGGTGAGCACCCTGCTCGAGGGCGCCTTCGCCGCCAGCGGCGTCGGCGTCGGCCTGATCGGCACCATCGAGACCCGGATCCATGGCGAGGCCATCCCGGGGGTCCGCACGACCCCCGAGGGCACGGACCTGCAACGTCTGCTGCGCCACTGCCACCACCGCGGGGTGGACGCGGTGGCGATGGAGGTCTCCAGCCACGGGCTCGATCTGCACCGGGTCGACGGCACCCACTTCGCCGTCGCGGTCTACACCAACCTCTCCCAGGATCACCTCGACTGGCACGGGACCATGGAGGCCTACCTCGCCGCCAAAGCCCGCCTGTTCACCCCCGCGCTGGCACCGCGCGGCGTGGTGTTCCTCGACGGGGTGTGGGCGGCCCGGCTGCTCGAGCGGGTGGAGATCCCCGTGACCACCCTCGGGCTCGCGCCGACGGCGGGCGGCGCTGCGGGCGGCGGGAGCGGGGCCGACCTGGTGCTCGAACCCCGCAGCGGCGACACCGGGGGGAGCCGTGGCCACCTCCACGGCCTGACGGCGGAACCGCTGGAGGTGGCGACCGGGCTACCGGGCCGCTTCAACCTGGTCAACGCCGCGCTGGCGGTGGTGGCCGCGACGGCGGCGGGGGTGCCGCCGGAGGTGGCCGCGCGAGGTGTGGCCGCGGCCCCGGGACCTGCCGGCCGGCTCGAACGCGTCGCCGGTCCCGGCGGCCCGGCGGTGTTCGTGGACTACGCCCACACCCCGGATGCGGTGACCGCCGTGCTCGAGACCCTGCGCGCCACCCTCGATCCCGGGGGCCGGCTGGTCGTGGTGCTCGGGTGCGGCGGTGAGCGCGACACCGACAAGCGCGGACCGATGGGCGCCGCGGCAGCGACCGCCGATCTCGCCGTGCTCACCTCCGACAACCCGCGCAGCGAGGACCCGGCGGCGATCCTGGCCGCGGTGACCGAGGGCGCCCGGGCCGCCGTGGCCGCCGGCGCCCCCGCCACCCTCCACGTCGAGGTCGACCGTGCCACCGCCATCGGGCACGCCGTGACCACGGCATCGCCCGCCGACGTGGTCCTGATCGCGGGCAAGGGCCACGAGACGGTGCAGGAGTTCGCCGACCGCACCGTGGCCTTCGACGACCGCGTGGTCGCCGCCCGGTGGTTGGCGGCGGGGGAGCGGCCACGGTGATCGACCTCGACCTCGCCACCGTGGCGCGCGTGACGTCCGGACGCCGCACCGGGACCGACCGGACGGTGATCGACGCCGTCGCCACCGACTCACGGGCGGTGCCCCACGGCCGCGCGCTGTTCGTGGCGCTGCGCACCGAGGACGCCGATGGACACCGCTTCGCCGCCGACGCCGTCGCGGCCGGGGCCGTCGCCGTGCTGGCCGAGCGCCCCCTCGATCTGCACGTCCCGGTGGTCGAGGTCGCCGACACCTGGCGGGCGCTGGCGGACCTCGCCACCCATGTGCGCAGCGTCGTCGACCCGGTCACCGTCGCCATCACCGGGTCGGTGGGCAAGACCACGGTCAAGGACCTGACCGCGGCCGCGGTGGGGGCGGGCCGCCGGACCCACGCCGCCCGAGGCTCGTACAACAACGAGCTCGGCGTCCCGCTGACCGTGCTGACGATGCCCGCCGACACCGAGGTGCTGGTGGCGGAGATCGGTGCGCGCCACACCGGCGACATCGCCGCCCTCGCCCCGATCGTGGCGCCCCAGGTGTCGGTGGTCACCGCGGTCGCTCCCGCCCACCTCGGCATCTTCGGCTCCATCGCGGCGATCGCCGACGCCAAGTCCGAGCTGGTCCGCGCGCTGTCAGCTGCCGGCCTGGCCGTGCTCAACCTGGCCGACCGGCGGGTGGCGGCGATGGCCGCGCTCGCCCCGCGCACCTGCACCGTGGCGACCGATCTTCACGAGGCGGACGTCCACGTCCGCGGTCTCCGCCTCGACCGCCACGCCCGTGCGCACGGCACCGCGGTGACCCCCTGGGGCACGGCGGACTTCGCCCTGCCGATCGCCGGCCGCCACCACGTCACGAACGCGCTGTTCGCGCTGGCCGTCGCGGGGCACCTCGGCGTGGACCTGGCCGCTGCCGCCGACGCGCTGTCCGTCGCCCCGGTCTCCCCCGGCCGCGCCGCGGTGGTGGAGGCCGGTGGTGTCACGGTCCTCGACGACGCCTACAACGCCAACCCGCTGGCCGTGACCGCCGCCCTCGACAGCCTGATGGCCATCGAGGGCCACGGCCGCCGCATCGCGGTGCTCGGACGCATGGCCGAGCTCGGAGACGACGCACCCGCGGCCCACCGGCAGGTGGGCGAGCGGTGCGCGGCGTTGGGCGTGGACCACCTCGTGGTGGTGGGCGACGTCGACGACCGCCACGCCGAGGTGGCACCCGTCGCCGCCGCGGCACGCGCGGCCGGTGCGGCCGCGGTCACCGAGGTGGGCGACGCCGACGCTGCCGCTGCCGTGGTCGCGGACCTGGCCCGCCCCGGGGATGTCGTGCTCGTGAAGGGGTCCCGGGTGGTCGGGCTCGAGCGGGTGGTCGCGGCCCTGACGGAACAGGACCCGGGGGTGGGCCGGTGATCGCCGTCCTGATCGCCAGCGCGGCCGCCTTCCTGGTGGCCCTGATCGGCACGCCGGTGATCATCGGCTACTTCACGCAGCGCGGCTTCGGTCAGCCGATCCGTGATGAGGGGCCCCAGAGCCACCAGTCCAAGGCCGGTACCCCCACCATGGGTGGCACGGCCATCGTCCTGGCCGCCGTGTTCGGCTACGGGGTCGCCCACCTCGGCTCCGCCACGGTCACCGCCGGTGGGCTGTTCGTGCTGTTCGCCTTCGTCGGCATGGCACTGGTGGGCTTCGCCGACGATCTCATCAAGCTGCGGATGCGCCGCAACCTCGGGCTGAACAAGACCACCAAGTTCACCGGTCAGGCCCTGATCGCCGTCGGGTTCGCCACCCTCGGGCCCGAGCTCGGCGACCTGCCCCGCAACATCTCCCTCGTGGGTGACATCGCCTTCGAGGTCTCCACGCCGGTGTTCGTGCTGTGGATCTTCCTGCTGCTCACGGGCGCGTCGAACGCCGTGAACCTCACCGACGGCCTCGACGGCCTTGCCGCGGGCTCCGCCGCCCTGGTCTTCGGCGCCTTCACCCTGATCGCCTTCTGGCAGTTCCGCAACTTCGAGGACTACCCCTTCCTCGGGATCAACGAAGCCCTCGACGTCGCCGTCATCACCGCGGCGGTGACCGCGGCGTGTGCGGGCTTCCTGTGGCACAACGCGCCGCCGGCCCGGATCTTCATGGGCGACACCGGCTCCCTGGCGCTCGGCGGCCTGCTCGCCGGTGTCGCCGTGGCCACCGGCACGCAGTTCCTGCTGGTGCTGCTCGGCGGGCTGTTCGTCATCGAGACCGTGTCGGTGATCATCCAGGTGGCGGTGTTCCGCACCACGGGCAGGCGGGTGTTCCGCATGGCGCCGCTGCACCACCACTTCGAGCTCCTGGACTGGCAGGAGACCACCATCATCGTGCGCTTCTGGATCCTGGCCGCCATCGGGATCGCGCTGGGCATGGGCGTGTTCTACGCGGAGTGGATCGGCCGGGTCGGGACCCTGCCGTGACCGCCGCCAGCCCGCCGCCCCCGACCGCGCCGCTGGCGCTGTCACGTGCGCTGGTGGTCGGCACCGGCGCCTCCGGTCGCGCCGCGGCACGCCTGCTGGTGGCCGCAGGTGTCGCGGTCGTGGTGGTCGACGAACGTGCGCCCACCGACGCCCACGAGGCCGACCGGCTCTCGACCGAGCTCGGCGCCGAGGTGGTGCTCGGCCGCCGGGCGGTGGAGGTGCTGGACGGGGCTGTCGAGCTGGTGGTGCCCTCACCGGGCGTGCCCGAGGGCGCGCCGGTGTTCAGGGCCGCCCGCGCCGCGGGCACGCCGGTGTGGTCGGAGCCGGAGCTCGCGCTGCGACGGCACCCCCGCCGTCTGCTGGCCGTCACCGGCACCAACGGCAAGACCACCACCACCGAGCTGCTCGCGGCGATGGTGGCGACGGCGGGTCTCGAGGCCCACGCCTGCGGCAACATCGGCCTGCCGCTCAGCGCCGCAGCCGCCGTGAGCGGCCCGGACGCGGTGCTGGTCGCGGAGCTGTCGAGCTTCCAGCTGCACTTCACCGACCGTCTCGCACCCGAGGTGGCGGTGCTGCTCAACCTCGCCGACGACCACCTCGACTGGCATCGGGACCGCGCCAGCTACCACGCCGCCAAGGCCCGGATCTTCGCGGCGCAGGACACGGGGATGTGGGCGGTCGCCGGGCTCGACGATCCCGTGGCCGTGGCGCTGCGTGACGGCAGCGGGCACGCCCGCCCCGCGGCCTTCAGCGCCACGACCCAGGTCCCCCTCGGCGTCGGTTGGCGTGCGGACGCGCGCCAGGGGGTGCTGGTCTCCAGCGTGCCCGGCAGCGACGGCGAGCTCCTCGAGGTGGCGGCGCTGGCCCCCGATGGTGGCGCGGTGCCGCTGCACCGGATCGCGAACGTGGCCGCAGCAGCCACCGCTGCGCTGCTCGCGGGGGTCCCGGCGGCGGCCGTCGCGCAGGCGGCCACCACCCACCGGCCCGGACCGCACCGCTTCGAGACCGTGGCCATCGACCCCCGCGGGGTGCGCTACGTCAACGACTCGAAGGCCACCAACGTGCACGCCGCCCTGGCCAGCCTGCGGGCCGCCGGCCCCACGGTGTGGATCGCCGGTGGGCTCGCCAAAGGGGTCGACCTCGCTGGTCTGACCGCAGGCCTCGACGACGTGCGTGACGCCGTGGTGATCGGCGCGGCCGCCGAGGAGTTGGCGGCGCTGTGCCGCCGTGCCGGCGTCACCGCCCACCACGCCACCGACCTCGAGGCCGCCGTCCGTCTCGCCGCCCATCTCGCCGCACCCGGTGACACCGTCCTGCTGGCACCGGCGTGCGCCTCCTTCGACCAGTTCACCAGCTACGCCCATCGCGGCGAGGTGTTCACCGCCGCCGCGCGCCAGGTCGCCGCCACCACGACGGAGGTCCACGGATGAGCATCGAGCAACCGCCGCGGACCACGGACGACGCGGCTGCGCGGTCCGACGTCGGCCGCTGGGGCCGCCTGCGGCAGCGTTGGCAGCCCGGACCGTGGACGGCGGACGCCACCGCGGTGACCCTGCTGACCCTGATCCTGGTGCTGCTGGGGCTGGTGATGAGCTTCTCCGCCTCCTTCGTCCCGGCGGCGGAGGCCGGTGACCCCTTCGCGGTCTTCCGGCGACAGGCGGGCTGGGCCGCCATCGGGCTGGTCGGCTTCGTGCTGGCCGCGCGACTCGACCACCGGATCTGGCGTGGTCTGTCCTGGCCGCTGCTGGTGATCTCCGTCATCGGCCTGGTCCTGCTGCTGGTGCCGGGGGTGGGGGAGACCCGGTACGGCTCGACGAGGTGGATCGGGATCGGGCCGCTGTCGATCCAGCCCTCGGAGCTCGCGAAGCTCGCCACCCTGCTGTGGCTCGCCGATGTCCTCCACCGCAAGCGGCCCCGCGACGGCTCACCCCACACCACCGATCACCTCCTGGTCCCCGCACTGCCCCTGCTGGTGCTGTTGTCGGTGCTGGTCCTGGCCCAGCCCGACCTCGGGACCACCATCCTGCTGGCCATGATCGTCGGTGCGGTGCTGTGGGTGGAGGGGCTGCCCGCACGGATCGTCGCGGTGGCCGTGGGCCTCGGTGGGCTGGCCGTCGCTGCCCTGGCCTTCATCGCGCCGTACCGCGTCGCCCGCATCCGTGGCTGGCTGTGGCCGGAGCAGTTCCCGCTTCAGGAGGGTTTCCAGCTGCTGCAGTCGCGGTACGCGCTGGGCTCCGGCGGGACCTTCGGGCTCGGGCTCGGCTCCTCGCGGGGCAAGTGGCACTTCATCCCCAACGCCGACACCGACTTCATCTTCGCCGTCATCGGCGAGGAGCTCGGGCTGGTCGGGGCGCTCGGGGTCATCGCCCTGTTCACCGCCGTGCTCTACGTGGGGCTGAAGGTGGCCTACGCCGCCACCGACGGCTTCGGGCGCACCGTCGCGCTGGCCACGACCGTCTGGATCGTCGGCCAGGCCCTGGTCAACATCGGCACGGTCACCGGGCTGCTGCCCATCACCGGTGTCACCCTGCCGCTGGTGTCCGTTGGTGGGTCCTCCCTGGTGTCGACCCTGCTGGCGCTCGGCATCCTTGTGGCCATCGCCCGGCGGGACGAACCTGTCGGTGCCGGCCCACGACGAGGCGGAGGTGCCCGGTGAGCCGTACGATCCTGCTGGCCGGCGGCGGCACCGCCGGTCACGTCTTCCCGGCGTTGGCCGTGGGGCGCGCCCTCACCGAGGTGGACCCCGATGTCGAGGTGGTGTTCGTCGGCGTCGCCGACCGCCTCGAGGCCAGGCTGGTCCCCGAGGCCGGTTTCGAGCTCGTCACCATCGACGCCGTGTCCATCCCCCGGAAACCCTCACCGCGCCTGCTCAGGGTCCCCGGGGCGTTGCGCGCCGGTGTGGCCGCCTGCCGCGAGCTGATCACCGAGCGGTCAGCCGCTGCCGCCGTCACCTTCGGCGGGTACGTCGCGTTCCCGCTCGACCGGGCCGCCTTCCGCGAGCAGCTGCCCCTGGTCATCCACGAGCAGAACAGCGTCCCGGGCCTCACCAACCGCGTGGCGGCCCGCTGGTCCGACGGGATCGCGCTCAGCTTCCCCGGGTCGGCCGCCCGCTTCAGTCGCGCGGAACGGTGCGTGGTGACCGGCAACCCGGTCCGCCTCGACGTGCTGTCCCTGGACCGCCCCGCCCAGCGTCGCGCGGCGCGGGAGCAGTTCGATCTGGACCCCGAGCTCCCCACGGTGCTGGTGTTCGGCGGCAGCCAGGGGGCCCGCAGCATCAACCGCTCCCTCATCGAGGCCCATGGTCGGTGGAAGGGCCGCCCGGTCCAGCTCCTGCACGCCGCCGGCAGCGCCGGCTACGTCGCCGCGACCCGGGGATGGGAACAGGCCCGCCGCGCGCATCCGGACGGGCCACGGGCGCGCCTGGTCGAGTTCATCGACGACATGGCCGCCGCCTACGCCGCGGCGGACGTGGTGGTGTGCCGCGCCGGTGCCACCTCGATCGCGGAGCTGACCGTGCTCGGCATCCCCTCGGTGCTGGTGCCCTACCCCCACGCCACCGCCGACCACCAGCACGAGAACGCCCACGCCCTGGCACGGGCCGGTGGTGCGGTGGTGCTCGAGGACGAGGAGCTCTCGGGTGCCGCCCTGGTGGACGCCATCTCGCCGTTGCTCGATGATGCGCAGCGCTACGACGCCATGGCGCGGGGTGCGCGGGCCTTCGGTCGACCGGACGCGGCCGAGAACGTCGCGCGGTTGGTGCTGGCACGCGCCGGTCAGGAGCGGGCATCATGATGGAGCCACTGCCGAAGACCGCTGCGGTCCATCTGGTCGGTGTCGGTGGTGCCGGCATGTCGGGGCTCGCCCGCATCCTGCTGACCCGTGGGCACCGGGTCACCGGATCCGACCTGCGCGACGGTCGGGCCTGCGAGGAGCTGCGCGTGCTGGGCGCGCGGATCACCGTCGGCCACGACGCGGCCAACATCGGCGACGCCGAGGTGGTGGTCACCTCCTCGGCGGTCCCCGGTGACAACCCGGAGCTGGTGGCCGCCCGGGCCCGCGGCCGCAACCTCCTCCGGCGCGCGGAGCTGCTCGCCGAGCTGATGCGTGACGAACGGGCGGTCCTGATCGCCGGCACCCACGGCAAGACCACCGTGACCTCGATGACCGTGGTGGGGCTTCAGGCCGCCGGCGGCGACCCCAGCTTCGCCATCGGCGGCTCGCTCAACGAGAGCGGCACCAACGCCCACGCCGGCACCGACGGCGTCTTCGTCGCGGAGGCGGACGAGTCCGACCGGTCCTTCCTGGTCTACCGCCCCGACGTGGCCGTGGTGACCAACCTCGAGCACGACCATCCCGATGAGTTCAGCGACCTCGACGCGGTGCGGCAGGCCTTCCTCGGCTTCCTCGACCGGCGGGCACCGGGGGCACCGGTGCTGGTGTGCATCGACGACCCGGGGGCGGCCTGGCTCACCGAGCGCACCGACCCCCCCGTCGTCACCTACGGCACCAGCCCCCGGGCGAAGGTCCGCGTCGTCACCGACGGTGACGCCTCCCAGCTGCGCATCGACGGCGAGGTGGTGGCGCCCCTCGAGCTGGCCGTCCCCGGCGTGCACAACCTGCGCAACGCCGCGGCGGCGCTGGCGGTGTGCCACGAGCTCGGCGCGGACGTCGCGGCGGCCGCTCGGGGACTGGGGCGGTTCACCGGCGCGGTGCGCCGCTACCAGCGGCTCGGGGTGATCGGCGGCGTCGCCGTGGTCGACGACTACGCCCATCACCCCACGGAGCTGCGGGCAACCCTGGCGGCCGCGCGCGGGGAGCAGCCGCAGCGCATCGTGCTGGTGGTCCAACCGCACCGCTACTCACGGACCCAGGTGCTGGGCGCTGAGCTCGGCCGGGCCGCGGCCGCAGCCGACGTGGTGGTGGTCACCGACGTGTTCGGCTCGACCGAGGCGCCGGTGCCCGGTGTCACCGGCAAGCTGGTGGCCGACGCCGCCGAGGCTGCCGGTGCGACCGTGCGCTACCGCCCGACCCTGCGGGCGGCGGTGGACGAGCTGGCGGACCTCGTCCGCGACGGCGACCTCGTGCTCACGACCGGTGCGGGCGACGTCACCACCGTCGGCCCGGCGCTGCTGGAACGACTCGGAGGCCGACGGTGACCGATCCGGTCCACGACGCGCTGGCCACGGCCTGTGCCGGTCGCGTGGTCGCCGGCGCGTCCCTGGCCGCGCTGACCACGCTTAGGGTCGGCGGCCCCGCACGGGTCCTGGTCACCGCCGAGCGGGACGACGACCTCGTGGCCGTCGCCGAGGTGTGTCGGCGGCACGCGCTGCCCTGGGCCGTGGTCGGGCGCGGCTCGAACCTGCTGGTCGCCGACGCCGGCTGGCCGGGGGTCGCGGTGGTGCTCGGGCGTGGCTTCCGCGGGCTCAGGATCGCCGGCGAGCGGGTCGACGCCGGCGCCGCCGAACCCCTTCCCTCCCTGGCCGTGCGCATCGCCGACGCCGGCCTCGGCGGCTTCGCGTGGGCGTGCGCCGTCCCCGGCAGCCTGGGCGGAGCGGTCCGGATGAACGCCGGCGCCCACGGCGGCGACATGGCCTCCCACCTCACCGAGGTCGAGGTGTTCCGACTGTCGAGCGCCACGCGGGAACGGTGGCCGGTGGCGGCCCTCGGCCTCAGCTACCGCCACAGCGAGCTCCCCGACGACGCGGTGGTGCTGGCGGCGACGATGGTCCTGGCGCCCGCCGCACCCGCCGAGGTCCGCGCGGAGATCGACAGCATCCGCGCCTGGCGCCGCGCCCATCAGCCGCTGAACGAGCCCAACTGCGGCTCGGTGTTCACCAACCCACCCGGGGACAGCGCCGGTCGCCTGATCGACACCGCCGGCTGCAAGGGCCGTGCCATCGGCGGTGCCATGGTCTCCGAGCGGCACGCGAACTTCATCGTGACCCGGCCGGGCGCCACCGCGACCGACGTGGCGACCCTCATCGCCGTCGTGGTCGCCGAGGTGGAGCGGGTCCACGGTGTGCGCCTGCACGCCGAGGTGCGCCGTCTGGGTGCGGTGGCGGCCGACGTGGACCGGCTGGCCGTCGAGCGGGCCGGACCATGATCGATGCACGGATCGCCGAGCGTCGCGCCGCCGTGCGCGATGACCGTCGGCGGGTCCGTCTGCGCCGCACCCTGTGGGTCCTCGGTCTGCTGGCGGCGGCCGCCGGACTGGTCGCGATCGAACGCAGCGCCCTGGTGGGACTCGAAGAGGTCACCGTCAGTGGGGTGGAGCGCCTCGACCCCGACGAGGTGCGTGCCGCCGCCGACCTCGAGCTCGGCACCTCGACGTTGCGTCTGGGGCTCCGGGAGGCCGTGGCGCGGGTGGAGCAGCTCCCGTTGGTCGCCCGCGCCGAGGGGCGTCGCAGCGACCCCCTGACCGTCCACCTCGAGGTGGTCGAGCGCACCCCGGCACTGGTCGTGCGTGGCGACGACGTGCAGCGCTACGTCGACCGGGAGGGGGTGCTGATCGCCGAGGTGGAGGTGGAAGAGGGTGGGGACAGCGACGGCGACACCGGGCCGGAGATCGTCCTCGGCACCGAGCCGCCGGCGGTCGGTGAGCGGGTGGAAGCGGAGCCGGCGCTGGACAACGCCCACGCCACCTGGCGGGGCCTGTCCGGTCCGCTGCGCGCCGATGTCGTGCGGTACCGGGCCGCAGGGCCGGACGAGCTCACCCTCGAGCTCCGGGAGGGCATCGAGGTGCGCTTCGGCAGGGCCGAGCGGGTGGACGAGAAGGTCCGGGCCCTCGGTGCGGTCCTCGAGGACGTCGGCGACACGCCGATCGAGACGATCGACGTCCGCGCGCCGAGCGCACCCATCGTGATCGCCCCGTGAGGCCACGCCAGCGGCCCGCACCGACCGCCCGGCGTGGCCGCCGGGAGGCTGCCGGGCGCGACCCGGACCCCGCCTGCTTGACCCTGCTCCGGCGGGAGGGCTACGGTCCATCGAGGTTGACATAAGTATAAACCTCTACTTCAGGTCGAGGCCCTGACGGGGCGTGACCTGGTCCCCGACACCAGCGGTCTCCCGCCACCCCGGCGGCGGAGCCGACCCGTGGCCCTGATGGCCGCGGACCAGCGACAGAGGAGCCCCCTGTGGCGGCTGCACCGACCAACTACCTCGCCGTGATCAAGGTCGTGGGGATCGGTGGCGGCGGCGTCAACGCCGTCAACCGGATGATCGACGCGGGCCTGCACGGTGTGGAGTTCGTGGCGATCAACACCGACGCCCAGGCGCTGCTGATGTCCGATGCCGACGTCAAGCTCGACATCGGTCGCGATCTGACGCGTGGGCTGGGGGCAGGCGCTGATCCGGTGGTCGGCCGCGCCGCCGCCGAGGATCACCGCGACGAACTGCTCGAGGTGCTCAAGGGCGCGGACATGGTGTTCGTCACCGCCGGCGAGGGCGGCGGTACGGGTACCGGTGCCGCGCCGGTGATCGCACAGGTCGCCAAGGAGCTCGGGGCGCTGACCATCGGGGTCGTGACGCGGCCGTTCGCCTTCGAGGGGCGACGTCGCTCCACGCAGGCCGAGGACGGGATCTCGGAGCTGAAGGAGGAGGTCGACACCCTCATCGTCATCCCCAACGACCGCCTGCTGCAGATCGCCGACGGTGACACCTCGGTGGTCCAGGCCTTCAAGCTGGCCGACGATGTGCTGCTCCAGGGCGTGCAGGGCATCACCGACCTCATCACCACCCCGGGGCTGATCAACCTCGACTTCGCCGACGTGCGCACGGTGATGAGCGACGCCGGCAGCGCCCTGATGGGCATCGGCAAGGCGCGGGGGGATACCCGCTCGCTGGACGCCGCCAAGCTGGCCATCTCATCGCCGCTGCTCGAGGCCTCCATCGACGGCGCCCAGGGCGTGCTGCTGATGCTGGCCGGTGGCAGCGACCTGGGGTTGTTCGAGGTCAACGAGGCCGCCGACGTGGTGACCCAGGCCGCACACCCGGAGGCCAACATCATCTTCGGTGCGGTGATCGACGACTCCCTCGGTGACGAGGTGAAGGTCACGGTGATCGCCGCGGGGTTCGACAAGTTCTCCGGCGAGGCCGTGCAGCCGGGCGCCGGCCTCGAGGAGCAGGAGCCGGCACCGGTGCCGCCGGCCCCTGCTGCGGCGGTGGAGCCGGAGGAGGATCCCGACGAGGTGTTCACCCCCGAGCCCGACCCCGCGCCGGACCGCGCCGCCGACAGCCGCCGGCCACCCGCCGACGATGAAGAGGAACTCAACGTGCCCTCGTTCCTGCGCTGAGCCGGCCCTTGGTACCGCTGTCCCGCGTCGACCTCGGTGCCGACACCCGGGCCTGGTTCACCGGACGGGATCCCGCGGACACCGCGCCGGTCGGTGGTGAGGGCAACCTGGCGCACCGGCGCCCGCACCGCCCGGGGGACCTCGCCGTCACCCGCAGGGGCGTCGCGGAAGCGACCGGCACCGATGTGGCGCGCTGGCACCTGCTCCAGCAGGTGCACGGGGCCCAGGTCGCCCTGGTCGACGAGCGGATCCCGCTCGGTGCGGAGCTGCGCGGGGTCGATGCCGCGGTGACCGCGCTCGCCGATCGGCCCCTCATCGTGCAGGTGGCCGACTGCATCCCCGTCCTCCTCTCGTCGGGCGGTGCGGTGGGCGTGGCGCACGCCGGTCGCGCGGGGGTCCTGGCCGGTGTGCTGCCGGCCGCGGTCGGCGCCCTGCGGGCGCTGTCCGGTCGGGACAGCGTGCGTGCGGCGATCGGTCCGGCGATCGGACCGTGCTGCTACGAGGTGCCCGAGGCGATGCGCGCCACGGTGGCTGAGCGGCTGCCGGTCCTCGCCGCCACCACCAGCTGGGGGACGCCGGCCCTCGACCTGCCGGCGGGTGCCCGCGCCCAACTGCTGGCCGAGGGCGTGGAACTGGTGCCGACCGACGCCCCCTGCACCCGGTGCACGACGACGCTGTTCAGCCACCGGCGTGATCCGGCCAGCGGCCGCCAGATCGGGTTGATCGTGGCGGCGTCGCCGGACGTGGCGACGAGTCGGGAGGGTGCGGCGTGATCTCCAGCGCGGAACTGTCACGGCGTCTCGCTGCGACCCGCCAGCGCATCGCTGACGCGGCCCTGGCCGCCGGCCGACAACCCGGCGACGTGGTCCTGCTGGGGGTGACCAAGACCCACCCCCCGGCGCTCGCCCGGGCCGCGGTCGAGCTCGGGCTGCTGGATCTGGCCGAGAACCGCGTCCAGGAACTGACCGCGAAGCGCGACGAGGTCCCCGGTGCGCGCTGGCACCTCGTCGGCCGTCTGCAGCGCAACAAGGTCAAGGTCCTGGTGGGCACCCACACGCTGATCCACAGCGTGGATCGTCGCTCGCTCGTCGACGCGCTCTCGGCACGGGCGGAGCGTGACGGTGTGGTCCAGCGGGCGCTGATCCAGGTCAACGTCGGCGACGATCCGGACAAGGGCGGGTGCAGGTTGACCGAGACCGAGGACCTCGTCGCCTACGCTCGCGCCCGACCCAACCTCGCCGTTGAGGGACTGATGACGATCCTGCCCCTGCCCCCCGACGGGGCGGACGCCAACGAGGAGGCGCGCCCGCTGTTCGCCGCCCTACGGCAGCAGCGCGACGCGGTGCGCGAGCGCTTCCCCGAGGTCGTGCACCTCTCCATGGG
The DNA here is from genome assembly GCA_003565155.1 of Nitriliruptoraceae bacterium. Taxonomy (GTDB): domain Bacteria; phylum Actinomycetota; class Nitriliruptoria; order Nitriliruptorales; family Nitriliruptoraceae; genus T1Sed10-7. Next base: position 36,389 of record PXDB01000091.1, on the reverse strand, counting down.
TATGTCCGCGGATCTCGAGGCCGCTGTCGCGGAGGGTGCGACGATGGTGCGGGTCGGGACGGCCCTGTTCGGCCCCCGTGGTGCGGGGCCGTGGCGAAAGGACGCAGCGTGAGCGCGATGTGGAACCGCACCCTGGTCTACCTGGGGTTGCGCGAGGAACCCGACGAGGTCTACGACGAGCTGCCGGCACGGTTCGTCCCCGAGGACGACCCGCACGCGGAGCACGCCCCACCGCGCGGCGCCGGTCGTCGCCACGAGGCGCCGGTCGCGCGCGCCGCCGGCGAGCCGGCGCTGGCCGTCAGCAGCCCCGCGGACGCGCGCGGCGACACGCTGGCCGCCTCCGCACCCTCCCCACGTGGCGCCCGGAGCGCGCCAGCTGACGCCGTCGAGGACAACGTGCGGCCCCTGCGGGTCGCCGAGCCCCCGCCCGAACGTGCGGAGCCCCGTGCCGTGGCGCGGGTCGCCCAGGTCGAGGTCACCGACTTCGACGACGTCGAGGCCGTGGGCGCCCGCTACCGCACGGGCCAGGCGGTGCTGTTCGACCTCTCCGCCACCTCGTCGGTCACCGCGCGCCGCGTGGTCGATTTCGTCGCCGGGCTCGCGTTCGCCCTGCGGGGCCGGCTCACCAAGGTGGGCTCGCGGGCGTTCCTCCTGGTGCCCGAGGGTGTGCGGATCTCGCCCGACGAGCGGCGCCGCCTCACCGAGCTCGGCTACCGGGTGCCGGCGGGCGGGGGCACGACGTGATCCTGGCGCAGGCCGCCCAGGCACGCCCGGTCTCCTCCGTGCTGGTGCTCGCGCTCCAGCTCTACACCTTCGTGCTGTTCGCGCACGTGATCTTCTCCTGGATACCGCGGACACCGGAGCCGCTGGTGCCCTTCCAGCTCGGGGTCCGCCGGCTGGTCGATCCGGTCCTGACCCCGTTGCGACGGGTCATCCCGCCCCTGCGCATCGGTGGGATCGCCCTCGACCTGTCGATCCTCGTGGTCTTCTTCGGGATCTCCCTGCTGCTGCTGCCGCTCGCCGCGTCGCTGCCCTTCTGATCGCCCACAACCTCCTCGAACGGAGCACCGCGATGCCCCACAGTCCCGAGGACATCGTCGCCTACGCCTTCCGCACCCGCGCGCGCGGCTACGACCGTGACGAGGTGGACGGGTTCCTCGACGAGCTCGCCGACCAGATCGAACAGCAGCGGGCCCGCGTCACGGCCGCTGAGGAGCGGGTCGCCACCCTCGAAGCGGAGCTGGCCGAGGCGGTGGAGGGTGAGCGGGCGCTCAAGCGCACCCTGGTCACCGTGCAGGACGCCGCCGACCGCGCGCTGGCGGAGGCGAAGGAGGAGGTCGCGGAGCTGCGCGCCGCAGCCGAACGCGACGTCGCCGCGCTGCGGGAACACACCGATGCGGAACTGGCCGAACAGCGGGCCCGCGCCGAGGCCGAGGCTGCGGAGATGGTCGCCGCCGCCCAGGCGGAAGCCGCGGAGCAGCGGACGCGGATACGGGCGCTGCAGGAACTCGATGCCGAGCACCGCACGTTGCTCCAGGAGCAGCTCGAGGCCGCGATGGCCGGTCTCGCGTCGCTGCCCGACCCCTTCGCTGCCCTCGGTCCGATGCCCGAGGACACGGATGCCGACGACGGCGGGCAGGCAGCACCAGCGGACGATGGGGAGCACGCGGAGCACGCGGAGCACCTGACGCAGGAGCGCGCGGAGCAGCTGGCGCAGGAGCACGCGGCGGAGGAGCACCCGGAGCAGGACGACGCGCCCGAGCCGCAGGACGACGTCGAGCATGATCCGTGGCGTCGCACCCCGGACCCGGCTCCGACCGACGCTCCGCCCGACGACGATGCGCACGCATCCGCGGCCACCGGGGACACCGAGGACGATCACGACGCCGACGGGGATGACGAGCACCGCTCCGAGGCGCCGCTGTGGTCCTGATGCCGGCCGCCGGGGTGCGCCCCTCCTACTGCGGCTCCTGCGCCTGCCGCTGCCGGCGGTAGGCCGCAGCGCCGAGGCGGGCGCCCCGCTCCAGCGGATGGTCGCGGTACCCGAACCGGGCCGCGAGCCACACGTACACCGGCAGCAGCAGCGGCCCGAGGCGTTCCGACTGGCGCACGTGCACCGCCTCGTGCGCCAGCAGCACCGGGTCGGGATCGTCACGCCGACTGAGCACGATCAGCCCCACCGTGTTGGCGTGGGCGCCCACGGCACGCAGCGCCACACGGGACGGACCACCCGCACCACGCACCACGAAGCAGCCGAGCTCCGGCTCCCATCGGGGCCGCGCCCCGGAGAGGGCTGTCAGGACGAGACCCGCGGCGGTCAGCGGTGCGGACCACACCCATGCCAGGCCGCGGCCCAGCGCCGTGCGCGGCCGACCGGGGACCCAGCGGCCGAGGCGCTGCGCCCAGGCCGGCTGCGGCCGTGCCACGGGGATGTCCGCCGCGGCTGCAGCGCGGGTGAGCTCCCCGCGGCGCACGGCCACGGCCTCACGACGCTGCCGGGCGACGCCGACGACCCCGGCCGCCAGCGTCGACCAGAACAGCGCGGCGCCGATGCGGGCTAGCACGCGCGGATCGCCACCAGCGCGGACCCCAGCTCGCCGAGGTCGATGGGGGTGCCGTCCGCCACGGGTTGGCGGTGCACCGCCGTGGCCAGCACGTCCCGGGCCACGGCGTCGTAGTGGCCGCCCGCCGCCAGCTCCTCGTCGAGCTCCGGCGGGTCGACGGCGATCACCAGCTCGATCCGGTCGGCCAGCTCCAGCCCCGCGGCCTTGCGCAGGTCGTTGATCGCCCGCACCAGCTCGCGGGCCGCGCCCTCCACCTCCAGCTCGCGGGTGAGCGCGGTGTCGAGGGCGAAGGAGGACGTGGCATCCCGTGCCACGGCCCAGCCGGTGCGGGGTCGCTCGATCACCTCGACCATCTCACGGGTGATCGTCACCTCGTCATCGCCCACGGTCAGCTGCGCCGACCCGCCGCGCAGCGCGTCCGCCAGCTCGGCGGCCTGGTCAGCGTCCAGGGCGGAGATCGCACCGGCGACCTCCGGCGCGCGCTGCTGGAACACCGGCCCGAGCGCCCGGAAGTTCGGCTTGCAGCTGCGCTCCACGAGCTCGCCGGTGCCGTCGGCCAGCTCGATCTCGTGGACGTTGAGCTCCTCGGCGATCTCAAGCGCCAGGCTGGCGAGCCCTGCGCGTTCGCCCTCGGGCACGCTGACCAGCGCCCGGGCCAGGGGCTGGCGGATCCTCACGGCGCTGTCGTTGCGGGCCTGCCGGCCGAGCTCCACCACCCGTCGGGTGGTCGCCATCGCGTGGCGCAGGGCCTCGTCCCGCCAGGCGGGGTCCGCCACGGGGAAGTCGGTGAGGTGCACGGAGTCGTGGGTGGGTTCCCGGTCCGCCGCCCGGGCCGGTGCCACCTCGAGGTCCTGCCACAGCCGCTCGGCGAGGAAGGGGATGAAGGGCGCCAGCAGCTGCGAGAGCGTGGACAGGCAGGTGTGCAGGGTGTGGTATGCGGCCGCCTTGTCGGCCGGGTCGTCGGACACCGACTTCCAGAACCGCCGCCGGTTGCGCCGCACGTACCAGTTGGACAGGTCCTCCACGAACCGCTCCAGGGCACGGGTCGAGGTGGAGACGTCGTAGCGGTCCAGCGCGGCGTCGACGGTGTCGATCAGCTCAGCGAGCTCCGCCAGCACCCACCGGTCGATGGCGGGCCGGTCCGTCACCGCGGGTGCGGGGGCGTCGAGGTCGAAACCGTCGATGTCGGCGTAGGTGGTGAAGAACACGTGGGTGTTCCACAGCGTCAGCAGGAAGCGGCGGACCACGTCCTCCAGCAGGTTGTGGCTCACCCGCCGGTTCACCCAGGGGTTGCCTTCGGCGAACATCAGCCAGCGGATGGCGTCCGCACCGTGGGCGTCGATCAGCTCCCAGGGGTCGAGCACGTTGCCCGCCGACTTCGACATCTTGCGCCCGTCCTCGTCCACGATGTGGCCGAGGCAGGCGCAGGTGCGGTACGAGCTGTCACCGAACAGCAGGGTCGACTCCGCCAGCAGCGAGTAGAACCATCCCCGTGTCTGGTCGATCGCCTCGCAGATGTAGTCAGCCGGGTAGTGGCGGGCGAACTCCTCGTGGCCCTGGTGGGGGTAGCCCCACTGCGCGAAGGGCATGCCGCCGGAGTCGAACCAGGCGTCGGCGACCTCCGGCACCCGGTGGGCCGCACCGCCGCACGCGGGGCACGGCAGGGTGATCTCGTCCACGTAGGGGCGGTGGGGGTCCAGTTCGGTGAGATCCCGGCCGGCCTTGGCGCCGAGCTCCGCGCGGCTGTCCACCACCTCGACGTGGTCGCAGTCGTCGCAGCGCCAGAAGGGCAGCGGGGTGCCCCAGTAGCGGTCGCGGGACAGGGCCCAGTCGACGTTGTTCTCCAGCCACCGGCCGAAGCGTCCGTCCCGGATGTGCTCCGGGTGCCAGTCGATGCCCGCGTTGTTCTCGAGCAGCTGGTCGCGCTTGGCGGTGGTGCGGATGTACCAGGAGGGCTTGGCCCAGTAGATCAGCGGCCGCTTGCACCGCCAGCAGAAGGGGTAGGTGTGGGTGTAGGTGAGCGCCCGCAGGAGCAGGCCGCGCTGGTCGAGGTTCTCGGTCAGCCACTCGTCGGCGTCCTTGACGAAGGTCCCCTCCCAGGGCCCCAGCGTGAAGCTGCCGGTGGCGTCCACGGGGTTGAGCACCGGCCAGCCGTGGGCGCGGCCCACCGCCATGTCGTCGGCCCCGAAGGCCGGGGCGAGGTGGACGATGCCGGAGCCGTCGGCGGTGGTGACGAAGTCGGCGGTGACCAGCAGGTGGGTGTCGGCGTCCTCTGGGAGGGGCACGAAGTCGAAGGGGCGCGCGTAGTGGGTGCCGACCAGCTCCTCGGCCGTCACGGTGCGCACCACCTCGGCGTCCTCGCCGAGCACGGCCTCGCGGCGCTCGCTCGCCAGGATGAGCAGCTCGTCGTCGACCCCGAAGGCGGAGGTGCGCACCAGCTCGTAGACGATGTCGGCACCGACGGCGCAGGCGGTGTTGGAGGGCAGGGTCCACGGCGTGGTGGTCCACACCACCAGGGACGCACCCTCCTCGGCGAGCGGGCCGTCGGTGACGGGGAAGCGGACGTAGACGGAAGGGTCGTCCACCTCCTGGTAGCCCTGGGACACCTCGGCGTCGGACAGCGCGGTGCCGCAACGCCCGCAGTAGGGGGCGACGCGGTGGTCCTGGAAGATCAGGTCCCGCTCCCACAGCGCCTTGAGCGCCCACCACAGGCTGTCCACGTAGGTGGCGTCCATGGTGCGGTAGGCGTCGTCGGTGTCGATCCAGAACCCGATGCGCTCCGTCAGCTCCTCGAAGGCGCCGACGTAGCGCAGCACCGACTCACGGCACTGGGCGTTGAAGGCCTCGATGCCGTAGGCCTCGATGTCGGCCTTGGAGTCCAGTCCGAGCTCGCGCTCCACCTCGAGCTCGACGGGGAGGCCATGGCAGTCCCACCCACCCTTGCGGCGGACCGACAGGCCCTTCATCGTGCGGTAGCGGGGGAAGATGTCCTTGAACACCCGCGCCTCGACGTGGTGGGTGCCCGGATGGCCGTTGGCGGTGGGCGGGCCCTCGTAGAAGGACCAGTCCGGCGCCCCTTCGCGCTGGGCGAGGCTGCGGGCGAACACGTCCTGTTCCCGCCACAGGGCCAGCACCTGGGCCTCGAGCGACGGCAGGTCGGGGCGCGGTGCGACCTCGGGCCAGGTGCGTTGCCGGTCCCCGTCCTGGGCGCGCGGCGGAGGGGTCGCCGACATCGGTGCACCGGCGGACGCCGGGTCGGACGGCGCAGGGGCCGCTGGTGCGGACGTCGAGGTGGGGGTCTGGTCGGCCATCGTGGCGGTCCTCGGATCGGTGCCGTCCACCCGGGACGGCGTGTGCACGCTCCCGAGGGACGATCACCGGACGTCGCTGTCGCGCCGGGACCGCGGTACCACCCTCGTTGGCCACCACCGCTGGAGGGTGTGACCCGCTCATCGTTGCTGCCGCACGGACCCTCCCGTGCGTCCTCCCGGCGGGGGCCGGGTGGGCGTGGTGCCGTCTGGCACCGGGAACGACCGTGGGCCCGCGTGTCGTGCGGAGCCGTTCACGCCTACGCCCGCGGGCTGCCAAGGCCGTTCCGCGGTCTCGTCGTGGCCGCTCGGAGGTGATGACGTCACGGACCCCACCGCCGGCTCCCACCGTCCCGGCTCGCTCGTCGTGGGGCGCTCCGTGGCGCCGCGTCCTCGTCGTCGCGTTGACGCCGTCGCACAGGGTGCGGCGGCTGGCCGGAGTCTACGTGGTCGCAGGCGTCGTGGCGTGTCGGTCGGGTCGCGGGACAGCCGGGTCGTGTCTGCTACCTTCCCGCGCCCATGGCAGGCCGACCCCTCACCCAGAAGCAGCTCCGCGTCCGTCGCGAGGAGCTCGAGGCGGAGCGTGCCCAACTGCTGGCGCAGGTGCGCGAACTGGACGCCGAGGCGGACGTCAACAACTGGCGCGAGGGCGGCTTCGACGACGATCCCGCTGACGCGGGGTCGGCCAGCTTCGAGCGGGAGACCGCCCAGTCGCTGTCGAACCACGCCCGCCGGTTGCTGACCGAGATCGACGACGCCCTTCGACGCATCGAGGCCGGGACCTACGGTGTGTGCGAACGCTGCGGTGAGATGATCGAGCCGGAGCGGCTCGAGGCGATCCCGTACACGACGATGTGTCTGGAGTGCAAGCGTCGCGAGGAGACGGGTCGCTGAGCCGGTGACCGAGGACTCCACCCCGCCGCCGGAGCCATCCGGTCCGGGTGGCTCGGACGCCACCACGGCCGCCTTGCCACCGCACCCGCACGCCACGGCGATCGGGGTGAGCGTCGCGGCCGGCCTCGTGGTCCTCGACCAGGCCACCAAGGAGTTGGCGGAGGCGCTGCTCACCCCCGGCGTGTTCGTGCCCTGGCTCGGCGACCACATCGGTTGGCAGTTGATCTACAACCCGGGGGGTGCCTTCGGGCTCCCGTTGCCGCACTGGGTGTTCCTCCTGGTCACCGTCGGCGTGCTGGCGCTGGTGGGCCGGATCCTGCCCCGGGCTCCCACCGCGCTGTCCGCCACGGCCTTCGGCATGCTGTTGTCGGGAGCGGTCGGCAACGTCCTCGATCGCCTGTTCCGGCCCGGTGGCGAGGTCTTCGGGAGCGGCTTCGTCGTGGACTTCGTCGCCTGGGGCACCTTCCCGCGCTTCAACGTGGCCGACAGCGCCATCACCGTCGGGTTCGCGTTCCTGGTGCTGGCCCTGTGGCGGGAGGAGCGCCTGTCCGCGGCGCTGGAGGTCACCCCGTCGGTCGCACAGGAGGACGGCAGCGATGAGCCCCCGCCGGGCGGCGATCGGACCGAGGATGCTGCCGGTGGGGAGCCGGCGCCCGATGACCCCGACGGCCCCGACGGCCCTGGCGACCCTGACGGCCCCGACGGCCCTGACGATCCCGACGGCCCCGACCGCCCCGACGGCCCCGACCACCCCGACGAGGATCCCCGGTCGTGAACCGTTTCGAGGTGACGTCGGACGAGGAGGGCAGCCGGCTCGACGTGTTCGTCGCGGGCCGGCTCGGGGTCCCGCGCAGCCGCGCAGCCGCGCGGATCGACGCCGGCGAGGTCCGTGTCGGTGGCGAGCCGGCGCCCCGGAGCCGTCGGCTGCGCCTCGGTGACGCCGTCGAGGTGGCGGAGCCTGCGCCCACCGCGCCGACGGCGGCCCCACCGCTCCCGCCGGTGCGCTACCGCGACGAGCACCTCCTCGTGGTCGCCAAGCCCGCAGGGCTCGTGGTGCACCCCGGCGCCGGTCACCCCGACGGCACCCTGGTGGACGCGCTGGTGGCCGCCGGCGTGCCCTTGGCCCCGGGCAGCGAGGGCCACCGGCCCGGCATCGTGCACCGCCTCGATCGTGACACCTCGGGACTGCTGCTCGTGGCCTCCAGCCCCGAGGCCTTCGCCGGACTCACGGCCGCCCTGTCCGCGCGGCGGGTGACGCGCCGCTACCTCGCCGTGGTGGCCGGGGTGCCGCCCGAGGCACGCGGGCGGATCGAGGCCCCCATCGGCCGCGACCCCAAGGACCGCACGCGCTTCGCCGTGGTCGCCGACGGGAAACCGGCGACGACGCGGTACCGGACGCTGGCCACCGCGGAGATCGCCGACCGGCCCGGGGGGGCGAGCCAACCGGGGGAGGTGACCAGCCTTGCGTGCCAGCTCGGGACGGGACGGACGCACCAGCTGCGGGTCCACCTCTCGGCGCTGCGGACGCCGATCCTGGGGGACCGCACCTACGGTGCACCCGCGGCGCTGTCGCGCGCGATCGGGTTGCACCGGCCCTTCCTGCACGCGGCCGCGGTCGGGGTCGACCACCCGGTCACCGGCGAACGGATCGAGGTGTACGAGCCGCTGCCGGACGAGCTGCGCACCGCGCTGGAGGTCGCCGGGCTCCCGGTGCCCGCACCGGAGGAGGTCGTGGCGGCGTGGGACGCCTGACCCGCGCCCGCCACCCCGGGCCGCGGTCGCGCGGACCCCGCCCACGCGCGCGGGCCTCCACCTCGGTGTCGGTACCGCCTGCTAGGTTCCGGCACCGCGAACCACAGGCGTGTGGTTCTTCCCCGTCACACGCCCGTGGTCGCACCTGTCGGCCACGGTCGACCGGTCCGTCGGGCGCCGAGCGTGCACCCGCACCCGTGTCCGCCTCGGCGATCGCCGGGGACGGTCCCGTGCCCGGCGGTGGTGTCGCCCGTCACCACCGCTGCAGCATCCGGCAACGACCACAGGGGAGCCCGTGAGCAGTAGCTTCGCCCACCTGCACGTCCACACCGAGTACTCGATGCTCGATGGCGCGTCGCGGATCGACGAGCTGGTCCGCCACGTCCACGCCGACGGGCAGCCGGCGGTGGCGATCACCGACCACGGGGTGCTGTTCGGGCTGGTGGACTTCTACCGGGCGGCGCAGCGCGAAGGCGTCAAACCCATCCTCGGCTCAGAGCTGTACCAGGCCGTCGGTTCACGGCACGAGCAGCGGCTCGGTGGCTGGGATGGCAAACAGCGCTACTACCACCTGACCGTCCTCGCCCAGGACGACGTCGGCTACCGCAACCTGGTGTCGCTCTCCACCCGGGCCTACCTCGAGGGCACCTGGTACAAGCCGCGCGTCGACATGGAGGTCCTCGCCGACCACAGCGACGGCATCATCGTGCTCTCGGGCTGCCTCGGCTCCGAGGTGAACCAGCACCTGCTGGCCGGTGATGAGCGCGCCGCGAAGCGCACCCTGAGCGACTTCAAGGACATCTACGGCCCGGAGCGCTACTTCGTGGAGCTCCAGGACCACGGCATCGATGACCAGCGCCGCACGTGGCCGCTGCTGGAGAAGCTGGCGGGCGAGCTCGGTCTCCGCACCGTGATCGCGAACGACTCCCACTACACCAAGGCCGAGGATGCGCAGGCGCACGACGCCCTGCTGTGCATCCAGACCGGCTCCAAGATCTCCGACCCCGACCGGTTCAAGTTCCAGGGGGAGGACTTCTTCGTCAAGACGGCGCGGCAGATGCGCGAGCAGTTCGCCGCCTACCCCGACGCCCTCGACGCGACCCTGGACATCGCGGAGCGGTGCGACGCCAGCATCGAGTTCGACCTCGACCTGCTGCCCGCCTTCCCCTGCCCCGATGGCATGTCGGAGGCCGAGTACCTGCGTCACAAGGTGTGGGAGGGCGTGCGGGCGCGCTACGGCGACCCGGTGCCCACCGCGGTCGCCGAGCGCGCGGAGTACGAGCTCGGCGTCATCGAGCAGATGGGGTTCCCCGCCTACTTCCTGATCGTGGCCGATCTGTGCGAGTACGCCCGCTCGCAGGGCATCCGGGTCGGACCCGGACGCGGGTCCGCCGGCGGCTCCGTGGTGGCCTACTGCACCGACATCACCCGGGTCGACCCCATCAAGCACGGCCTGATCTTCGAGCGGTTCCTCAACCCCGCCCGCATCCAGATGCCGGACATCGACATCGACTTCGACGATCGTCGACGCGGGGAGATGATCAAGTACGCGGCCCGTCGCTACGGCGACGACCACGTCGCCCAGATCGTGACCTTCGGCACGATCAAGGCCAAGTCCGCGATCAGAGACGCCGCCCGCGTGCTCGACCACCCCTTCAAGGTCGGTGACGAGCTCGCGAAGATGATGCCCCCACCGGTCCAGGGCAAGGAGGCCGCCCTCTCCGAGGCCTACGACAAGTCCTCGGAGCTGCGCACCGCCCGGGAGGACCCCAGCTACCGCGAGGTGCTGGAGACCGCGGAGAAGCTCGAGGGCCTGAAGCGCCAGCACGGCATCCACGCCGCCGCGGTGGTGATCGGCGCCAAGCCCCTGCACGAGACGGTGCCGTTGCTGCGCACCGAGAACGGGGAGATCGTCACCCAGTACGAGATGGGTGCGGCCGAGGACATCGGCCTGCTGAAGATGGACTTCCTGGGCCTGCGCAACCTCACGGTCATCTCCGATGCGGAGCGCCACATCGCCGCCAACCGGGGTGTGGAGGTGGACCTCGACGACCCTGAGCTGCTCGGCGAGATGGACGATCCGGAGACCTTCCGGATGCTCGGCACCGGCTACACCCTCGGGGTGTTCCAGCTCGACTCGACCGGGATGCAGGCACTGGTCCGCAAGCTCAAGCCGACGAGGTTCGAGGACATCTCCGCGCTGCTCGCCCTCTACCGGCCGGGTCCGCTCGGCATGGACATGCACATCGCCTTCGCGGACCGCAAGAACGGTCTCGAGCAGGCGGTGTTCGACCACCCCGACCTCGAGCCGATCCTCGGTGAGACCCACGGCGTGATCGTCTACCAGGAACAGGTGATGCGCATCGCCACGGACCTCTCCGGGTTCTCCATGGCGGAGGCGGACGCGCTGCGCAAGGCGGTGGGCAAGAAGAAGCGTGACCTGATGGAGGCGCAGAAGGACCAGATGATCTCCGGCGGCGTGGCCAACGGCTACGAGAAGGCCTTCATGGTCAACCTCTGGGGCCTGATCGAGAAGTTCGCCGAGTACGGGTTCAACAAGGCCCACACCGTCGCCTACGGCGTGGTCAGCTACCAGACCGCGTGGCTCAAGACCCACTACCCGGTCGAGTACATGGCCGCGCTGCTCACCAGCGTCAAGAACCACAAGGACCTCAAGCCGCTCTACCTCAACGAGTGCCGCCGTATGGGCATCCCCGTCCTGCCGCCGGACGTCAACGAGTCCGGCAGCGACTTCACGCCCCGCGGGGACGAGGTCCTGTTCGGGCTGTCCGCGGTGCGCGGGGTGGGGGAGGGCATCGTGGCCTCCATCGTCGAGGCCCGCACCGCCGAGGGCCGGTTCGAGGACTTCGCCGACTTCTGCGCCAAGGTCGACGCCAGCGTGCTCAACAAGAAGACCCTGGAGAGCCTGATCCTCTCCGGTGCCTTCGCGCGCATGGGCCACTCCCGCAGGGGCCTGCTCGCGGTGTACGAGACCATCGTCGACGCGACGCTCACCCGCAAGAAGGCCGAGGCGGCCGGCCAGTTCTCGCTGTTCGACGGGCTCGGTGGGGCAGCTGCGGAGGCCGACGACCTCGGCCTGGCCACCGCGCCGGAGATCCCCGACGCGGAGTACGACAAGGCGCAGATGCTGCGCTTCGAGCGGGAGATGCTGGGCCTCTACGTCTCCGACCACCCGCTGTTCGGGACCGAGAAGGTCCTCGAGGGCTACACCGACGCCACCTGCGCGAGCCTGCGCGAACGTGAGGACGGCGCGTCGGTGGTGGTCGGTGGCGTGCTGACGGGGTTGACCAAGAAGTTCACCCGCAAGGGTGACACCTACCTGGTCGCCACCCTCGAGGACCTCACCGGTCAGGTCGAGGTGGTGTTCTGGCCGGGGACCTACCGCGCGGCCCACGAGGTGCTGGCCGAGGACGCGGTCCTGGTGGTCACCGGTCGCCTGGAGGTCCGTGACGAGGCGGTGAAGATGACCGCCAACAAGGTCGCGGTACCGGACCTGTCCGAGGCGCTCGGGGCGCCCGTCGTCGTCTCCTTCGCTGCGGAGCAGTGCACCGAGGACGCGGTCCACCGGCTCAAGGACGTCCTGGCCAACCACGGGGGAGTGGTCCCCGTCCACCTCGAGGTGGTGGCCGCCGACGGTGGTCGCCGGATCTACCGACTCGGTGACGATCTCCGGGTGGAACGCCGGCCGGGGCTGTTCGGTGAGCTCAAGTCGGCCTTCGGCCCCGATGCCGTGGACGCCGAGATGGGGGACCGCACCTACGCCGACGAGCGGGAGGAGGCGCCCTGGCGCCGGCGTCGGCAGGAGGCGGAGCTGGCGACCAGCCGGTAGGACGTCCACCGGCGGTGGTGCGGCGCACCCTGCGCCCGTGGGGCCACCTCGGTGTTGGTGTCGGTCGCGGCGCGCCCGGTGTTCGCTGGTCGGCGGTGCCCGTCAGACGTCGTGCGCTCCGGCAGGAGGCCTGCGCGTTCCATGGATTATCCCATGTACTTTCCATACCTCTCTTGACACCGCCGCTGTTCGTACGTACGTTCGGTTCATGACGACGACCGCAGCCTCCCTCCGCGTGACACCGGCCCGGCCGGCTGGTCGACGGTGCGACCACACCTACCGCCGGCACGCTCCGGCGGTCCTGGTGCGTGAGGCAGCCGCTGGCTACGACACCGACGTGTCCGATGACGTGACGATCCACCCGACCGCACCCCTCGCTCCCCACCCGGACGACGCGGGGGACGCCGACGACGGCGGTGACGACGCCACCGATCTGCGGTCCGCGGTCCGTACGGCGGCGCGGGCGGTCGGTCGTGTGCGTGACCTCGCGCTGGACGAGCATGGGCAGGGTGGTGAACTGGGTGCGCTGGTGGAGCTGCTCGCAACGATCGACGCGGCCCACGTCGCCGCGGTGTCCCTCGCGGATCGTGCCGAGACCCGTGATCTTGCGCCACGGCGCACGGGTCTCCCCCTCGAGGGACTGCTGGCCTTCCGGACCAGGATGACCATCGGCGATCGGCGGACCCTGCTCGGCGCCGGTGCCATGCTGCGGCAGCTGCCGCAGCTGCGGTCCGCCTTCGCCGCGGGGGCGCTCGGCTGGGCCCAGGTGCGCGCCATCGTCGCGGAGGCGCGTGTCCTCGACGGCGATGGGCGCGCCCGGTTGGACGCGCGGTTCGCCGACCAGGAACGGCTGCAGCGCCAGGACCCCGACACCGTGCTGGACGAGGTGCGCGACGATGTGGCACGGCTCCGCCCCGCCCTGGCGCGTGACCGGAAGCTGCGCCGGATCGAGCAACGGTTCCTCCACATCCAGCCGGCGCTCGACGGCGCGCTCACCGGCTACTTCGAGCTGGACGCGGAGGCAGGAGCCACCGTGCTGGCCGGTCTCGAAGCCGCGATGCCACCACCTTCCGCAGGACGTCGGGACGTGACCGCCGATGCCCTCGGTGCGGCGACGGCCCAGGGCGATGACGGCGCACCGGTCGAGGACGGTGCCGCTGCACCCGCGCCGGGTGTCTCCCGGGCGCGACAGCGTGCCGACGGCCTGCTCCGCCTCGCCGAGTCCTTCCTCGCCGGTGGCGGTGGCGGCGGGCGGTCACGGCCCCGACTCAACGTCGTCACCGACGTGGCGACGCTGCTCGGCGAGGACGCGCTGGCCGGACGGTCCAAGCTGCTCTGGGCGGCCGCAGGCCGCCCGCCGTCCCTGACCCCCGAGGCGGTCCGACGACTGGCCAGCGACGCCGACCTGCGGCACATCCTGGTCGACGGTTCGAAGGTCCTCGGCGTGAGCGAGCCGACCCCGGTCATCCCACGTGCGGTACGTGAGGCGGTCCTCACCCGCGATCAGGGATGCCGGTTCCCCGGCTGCCAGGTCCCCAGCCAGTGGGTGGACCTGCACCACGTCACGGCTCGCGCCGCGGAGGGCCACACGGTGGTCGACAACCTCGTCGCCCTCTGCCGGCGGCACCACGTCGCGGTGACCGAAGGACGGTGGCGGCTGCGGATGGACACCGACGGCACGGTCACCGTGCGGCGGGGGCAGGAGGTCGCCACCAGCGACCCGCCCCTGGCCCGGCGGGAGGTGGTCGCCGTGGCTGGCGCGCCCCCCACGGGACGAGGGCCACGAGCTCGGGCAGCCGTGCGCACGGGGTCGGATCCACCGTCGCACCCGGAGGACCTGCCCTTCTGAGCGGGCGTTCGTTCGGGCTGCCGTGCGACGTGGGGTCGCTGCACGTGGGTCAGCGTGCCCCGTGTTCCGCCCGGTACGCCGCGATCCGTTCCAGGTCGGCCGCGGTGAGCACGGGCTGGCCGTCCACCTCGGCGTCCGCGAGGTGGCGCACGATGTCGTCGATGGTGGCCAGTGCCGCGGTGCGCAGACCGAACTCCGCCGCCAGCTCCTCGAGCGCCGATCGTGACGTGGTGCCACGTTCCCTGCGGTCCACGCCCACGACCAGCCCGACCACCTCGACGTCCGCCTGGGCGCGCAGCAGCGGCACGCTGGCACGGATCGAGGTGCCCGCCGTGGTGACGTCCTCGACGATGACGACGCGGTCACCGTCCGACAGCTGGTGCCCGATCAGCTGTCCCCCCTCGCCGTGGTCCTTGGCCTCCTTGCGGTCGAAGCTCACCCCGAGATCGCGACCGTGTTGTTCGGCGAGCGCGATGCCGGCGCTCACCGCCAGCGGGATGCCCTTGTAGGCCGGACCGAACAGCACGTCGACGGCACCGCCGAAGGTGTCCTCGATCGTCGCCGCGTAGTAGCCGCCCAGCCGGGCCAGCTGTCGACCGGAGCGGTACCGGCCGGCATCGATGAAGTAGGGCATCCGCCGCCCCGACTTGCCCACGAAGTCACCGAACCGCAGCACCCCGCTCGACACCATGAACCGCAGGAACTCCGCGGTGCGGGCCGCGGTGGCCGTCGTGTCAGACATCTGCGCGCCTTCGGTCGGTGGCGGTGCGGTCGGTGGCGATGTCCGTATCGGCCGTGTCCGCAGCGTCCGCGCTCTCGTGCAGCGGGAGGGGCAGCTGCCGGTCGCGGGATGCCAGCTCCGAGCGGACGAGGTGCACCACGTCCTCCCAGGACCGTGCGCGCGGCGCCGGCAGGTGCCGGTTGTAGGGCTGGTCGAACACGATCGTGGTCCGGCCCGCACGCCGCAGCGACAGGATGTTGGTGGGCGAGTCGTCCACGTACAGGTCTGCGCCCACGTTGGGCTTGTCCCCGATGAAGCAGAGGTCCCGGTAGGGGATCTGGTGCGCGTCCAGCCACGTGGCGGTGTCCGCCGCCGACGCCTCGTGCGCCCAGTTGAAGATCAACCGGTGGGTGATGATGCGGATCCACACGCCGGCATCCGAGAGCTGCCACAGCGCCTCGGACACCCCCGGCAGCGGTGCCATGCGGCGGAACATGCGGTCCTCGACCACGGCACGTCGGTGGGCCTCCTCGAACTCCTCGAAGCTCAGGCCCCACTGGGAGTACGCGTCCAGGATCGTCTGCGGCGGCAGCGTCGCGGGATCCAGACCGCGCTGCCGTGCCACGGAGGCCCGGAAGGCGCCCTCGTAGTCCGCACACACCCCGTCGAGGTCGACGCCGAGGACGATGGGTGCACTGGTCGCCATGCCGACTCCTGCGAGGACGGGGTGGTGCAGCGCCCGACGCTAACGCGCCGACGACGCACGCGCGGACACCCGCATCTCGCGGTGCGTCGGGAGCACGCTCCTGCCACCGACTAGGCTCCAGCACGTTGCGTGACCGTCCTTGCACAGGCTGTTCTTGGGAGCTGTGATGTCGTTGCCCGATCTGGATCCGGAGCAACGGCGCGCCGCACTGGCCAAAGCGGCGGACGCCCGGCGGGAGCGGGCGGAGGTCAAGCAGCAGCTCAAGGCGGGCGCCACCACGCTCGGCGCGGTCCTCGACGCCGCTGCGGGTTCCGAGGCGTTGGCCAAGATGCGGGTCAGCGAGGTGCTCGAGTCCCTGCCGGCCGTCGGTCCGATCAAGGCCGAGCGGATCATGGAGGAGCTGCGTATCGCCCGCTCCCGCAGGGTCCGAGGCCTGGGGCCGCGACAACGACAGGCACTGCTGGACGCCTTCCCGCCGCCCTCGTGACGGTGCGGTCCAGCCGGCACGGCCTCCTGGTGGTGATCGCCGGGCCCTCGGGCGTGGGCAAGGGGACCGTGCACACGCGGGTCCGCTCGCTGCTCCCCGACGCGGTGCTGTCGGTGTCGGCAACCACACGCGCTCCCCGCGACGGCGAGGTCGACGGCGTCGACTACCACTTCGTCAGCCCACAGCGTTTCCAGGAGCTGGTCGACGGCGATGCGCTGCTCGAGTGGGCGGAGTACGCCGGCAACCGGTACGGAACCCCCAGCGAACCCGTGGCATCCGCGGTCGCCGCCGGTCACGTCGTGGTCCTCGACATCGAGCTGCAGGGAGCCCTGCAGGTGCGCGCGCACGACCCTTCGGCCCTGCTGCTGTTCCTCGCGCCACCGAGCTTCGAGGAGCTCGAGCGGCGGCTCCTGGCCCGCGGGACGGAGGATCCTGCCGCACTGGACCGACGCCTGACCCGCGCGCGTGAGGAACTCGACCAGGCGCACCACTTCGACGTGACCGTGATCAACGACGACCTCGACCGGTGCGTTGCCGAGGTGGTGGCGATCATCGAACAGGCACGCCACGAGCCCCTGTGAGGGTGGTGCGCCGAGCTTCGCCCGGTGCACCTGCGCGAGCCCAGGGCGTCGGCGCGAGCCCAGGGCGTCGGCGCGAGCCCAGGGCGTCGGCGCGAGCCCAGGGCACCGGTGCGAGCATGCAGCGCCGGCGGCTTCAGGGCGCCAGGTGGGGAGCGTGCTCGGCGGCAGGGTCCCGGATCTCGAACATCCGCGCCGGCGCGAAGCCCGCGGTGCTGGCGACGAGGTTGGAGGGCACGGCGTGGCGGCGCCGCTCGTAGGCGGCGACCTCGAGGTTGTACAACCGCCGCGCGGCGGCGATGCGGTCCTCGGTCTCGACCAACTGGCGTTGGAGGTCGCGGAACAGCGCGTCGCTGCGCAGCTGCGGGTAGGACTCGGTGACGGCCAAGAGGCTGGTCAGTCCCTGGGTCAGCGCGTCCTCGGCGCGGGCCTGCTCCGCGATCGGGACCTTCGCGGGCACCGCGGAGATGGCGCGGGCACGGGCGGCGGTGACCTGCTCGAGGACACCTCGCTCGTGGGTGGCGTACCCCTGTACCGCGGCCACCAGGTTGGACACCAGGTCGTGGCGGCGTTGGAGTTCGCCCTCGATGTTGGCCCAGGTCGCGTCGATCGAGGCCCGCTGCGCCACGAAGCGGTTGTAGGAGATGACGGTGAGCACCAGCAGGACCACCACCGGCAGCGCCATGAGCAGCAGCAGCTCCATCTACCGCTCCTCGGGGGTGGGTGGTCGGGGAGCGGGTCCGTGGTCCCCGGCAGCATCCGGTTCGTTGGGTCGCATCGCCCGCCAGAAGCTGTGCGGGATCCCCCGTACCAGCCGACCGAGATCCTGCACCAACGCCGGGTAGGTGCGCACCACGCCCGCCAGGCTCGTGTCCTGGTGGTCGGGGGTGCCCCACAACGCCAGGAGGTCGTCGCTGAACTCGATACCGCGACCGCTGAAGGCCGTGACCAGCAGCTCCTGGAGCTGGGCATCGAGCAGGCGAACGACCAGCTCCCGGTCGCGTCCTTCCACCCGGAACCGTCGGTTGAAGGCGTCGGACTCCAACTGCGCGCCGCCGCGGGTCAGCCCGATACGGCCCAGCATCGACTCCGGCCCGATGGAGACCGACCGGTGGGTGTGCAGGGGGAGCTGGCACAGCACCACGAGCTCCCGGTAACGCTGGTACGAGGTGGTGACGACGCCGCGGCTGCTCCGTGATCGGCGTTGTCGCTCGTGGAACCAACGGAAGCAGGACACCTCGCACGACAGCGCTCGCCCGTCGACCTGGAGCTCGAGCGGCCCTCCGACCGCCTGCTCGACGCCGTAGCGGCGATCACCCCGCGGCGTGGCGGAGAACCGACCGACGAGCAGCTCCGGCTGGACGCCGCAGGGCCAGCCCTGGAGGTGCCACCCCTCGTGTCGCGTGATGAAGCGGGCCAAGGCGGCCTGCTCCGCCCGCCGCCGTCGGTGCTGGACCACCCAGGCGATCAGCAGCACCGCTGCAGCCACGACCGGGACGATGCCAAGGCCCGGTCCTGAGGTGGTGGCGGTCATGGGTGCGGTTTCTCGATCACGGAGCTGTGCGGCCTGCACGCTACGTGGTCGGCCGCTGCTTGAGCGGGAACAGCGCACGGAGGTACGCTGCGTCCCCGCAGCACCGCTGCGCGTCGCAGCACGCCCACGGTCCCGACGGCCCGGGACCGCACGGAAGGCACCACCATCGCACGCATCGACGACCTCATGGACAAGGTGGAGTCACGCTTCCACCTCGTGCACCTCTCCGCGAAGCGGGCACGCGAGATCAACGGCTACTACGCGCAGCTCGGTGAGGGGATGGGCGCCTTCGTGCCGCCGCTGCTGACCACCGACACCAACAAGCCGCTCTCCATCGCCCTCGAGGAGATCGCGCAGCGCAAGATCGAGGTCGCATCCGCACCCGACCCGGGTGCGGAGGAGGACGGCCTCACCGTGATCGTGTCCGACGACCAGGACGAGCCGGCCTGAGCGTGTCCAGGCCCCCGGCGGACACCCCGTTGGAGGGCAGACGGGTCCTCCTGGGTGTCACGGGCGGCATCGCGGCCTACAAGGCTGCCCTCCTGGCACGGCTGCTGGTGCAGGCCGGCGCCGAGGTGGACGTGGTCCTCACCCGCGGTGGGGGGCACTTCGTCGGTCCCGCGACCTTCGAGGGGATCACCGGGCGGGCCGTGCGCTCGGAGGTGTGGGAGGACATCGCCGCCGGGACCCACGTCGCGTTGGGTCGCGCCGCGGAGGTCCTCGTCGTCTACCCGGCCACGGCGCACACCCTCGCCCGGCTCGCGCACGGTCTGGCCGACGACCTGCTCGCGACCTCGGCGCTGGCAGCCACCTGCCCGGTGGTCGTGGCGCCCGCCATGCACGCGGAGATGTGGCAACACCCGGCCACCCGGGACAACGTCGACCTGCTCACCCGCCGGGGGGTGCGCCTCGTCGGCCCCGCGGAGGGTCCGCTCATGGGCGGGGACGAGGGCCCCGGACGGCTCGTCGACCCGGAGGTCGCCTTCGCGGCGGTGACCGCTGCGCTCACCGACGCCGGGTCGGGCACCGGTTCCGCCGCGCGCACCGCGACCGCGGCTCCCACCGCGACCGCGGCTCCCACCGCGCCGTCAGGTCCGGATCTCGCCGGCTGCCGGCTGGTGGTCACCGCGGGTGGGACCCGCGAGGCCCTCGATCCCGTCCGCTACCTCGGGAACCGGTCCAGCGGTCGGATGGGTTTCGCCCTGGCCGCGGCCGCAGCCGAACGGGGCGGCGAGGTGGAGCTGGTCGCTGCGCCCACGGAGCTGCCCACCCCACCGGGCGTACGACGCACCGACGTGGTCACCGCGCGTGACATGCACGCGGCCGTCACCGCCCGCCGCACCGAGGTGGACGTGATCATCAAGGCCGCAGCCGTCGCCGACTTCCGGCCGGAGCAGGTCGCACCCCGCAAGCTCAAGAAGGACCGTGGCGCGCCGGCGGTCGCGCTGGTGCCCAACCCCGACATCCTCGCCGAGCTCGGTGCCGCCCGCGGCACCGCGGACCGCCCGGTGCTGGTGGGCTTCGCCGCGGAGACCGACACCGCGGAGGACAACGGCCGGGCGAAACTCACGGCCAAGGGCGCCGACCTGCTGGTGGTCAACGACGTCTCCGCCACCGACGCGGGCTTCGAGGTGGACGACAACCGGGTCGTGGTCCTCGATCGACGCGGCGGGCGGCAGGAGGTCGCCCTGGCGAGCAAGCGGGTGGTTGCCGACCGCATCCTCGACGCGGTCGTCGCCTGGCTGGAGGGCCCGCGAGGCGGCTGACGGCGTGCCGGCCGCCCGGCCGGCCGACCGGCCGGAGGTGACGCACCCCCGCGTATAGGCTGCGCGCCGCGTGCGTCGGCGGTGCCCGCAGCGCGACGGACCGCTCCCGCCGACCGGCACCGCTCTACCCGCTCGCCGATCCTCCGCCCGTCCCAGGAGTGCCCCGTGTCCGGACGCAGCCTGTTCACCTCCGAGTCCGTGACCGAGGGTCACCCGGACAAGATGGCCGACCAGATCTCCGACGCCATCCTCGACGACATCCTCACCGACGATCCACAGGGCCGGGTGGCGTGCGAGACCCTGGTGACGACCGGTCAGGTGATGGTGGTGGGCGAGATCACCACGGAGTGCTACGTGGACATCCCCCGGGTCGTGCGCGACACCGTGCTGTCCATCGGGTACGACTCGGCCGACGTCGGGTTCGACGGCAACACCTGCGGGGTGTCGGTGGCGATCGACGAGCAGTCACCCGACATCGCCCAGGGTGTCGACCGCGCCTACGACGCCGGGGACGCGGACCCCTACGGCCTGCAGGGTGCCGGCGACCAGGGGATGATGTTCGGCTACGCGACGGACGAGACCCCGACGCTGATGCCGCTGCCGATCCACCTCGCCCACCGTATGGCGCAGCGCCTCACCGAGGTCCGCAAGACCGGCCAGCTGCCCTACCTGCGTCCTGACGGCAAGACCCAGATCACCGTCGCCTACGAGGACGGCCGCCCGAGGGCGGTCACCGCCGTGGTCCTCTCCACCCAGCACCGCGCCGCCATCGACCTCGGCTACCTGCGGCCGGATGTCGAGGAGCACGTGATCCGGCCACTGCTGCCCGACGACATCGACGTCGACGACCTCGACGTGTTCGTCAACCCCACCGGGCGCTTCGAGCTGGGGGGTCCGGTCGCCGACGCCGGCTTGACGGGCCGCAAGATCATCGTGGACACCTACGGCGGGATGGCCCGCCACGGCGGCGGCGCCTTCTCCGGCAAGGACCCCTCGAAGGTGGACCGCTCCGCTGCCTACGCCACCCGGTGGGTCGCCAAGAACATCGTCGCCGCCGGACTGGCCGCCAAGGTGGAGCTGCAGGTGGCCTACGCGATCGGGGTGGCGAACCCGGTCAGCCTCAACGTCGACACCTTCGGCACCGAGCAGGTGGCCCCAGACGCGATCCTGCGGGCGGTTCGTGAGGTCTTCGACCTGCGGCCGGCCGCCATCGTCGACGCTCTCGACCTGCGCACCCCCGGCTACCGCGCCACCGCCGCCTACGGGCACTTCGGTCGGCAGGGGCCACGTTTCACCTGGGAGCGCACCGACCGCGCCGACGATCTGCGCGCCGCCGTGGGCAGCTAGGCGCGGTGCCCCGCCTCGCACGCGTCGCCGTCGAGGTCGCACCCTTCCACCTCGACCGCCCCTTCGACTACCTCGTGCCGGAGGACGTCGAGGTGGCGGTGGGCCAGCGCGTCCAGGTCACCTTCGGTGGGCGGCGGGTCCGCGGGCTGGTGGTCGGCCACGCCGAGGACACCGAGGTGCCGGCGCACCGGCTCCGCCCGATCGCGCGCGTGCTGGGCGCACACCGGTGGGTCGAGGCCGAGGAGCTCGAGGTCCTCCGGTGGGCGGCGGACCGCTTCGGGGCTCCGCTGGCCGACGTGATCCGCCACGCGCTCCCCGACCGCACCGTGGACGTGGAGCGGCGCGCCGCCGCTGCCGGGTGGTACCCCCAGGCGCCGCGCCCGAGTTCCGATCCGGCCCCGGACCCGGAGCAGCTCGCTGCGGCGTGGCGGGTGTACGGCGACGGTGGGACGCAGCTGCTGGGCGCCGTCCGGGGTGGTGCCGGCTCCTACCTCTGGCGGCCCCTGCCCGGTGAGGACGTCGCGGCGCGCCTCGCGGAGCTCGCGCAGCTGACCCTGGCACACGACCGCGACGTGCTGGTCCTGGTCCCGGATCCGGCTTCCCCCACCGCGGATGCGGTGGTGGCGGCGGCGGGCGACCTCGCGGTGGACCTGCGGGGCGGACCGGCGCGGCGCGCCCTGTACCGGCGGTGGCTGGAGGCCCGCACGGGGCACGCCCGGGTGGTGGTGGGGGAGCGGGGCGCGGCCTTCACGCCGCTGGCGCACCTCGGCCTCGCGGTCCTGCTCGACGAGGCCAACCCCGCCTACAAGGAGCGGCGCAGCCCGCGCCACCACGCCCGGGAGGTGGTGCTCGAGCGGGCGCGACGGGCCGGCGGTGTGGGGGTCGCCGTGGGCACCGTCCCCTCGGCCATCGCCTGGCGACTGCTCCGCGAGCGGCGGGTCACGCCCGTGGTGGCTGACCGTGCGGCCGAACGACGTGCCCGGCCCCGGGTCCAGGTGGTGACGGGGGAGGACCAGCCGCGCGCCCGGCTCACCCGTGAGGCCAGCGAGGCGCTGCGGTCCGCGACCCGGCAGGGCCGCTACGGGGTGCTGCTGGCCAGCCGTCGTGGTGAGGGTCGGGTGCTGGTGTGCGCCGGGTGCGGCGAGCGGGCGGTGTGCCGACGGTGCGGCGCGTCGCTCGGCTTCGACGGGCGTGGTGGCCTGGTGTGCGAGGGCTGCGGTGCCCGGGCCGGCACGGTGCCCGCCTGTGGTGGGTGCGGCCGACGGGAGCTGGTGCCCCTGGCGGCGGGGGCGGTGCGGCTCGGCCGCGAGCTGGAGCGAGGCGCGCAGGTACCGGTCGCGGTGCTCGAGGGCTACGGCCGCACTCCCCCGCCGCCTCCCGCGATCCTGGTGCTGACCCGCGGCTCGGTCCTGGACCGCCCGCCGGGTGCGGTCGGCGCGGTGGTCCTGCCCGACCTGGACGGGTCCCTGCGACGGCCCAGCCTGGACGCCGCCGAGGACGTGCTGCGCCTCGCCTGCCAGGTGGCCGCGTGGACCGTCCACGGCGGCCGCGATCCGTCGGACAGCCAGGTGGTGGTCCAGACCCGCGAACCGGACCATCCGGTGGTCGCCGCGCTGTCCGCCTGGGACCCGGGCGGTTTCTGGCGGCGGGAGGTGGCCACCCGCGCCGTCCTGCGCTTCCCGCCGGCCGCCCACGCGATCCGGCTCAGCTCGCCGCCCGGGGCCGCGGTCGACGATCTGCCGCTCAGCCGGGGGCTCGCGGAGGTGCTGCCGGCCGGTGATGAGTTGCTCGGACCCGTGCCGGCCGAGGGCCGGGACGGCTACCTGCTCAAGTGCGACGACCGGGCGGCGACCCTCACCGCGCTCGCGCCGATCAGAGCGGCAGCCAGCCGTGTCGGGGTGGACCTGCGCGTCGATGTGGATCCGGTCGATGCCCTGTGACCCGCAGCGGCGCGGTGGGCAGCGGCGCGGCGCGTACCATCGTGGCCCGCTCGCGTCGTCGCACCCGTGAGGTAGCCGCGTGGCCATGATGGAGATCCGGATCTTCGGCGACCCCGTGCTGCGCCAGCGGGCGCACGAGGTGACCGATTTCGACGGTCGTCTCGCGACCCTTGCCCAGGACATGATGGAGACGATGCAGGCCGCCAGCGGCGTCGGCCTGGCCGCGAACCAGGTCGGCGTCCTCAAGCGGCTCTTCACCTGGGAGGTGGAGCACGAGGCCGCCGACGGCACCCGCTCCAGCGAAGGCGGTGCGGTCGTCAACCCGGAGCTGACCGATGCCAGCGAGGACCTCCAGGACGACGACGAGGGGTGCCTGTCCTTCCCGGGGCTCTTCTACCCCGTGGAACGCCCGCTGCGGGTCGAGGTCGCCTACCAGGATCTCGCCGGCGATGACCACCGGGTGCAGCTCGAGGGCCACCACGCCCGCATCTGGCTGCACGAGATGGACCACCTCAACGGCATCCTGTTCGTCGACCACCTCGCCGCCCACGACCGGAAGGCGGCCATGAAGCAGATGCGCGAGTACCGGCTCTCACAGGGCCTCGACGATCCGCAGCCGCGGCGCCCCGGTGGGCTGTTGCTGGGTCGTCAGCGCTGACCGCGCGCTCCTGACGCGCCGACCTGAAGGAACCAGCCGTGCGTATCGCGTTCCTCGGCACCCCCGAGGTCGCCGTCCCCAGCCTCGACGCGCTGGTGGCCACCGACGACATCGAGATCGCCGCGGTGCTGTGCAACCCCGACCGCCCCCGCGGGCGGCGGGGGAGGCCGCAACCGCCCCCGGTCAAGGTGGCGGCCGACGCGCACGGGCTCGAGGTGTGGCAGCCCAACCGGCCGCGTGAGGTCCTGGACGACCTGCGTGCGCTGGACCTCGATGCCTGCGCCGTCGTGGCCTACGGGGCGCTGCTGCCTGCCGACGTGCTCGCGGCCGGCGGTCGCGGGTTCGTCAACCTCCACTTCTCCCTGCTGCCACGGTGGCGCGGTGCCGCCCCCGTCCAGCACACCCTGCGCGCGGGGGACGAGGTCACGGGCGTCACCACCTTCGTGCTCGACGAGGGGATGGACACCGGTCCCGTGCTGCGACGTGTCGAGGTCCCGGTGGCGCCGCGGGAGCGCACGGGTGCGCTCCTCACCCGGCTCGCGGTGCTCGGCGCTCCGGTGCTGGTCGACTCGCTCGCGGCCCTGCACGCCGGCGAGGTGCCCGAGCCGCAGCCCGCGGAGGGGGCGACGCTGGCGCCCAAGATCACCCCCGATGACGTCCGGATCGACCTGTCGCGGCCGGCGGTGGAGGTCGACCGTCTGGTCCGCAGCGCCGATCCCGCGCCCGGCGCCCACACCACCTTCCGCGGCGAGCGGCTGAAGGTGTTCGACGCGCCACCGCTGGACCGGGCTGCCGCCACCCTGGCGCTCGACGCGGTCGAGGGTGCGCCGCTCCCCGGCACCGTGCTGGCCGTCGATCGTGCGGGTGTCGTGGTCGCCTGCGGCGAGGGTGTGGTCCGGCTCACCGAGGTGCAGCCCGCCGGCAAGCCCCGCATGGCCGCTGCGGACTTCGCGAACGGGGCCCGCATCGAGGTGGGGGAGCGGCTGGCGGGCGACAGCGACGACGGGTGAGCCCCGCCGCCGCCTCCGGGCCCTCCCGCGTGCGCGGTCCGTCGACGACCACCCCTGCACCGGCCGGGCTGGCCGCCCGCCAGGCCGCCCTCGCCGCCCTCACCCGGGTGGAGGAGGACGGTGCGTGGTCGAACCTGGCGGTGCCGGAGGCGGTCGCCGATCTGCGTGACCCCCGGGACCGGGCCTTCGCCGCCCACCTCGCCTACGAGACCCTGCGGTGGGAGGGGACCCTGGACGCTGCCCTGGCCCTGGTGCTCTCACGCCCCCTGGCAGCGGTGGAACCGGCCCTGCGCCGCGTGCTGCGCCTCGGTGCGCTGCAGCTGCTGGTCAGTGACGTCCCTGCCCGCGCTGCCGTCGACACCTCGGTGCAGTTGGCGCGTCGGTCCGTCCCCCGAGGCCGCAGCGCCGGCGCCGGCGGGTTCGTCAACGGTGTGCTGCGTGCCCTCGACCGGCGTGACGGCGACCTGGCCTGGCCCGACCGCGGCGACGACCCGGTGGCCCACCTCGCCCTGTCCACGGCCCATCCGTCCTGGGTGGTCGAGGACCTCCTGGAGCGGTACGGGACGACGCGCACCGCTGCGATCCTGGCCGCCGACGACGTCGCCCCCGGTGTCACCCTGCGGGCCAACGCCGATCGTGACGCCCTGCTGGAGGAGCTGACGGCCGCCGGGATCGACGCCCGGCCCGGTGCGCTCCCGGTGTCGATCCGGGCGCCGGGTGCGGATCCGCGGACGCTGGCCGCCGTCGCCGAGGGGCGCGCGGTCGTGCAGGACGAAGCCTCGATGCGCGTCGCGTTGGCCACCGGCGCGAGCGAGGGGGACCGCGTCCTCGATCTCTGCGCCGGTCCGGGCGGCAAGACGACCCACCTCGCCCACCTGGTGGGGGAGAAGGGGCAGGTCACCGCGGTGGAGCTGCACCCCCACCGCGCCCGTGCGATCGCCGAGGCGGCCGAGCGCCAGGGGGTGCGGGTCGCGGTGGAGGAGGGCGACGGCCGTGCGCCACCGGTGCCGGACGACGCGCGTTTCGAGGTGGTGCTGCTGGACGCTCCCTGCACCGGGCTCGGGACGGGTCGGCGCCGCCCGGAGGTGCGCTGGCGGCGCACCCCCGAGGACGCCGCTGCACTGGCCCGGCTCCAGGAGCAGCTGCTGCGCGCCGCCGCGCGTCACGTCGCACCGGGAGGGCAGCTGACCTACGCCGTGTGCACCTGGACCACCGCGGAGACCACCCACGTCGTGGACCGCTTCGCCCCCGAAGCCGCCGCGGCGGGACTCACCTGCACCGCGACCACGCAGCTGCTGCCCGACGCCGACGACACCGACGGGATGTTCATCGCCACCTGGCAGGCCGTGTGAACCCGACGCACCGGCGTTGCCGGCTCCCCGGGCCAGCGCCGCACCGGCGGACTACAGTCCGGAGTCACCGCCGACGGGGCGTGGCCACGACCAGCGGTCGCCGCCGGTGGCGGGGAGAGGTGAGTGATGCAGCAGCGTTCCATCGCCCCGTCGATCCTGGCGGCGGACTTCGCCCGGCTCGGGGCGGAGGTCGCCGACGTCGCCGAGGTCGTGGGCACGATCCACGTCGATGTCATGGACGGGCACTACGTCCCGAACATCACCCTCGGACACCCCGTCGTTGCGTCCCTGCGACGTGCCACCGACCGGGTCCTCGACTGCCACCTGATGATCACCGACCCCGCCACCTACGCCCCGCAGCTCGTGGCGCTCGGCGCTGACCACATCACCTTCCATCCCGAGGTGGAGGACGACCCGATCGCCCTGATCCACGACCTCCACGACCGCGGGGCGACCGTCGGGGTCGCCATCAAGCCGGCCCACCCGGTGTCGATGGTCACCGAGCTGCTCGGCCACGTCGACCTGTTGCTGGTGATGACCGTCGAGCCCGGCTTCGGGGGACAGTCCTTCCTTCCCGAGACCGTCCCGAAGGTCGCCGAGGCGGCCATCTGGCGGGCCACGAACGACGCCCGCTTCCGCATCCAGGTGGACGGCGGCATCGGTCCGACGACGGTCGCGCAAGCAGCCGCCGCGGGCGCGGAGGTGCTGGTCGCCGGTTCGTCGGTGTTCGGCGCCACGGATCGGGCCGCGGCGGTCCGCACGCTCCTCGATCTCGCTGACGCCGCAGGAGCTGTCGCGTGACCCCCCGCATCCTGGTCGCCGACGACGATGAGGACATCCGCGCCTACCTCGAGATCACGCTCGAGCTGGCGGGCTTCGAGGTCGAGCTGGCCACCGACGGTCTCGAGGCGTTGCACGTGGCCCGCCACCAGCACCCGGACGTGGTCGTGCTGGACGTGATGATGCCCAAGCTCGACGGCATCGAGGCCCTGCGCCAGATGCGCGAGGATCCCCGTACCAGCCACGTCCCCGTGATGCTGCTGACGGCACGGGTGCAGACCGGGGACGCGATCACCGGGCTGGACGCGGGCGCGGACGACTACCTCACGAAGCCCTTCGATCCCGACGAGCTGGTCGCCCGGGTCCGGGCGGCGATGCGCCGCGCGGACACCCAGCGCACCCGCAACCCGCTGACCGGCCTCCCCGGCAACGAGTCGATCCTTGCGAAGCTGTCCCAGCTGCTGGCGGCCCCCGGTGGCTTCGCCCTGCTCTACGTCGACCTCGACCGGTTCAAGCCCTACAACGACCACTACGGGTTCCTACGCGGTGACGAGGCCCTGGCCGCCCTGGGCTCGGTGCTGCAGGAGGTACGCGACGAGCTCGACGACGCGGAGGCCTTCGTCGGCCACGTGGGCGGCGACGACTTCGTGGTCCTGGTCCGCCCCGACCTGGCCGAGTCGACCGCACACCTGATCTGCGAGCGCTTCGACGCCGTCGTGCCGACGCTGTACGACGCCGTCGACCTCGCCGCCGGCGGCATCGAGGTGACCGACCGACGCGGCGTGCCACAACGTTTCGGGCCCCTGTCGCTGTCCATCGGTATCGCCTCCACGGCGATCCGGGACTTCGGCCACCACGGGGACATCGTCGCCACGGCCACGGAGATGAAGCGCTACGCCAAGAACCGCAAGACCCCCGGCTCCGCCTACCGGATCGACCGCCGCGCACCCGAGGACGGTGGGTAGATGGCGGTCGGGCTCCCATGAACGACCGGCACCGTCGACGCGACCGCCCGTGACGCAGCGTCAGCTCACCGTCGCTGAGCGTGCAGCGTTGGCCCGGGCGTCGGCGGCTGCCGCCCCCCACGCGACGGTGGTCAGCCCGAACCCGGCGGTCGGGTGCGTGGTGCTCCGCGACGGCGAACCGGTCGGTCATGGTGTGACCGAACCCCCTCCCGGTGCCCACGCCGAGGTGGTGGCGTTGCGCGCCGCTGGCGGCGCGGCCCGCGGCGCCACGGCCGTGGTGACCCTGGAGCCCTGTGCCCACCACGGTCGTACCCCACCGTGCACCGACGCGCTGGTGGACGCCGGCGTCGCCCGGGTCGTGTTCGCCCACCCCGACCCGAACCCGGTGGCCACCGGGGGAGGCGCACGGCTCGCGCAGGCCGGCGTGGACGTCGTGGGCCCGCTGCCGGCGCAGGATCCGTACCGTGGTGCGGTCGCCGCGGGTCTGGAGGGGTTCCTCACCGTCGTCCGTCACGGCCGGCCCCACGTCACCCTGAAGCTCGCCAGGACGGCCGACGGCGCGGTCACCAACCCCACGGGCGAGCGTTGGGTGACCGGCCCGCTCGCGCGCCGCGCGGTGCACCGCTGGCGCGGCGCCGTCGACGGCGTCCTGGTCGGCATCGGCACCGTGCTGGCTGACGACCCGCGTCTGGACGTGCGCGAGGTGCCCGTCGGCCGTCAGCCCCGGGCGGTCATCATCGACACCGACGTGCGGACCCCGGTGGGCGCGAAGGTGGTGCGCGCCGGGACGGTGCTGCTGGCCGCGACCCCGTCCGGAGCCGGTTCCCGCGAGCGCCGACGCGCCCGCGCGGCGGTGCTCTCCCAGCGGGGCGTGGAGGTCCGTTTCGTGTCGCCCGGGCCGGAGGGCCGCGGTGTGGATCTCCCGGGGGCGGTGGGAGAACTCGCCGGGCTCGGGATGGTGTCACTGCTCGCCGAACCTGGCCCTACGCTGGCCGACGCGCTGCTCGGCGCGGACCTCGTCGACCGGCTCGTCCTGCACGTGGCGGTCGGGCTCGGCGACGGACCGCTGCAGGGCAGCCTGGCCCCGCCACCCGGCACGCCCTGGCGCACCGAACGCAGCGGCGGGGCCGGAACGGACGCCATCGTCCACCTCAGGCCACCGCCACCCCCGCGCTGACCGGCCACCCGGTGCGCGCACCCCACATCGCCGACCACCGGCAAGGAGCGAGGATGTTCACCGGCATCGTCGAGGAGCTCGGCCACGTGGCCGCGATCGACGTCCACGACGGCCATGCACGCCTGCACGTGCGCTGCCACCAGGTGCTCGACGGCGCCGTGGTAGGGGACTCCATCGCCGTGGACGGCACCTGTCTCACCGTCACCACCCTCCCGGAGGACGGGTTCACCGCCGATCTGATGGCCGAGACGCTGCGCGCTACCGCCCTCGGTGACCTCGAGGTGGGACGGCCCGTGAACCTCGAACGCGCGATGCGGGCCGACAGCCGCTTCGGTGGGCACCTGGTCCAGGGCCACGTGGACGCCGTGGGCACCGTGACCGGCCTCGAGCGTCTTCCCGGCACCGTGTTCATGACCATCGCGGCCGACGGCTCGCTCGCCCGCTACCTGGTGCCCAAGGGCTCGATCACCGTGAGCGGGGTCAGCCTGACGGTGGTGGACCGCACCGACGCCGGCACCTTCCGGATCGGGCTGATCCCCCACACCCTGGAGGTCACGACCCTGGGCGTGCTCGAGGAGGGTGACCGGGTCAACCTCGAGGTGGACGTGATCGCCAAGTACGTCGAGCGACTGCTGGCTGGTGGCGCCCCGAGCCCCTACGCCGCACCCGGGGACGTCCACCCCGCCGCACCCCTGACCGATCCCCGGCCGCAGGAGGGCGCGTGAGCACCTTCGCCCCGATCGAGGATGCCGTCGCCGTGCTGGCCGAGGGCGGGATGGTCATCGTCGTCGACGACGAGGACCGGGAGAACGAGGGCGACCTCGTGCTCGCGGCCGACGCGGTCACCGCCGAGCAGATGGCCTTCGTGATCCAGCACACCTCGGGTTTCGTGTGCGTACCGATGCTCGGTGACGACCTGGACCGTCTCGACCTCCCGCCGATGGTCACCCGGAACCAGGACCCGAAGGGCACCGCCTACGCCATCTCCGTGGACGCCGCCGAGGGCACCTCGACGGGCATCTCCGCGGCGGACCGGGCCCGCACCTGCCGGGTCCTGGCCGACCCGGACACCCAGCCCGACGACATCACCCGACCCGGTCACGTGCTGCCCCTGCGCTACCACCCCGCAGGTGTGCTGCACCGCATCGGACACACCGAGGCGTCGGTGGACCTGGTGCGGATGGCCGGGCGGCGACCCACAGCGGTCATCTGCGAGGTGACCAACGCCGACGGCACCATGGCGCGCGTCCCTGACCTGGAGCGCTTCGCCGCCGAGCACGACCTGCTCATGGTCACCATCGCCGACCTGGTGGCCCACCGCCGCGCCCGGGAGAGCCTGGTGGAGCGGGTCGCCGTGGCGAAGCTGCCCACCCCGTACGGTGACTGGACCACGATCGGCTACCGCAGCTCGGTGGACGGTACGGAGTCCCTGGCGCTGCTCTACGGCGACCCGGAGGGCGAGCCGGACGTGCTGGTGCGGATGCACTCCGAGTGCCTGACCGGCGACGTGTTCCGCTCCCTGCGCTGCGACTGTGGTCCACAGCTCGACCTCGCGATGGCCCGGATCGCCGAGCAGGGCCGGGGGGTCGTGGTCTACCTGCGGGGGCACGAGGGGCGCGGGATCGGCCTGCTGCACAAGCTGCGGGCCTACGAGCTCCAGGACAACGGCAGCGACACGGTGGACGCCAACCTGGACCTCGGCCTGCCGAACGACGACCGCGACTACGGTGTCGGAGCGATGATCCTGGCGGACCTCGGGCTCTCTACGCTGCGGCTGCTGACCAACAACCCGGAGAAGCGGACGGCGCTGTCGGGCTTCGGGCTCTCCATCGTCGATCGGGTCCCCGTCGAGGTCCGCCCCAACCCCAACAACGCCTTCTACCTCAGGACCAAGGCGGAGCGCATGGGCCACGACCTCGGTGGTGAGGACCTCCCCGTCTCCACCGGCGTGGGCGACATCGCCGCGCAGGGTGCGACGGCACCGCCGGCCGTGGAGAAGCCCGTCCGTGGTCTGGCCATGGCGCCACCACCCGTGGACGACGAGCAGGGCGCCGGCCGCGGCCGTCGCGACGACAAGGACAGCGCGTGAGCGAGATCACCACCCTCGAAGGCAGCCTGGACGCCGCCGGACTGCGCATCGCCGTGGTCGCCGGCCGGTTCAACGAGGCCGTGGTACGCCCCCTGGTCGACGGCGCCACCGGTGCGCTGCTGCGCCACGGTGCCCGGCCCGAGGACCTCAAGGTCGTGTGGGTCCCCGGCGCCTGGGAGCTGCCGGTGGTGCTCGACCGGCTCGCCGCCGGCGGCGAGGTCGACGCCCTCGTGGCGCTGGGTTGCGTGGTCCGCGGCGAGACGGGCCACTACGACTTCGTGGCCGGTGAGGGCTCCAACGGCACCGCCGCCGTCGCACGGCGTCACGGCATCCCCATCGGCAACGCCGTGCTTACCACCGAGACCTGGGAGCAGGCGGTGGCCCGCGCCGGCGGCAAGCTCGGCAACAAGGGCGCCGAGGCCGCCCTGGCCGCCGTGGAGACCGCGACCCTGCTGCGGAGCCTGTGACCTCCCCCGCCGAGGAGGCAGCACCGGGCCCGGTCCCGGTCGCCGACCCGCGGCCAGGGGACAAACGGGCGGCCGTGGCCACCGAGCAGGCCCATCTCGAACGGGTCCACGCCCGGGTGGAGCACCTGCGCCGCCGGGCGGAGGAACGCGCCGCGGAGGCGGCGGCGGACCGTTCCGGTGCGACCTTCCAGGCGCGCTACGAGCGGGACGTCACGGCCCACCACCACGCCGCACGGCAGCAGCGCTACACCTTCGGGGACGTGGAGTCCCTGGCCTTCGGCCGCCTGGACCTCTCCGACGGCGACGACCTCCACGTGGGCCGGGTGTCGGTGATCGACGAGGACGGCGACGTGCTCCTGGTCGACTGGCGCGCCCCCGCCGCTGCCGCCTTCTACCAGGCCACCGCCGCCCGCCCGATCGGGGTCGCGCGCCGGCGCACCCTGGTCACCCGGGGCCGTCGCCTGGTCGACCTCGACGACGAGATCCTGGACGGCACCGCCGCCCAGCGCCTCGGGCTGCGTGCGGTCACCGGGCAGGGCGCCCTGCTGGCGGCCCTCAGCCGGGAGCGCTCGGGGCGGATGCGCGACATCGTCGCCACGATCCAGGGCGAGCAGGACCGCATCATCCGTGCCCCCGCCAGCGGCACCCTCGTGGTCTCCGGCGGCCCGGGGACCGGCAAGACCGTGGTCGCCCTGCACCGCGTCGCCTACCTGCTCTACCGCGACCGGGAGCGGTTCGAAGGCCGCGGGGTGCTGGTGATCGGGCCCTCCGCGGCCTTCACCGAGTACACCGCACGGGTGCTGCCGGCGCTGGGGGAGGATCGCGCCGTCCAGCGCCCCCTCGCCGGCCTGGTACCTCGGACCGCACGGATCTCCGGGTGGGACGAGCCGGACGTGGCCCGCACCAAGGGCGACCTCGCCATGGTCGAGGTGGTGCGCCGCGCGCTCCACGCGGTCCTGCCACCGGTCCCGCCCACCACCCGGCTGTCCTTCGAGGGCACCACCGTCACCGTCCGTGGCGACCACCTCGAGACGCTCCGTGAGCGCCACCTGGACCGCATCCGCGCGGACGTGCCCGGCGGTGCCTACCACGACCGCACCGAGGTGGCGGACGCGGCCCTCGATGACGCCCTGTGGGCCGCCTGGACGCGGGCACAGCGCGCCGCCGGCGGTCGCGTGCCGGAGGACCGGGAGGGCAGCGGCTTCGCCGCCGCCCTGGATGCCGCGCCGGAGGTGGTGCTGCTGCGCCGCTGCTTCTGGCCGGAGCGCGACCCCCAGGAGATCCTCGGTCAGCTCGCCCGCGGCGAGCTGGACCTCACCGTGGTCGGACGGGGCCTGTTGCCCGAGGCGGAGCTCGCGGCGGTTGCCGCCGCCTGGCAACGGGCGGACAGCTGGACCACCGACGACGTCGCCCTGCTCGACGAGCTGGACGCCCTGCTCGGTCAGGCGCCGTCCAAGCGGCCCCGCCCCAGACCGCCCGGCGGCGAGGATGACGGCGGCATCCGCCTGTCCACCGACGCCCTGCAGGTGGAGGCGCCGGCGGTGGACGTGGAGTCGCACAGCTACCGCGACTTCGCCCACGTGGTGGTGGACGAGGCCCAGGACCTCTCACCGCTGCAGTGGCGGGCCGTCAGCCGCCGCGGCCCCTACGCCTCCTGGACGGTGGTGGGGGACCTGGCCCAACGCAGCCGGGTGTCGGATCCGGCCACCTGGGAGGAGGTCGCCGCGCTGATCGGGCGTCGGTCGGTGGAGATCACCACCCTCGAGGTGAACTACCGCACTCCCGAGGAGATCGCCGCGGTGGCCACCGACGTCCTGGCCGCCGCCGGCCATGACCCGGCCCTGGCGCCGCGGGCCGTGCGGGCGACGGGGGACCGACCGCGGCAGGTGGTGGCCCCCGACCCCGTGGCGCGGAGCGCCGAGGTGGTCGGCGAGCTGCTGTCCGCGCGCGGCGGCACCCTCGGGGTCCTGGTCGACGTGGCCGACCTCGACACGGCGCGCGCGGCCATCCTCCCCCGGCTCGATGAGGAGGAACGGGACCGGACCCGGGTGCTCGAGGTGCGCGAGTCGAAGGGGCTGGAGTTCGATGACGTCGTGGTGGTGGCACCCGAGCGGATCATGGCCGGCAGCGCCGTGGGGACCCACCAGCTCTACGTCGCGGTCACCCGCGCCACCCGCACCCTGACCCTGGTCACCACCGGTGAGGTGGAACTGCCCGGCAGCCGCCACTGCGTCGAGGTCACAGCCGGCACGCCATGATGTCGGTGACCAGGATCCCGCGGGCGCCGAGCTCCCATAGCTCGTCCATCACCCGGTTCGTGTCCCCCTGTTCGACCATGGCACGCACCGCCACCCACCCGTCGTCGTGCAGGGGGCTGATGGTGGGCGACTCGATGCCGGGCGTGATGGCACAGGCCTCGTCGAGGGACTCCACCGCGCAGACGTAGTCCATCATCACGTACCGGCGGGCGATGATCACGCCGTGGAGTCGGCGGATCAGCTGCTCGATGCGCGGCGTGGTGTCGATGCGGGCGTCGCGGATCAGCACCGCCTCGGAGCGCATGATCGGCTCCCCGAACACCTCGAGGCCGGCCTCGCGCAGGGTGGCACCGGTCTCGACCACGTCGGCGATGATGTCGGCCACCCCGAGGCGCACCGCGGTCTCCACCGCACCGTCGAGGTGGATCACCTCGGCCTCGATCCCGCGCTGCGCGAGGTCGTGACGCACGATGCCGCTGTAGGAGGTGGCGATCCGCTTGCCCGAGAGCTCGGCGATGGTCGCCGCGGTACCGGGCACCGCGGCGTAGCGGAAGGTCGAGCGACCGAAGCCGAGCGGGAGCACCTCCTCGGCGCCGCCGTTGCCATCCAGCAGCAGGTCCCGGCCGGTGATGCCCACCTCGAGCTGTCCGGCACCGACGTAGGTGGCGATGTCGCGTGGGCGCAGGAAGAAGAACTCCGCGTCGTTGGCCTCGTCGACCAGCACCAGCTCCTTGGCGGAACGGCGCTGGCGGTAGCCGGCCTCGGACAGCATCCGGATGGCGGGATCGGACAGCGAGCCCTTGTTGGGCACGGCGATGCGCAGCATTGCTCTCTCACGGGTCGACGGGCGCCACGGGTGCGGGGGCGCGGACCGGGCGGCGGCCGGGCTCACAGGTGAGCGTAGACGTCCTCGAGGGTGAGTCCCGTCGCCAGCATCAGGACCTGGGCGTGGTAGAGCAGCTGGCTGATCTCCTCCGCGGCGCGCTCCGGCGACTCGTGTTCCGCCGCCATCCAGGCCTCCGCCGCCTCCTCCACGACCTTTTTGCCGATCGCGTGGACACCGGCGTCCAGCGCCGCGACGGTGCCGGAGCCGTGCGGGCGGTGCGCCGCCTTCGCTGCGAGCTCGGCGAACAGGCTGTCGAAGGTCTTCAACGCGCTACCTCGGTGCCGGGAGGGGTGGGGGATGTCCTCGCTAGGCTACGGCCCCCGACCGACCCTGAGGAGCGCCGCGTGAGCGACGTCCCGTTCGACCCATCCACCGCCGCTGACCTCGGTGGCCAGCAGCAGCCCTCCGAGGAGGAGATCCGCGCCTACCTCTCCCAGCTGCGGGAGGCACCCGTGGACCAGGTCCTCGCCGAGGTGTCCAACGCCCTGCTCAACGCCGCCCAGGTGAAGGTGGGGCGCCGCGACGGCCGGCTGCTGATCGACGCCACCGCGGCCGTGACGGACGCGGTCCGCGGCCACGCCGCGGAGGAGCTCACCAGCCAACTCGACCAGGCGCTCACCCAGCTGCGCATGGCCCAGGTGGAGGGTGAGCAGCAGGTGGCCCAGGCCGCCGCCGGCGGCCAGGCGGAGCCGGGTGACCTCACCACCGACCCCTCGGCGGAGGACGGCACCAGCGGGCAGGCGACGACGGACGCCGACGCCGGGGCGGGGGAGCAGCCGCGGCAGGACCCGCCGCAGCAGCCGCCCCCGGGCGGCGGCGCCGCGTCCCGGCTGTGGGTCCCCGGCCGCTGAACCGAGCGGGGTGCTACCCTTGCCCCTTCGACGTCGCGCGGGTTCTCGCCGTTCGGCGTCACCCACAACCGCAGAACAAGTGGCGCGCAGCGCCCACCCGCGAGGTCACGCCTCTCCGGGTCGATGCCGGTCCCCGGCCCCGTCGCCTCCGCACGGAGCGCGACGATCGGGACGGTATTGCCCCGATGGCGACCCTGGTGGGTCGCCATCCGTCGTTGTGGCACGTGCACACCGCCACCGACCGCGGAGGCCGTGGCGACCGAACGACATCCCGAACCCCACCCGAGCCAGGAGGCACGGACATCGAAGAGCAGCAGCGCCGGCTGAACGCGGACATCAAGGTCCCGCGGGTCAGGCTCGTCGACGCGGACGGGGAGCAGGTGGGCATCGTCCCCCTGGCCCAGGCGTTGCGTCGCGCCCGAGAGCAGGAGCTCGACCTCGTCGAGGTGGCCCCGCAGGCGGACCCGCCCGTGTGCCGGATCATGGACTGGGGCAAGGCCAAGTACGAGGCCGAGCAGAAGCAGAAGGAGGCGCGCAAGCGCCAGAGCCAGATCTCCGTCAAGGAGATCAAGATGCGCCCCAAGATCTCGGACAACGACT
>PXDB01000082.1 GCA_003565155.1 Nitriliruptoraceae bacterium | reverse complement strand
GCCGTCCCACCGGGTGCACACGCCGTGGTCTCGGCGACCGAGCTGGTGACCGACGGGGCGCGCAACGTCATCCCCACCACGGTCCAGATCCGGGGCGACACCCGTGGCTACGA
Organism: Nitriliruptoraceae bacterium; assembly: GCA_003565155.1. Classification (GTDB taxonomy): domain Bacteria; phylum Actinomycetota; class Nitriliruptoria; order Nitriliruptorales; family Nitriliruptoraceae; genus T1Sed10-7. Next base: position 4,897 of record PXDB01000082.1, on the reverse strand, counting down.
CGACGGTGTCAGCGCGGTGATCCGGGACCGGATGGCGCAGCTCGTGCAGGGCGTGGCAGCCGCACACGGCGCCACCGCCACGGTCACCTACGAGCGGGAGTTCTGGCCGGTGGTCAACACCACCGGTGCGACCCGGTCCGCGGTCGGCGCCGCGGAGCAGGTCCCGGGCATGACGGTCGACGCCTCGGTCGCGCCGATGGGGTTCTCGGAGGACTTCGCCCGCTACCTGGCGCACCGGCCGGGCTGCTTCGTGGTGCTGGGCAACGGCACCGAGGGTGCCCACGGCCGCCCGCTGCACCACCCGCGCTACGACTTCAACGACGCCGCGATCCCCTTCGGCGTGGCGTTCTGGTGCGCGCTGGTGCGCGGGTGGCTCCGGCGGTGAGCGCGCCGACCCGCCGCGCACCGGCGGGACCCTCGTTGTCGTCGCGTGCGTGGCTGGATCAGGGCACCGGACGCAAGCCCTCGCGCTCCGCGGCGTCGAGGAGCCGCTCGTCCAGACACACGAACCCGAGCGGCTCGCCGTCTTCCGGCGCAGCCACGAGCGCTGCGCCGAGCTGCGCGGCGTCCGCGGCCCGCAGCGGGTGCCGGGCGAGCACCCCCGAGGCACGCCGGCGCACCATCAGCACATCCGTCACCTCATCCCAGACCTCGGCGAGTTCCGCGACGCGGGCGAGCAGGTGACGCCGCTGCTCACGGGTGAGCTCACCCGCTCTTGCGCGACGTTCGATGGCGCTGGCGAACTCCACCGAGGTCCACGCCCACGTGACGATGTGGGGGTCCTCCTCCAGGAGTGGACGCATCCTGTCGGTCTCCGCCTCGGCGATGACCAGCGGCACCAGTGCCGAGGTGTCCCAGTACCTCACAGCCGGTCGTCCCGGTCCTGGTCGACAGCGCGGCGCAGATCCGATGACAGCTCGAGCGGTTCCTGGTCCAGCACCGTCGAGGTGGCGGCCGTTCCGGGCCGGAGGATCCCCGCCTGGATCAGGTGTTGCCGGTGGTGGTCCCCCGTGGTGCTCGATGCGTCCGCGAGGCCGGTGAGCCGGGCGACGGGCCTCCCGCGGTCGAGGACCTGCACCTCGCCACCTCGACGCACCTCACGCAGGTACCGCGAGAGGTGCGCCTTCAGCTCTGAGACCGAGACGATCGTCATGTGACCAGAATGGTCAGTTGTCGAGGAGCTGTCAAGTCACCGAAGCCGGCGGCGAAGCTCCCGCTCGCTTCGGCGAGGGGCCCGCACGCTCGGTGCCGCACCGGGCGCCGTCCGACCCCGACAGCAGGTTGCGGACCCGACAACCGCACCGCGGCCTACGCTGACGCTCCCCCGGGGGGCTCAGTGGACGCGGAGCAGCGTGATGTGGTCGTCGCAGGCCGGGTACGTGCCCACGGCACGGCTGCTGCCGCCCGCCCTGCCGGCGCTGTACGTGGAGCGCCCGCGGCTCACCGACCGGCTCGACGAAGCGGGCCGACGCCCGCTGACCGCGCTCTTGGCCGGCACCGGCTACGGCAAGTCCACGACCCTGTCGGCGTGGGCGCAGGAGCGTCGGCTGTGCTGGTACTCGTGCAGCACGGAGGACGCCGGGTTGCTCACACTGCTGCGCGGCCTGACCGCGGCACTGCGCACGCGGGTGACCAGCCTGCCGCCGGAGCTCACCTCGGCGGTCCGGGGCTCCGCCGGTCCGGACACCGACGACGCCGACCGGGCCGACGCCCTGGCTGCCCTGCTGGCCGAGGCCCTCGACGCCGCAGGCGGGGAGGACCTGCACCTGGTCATCGACGACGCGGAGCAGCTGCCCCCTGACAGCGGTGGAGCGCGGCTGCTCGCCGGGCTCATCCGCCAGGCCCCCGCACGGCTCCGGCTCCTGATCGCCACCCGTGACCAGCTCCCGGTCTCGTTGCGGCACGCCTCCGACCTCGACGAGATCACCGGGCCGGAACTGGCCTTCACCGTGGCCGAGACCCACGAGCTGCTGTCCGGTGCGGGCATCCACGACCAGCCGGCCGTCGATGCGCTGCACGCGGCAACCGCGGGTTGGCCGGCAGCGGTGCGCCTCGCTGCCGAGGCGTTGCGCGACCGCTCCGGCCAGGACGTGGAGCGCACCCTTCGGCGGCTGTCACGACCGGGTGGGCGGCTCTACACGCTGCTGGTGGACGAGGTCCTGACCCGGCTCCCCGATACCGAACGCACCCTGCTGGCCCGGCTGGCCATCATGCCGCGCGTGACCGCGGAGCTGTGCGCGATGCTCGGCGCGGACGACCCCGAGGCGTCGCTGGTGGAGCTCGAACGTCGCGGGTTGCTGCTCGACCTCGATGACGCTGAGGGCTGGCGGACGCTGCCCCCGATGGTGCGCGACGCCGTGCTGCGCGCCGACCCCCTCGATGCCGACCAGCGTCGTCCGGTAGCCGCCACCGCTGCTGACTGGCTGTCCGCCAACGGGCTGCTCGAGGACGCGCTCGAGGTGCTGCGCAGCGCCGGCGACCCGGCGCACGTGGCGCGGCTGCTCACCGAGCACGGCCGACAGCTGGTGACCAACGGCTCCTGCAGCACCGTCGTCGACGCGGTGGCGGCGCTCCCCGAGCACGCCCGTACCGACGACCTGCACCTCATCGACGGGCACGCCCGGCAGGTACTCGGCGACTGGGAGGGCGCCCTGCAGGCCTTCGCCCGCGCCACCGACGCCCACGAGCTGCTGCCGGCCTCGGTCGCGTGGCGGATGGGGCTGATCCACCACTTCCGGGGCGAGTTGGACACGGCCATCGCCACCTACGACCGGGGCCTGGAGGATCACAGCGACGACGAGGTCGACCGGACGCACCTGCTCGCCTGGTCGGCGACCGCCCGCTGGCTGCTGGGCGACGTCGAGGGCTGCCGCGCCTTCGCTGCCGAGGCAGCCGAGCTGGCCCGACGCACCGCTGACCCCGCCACGCTGGCGATCTCGCACACCACCCAGGCGTTGCTCGCCGCCACCGACGGCGACCGTCGCGCCAACGACTTCCACTACCTCAAGGCGCTGGCTGCCGCCGAGGAGGCGGGCGACGTGCTGCAGCTGCTGCGGATCCGCTGCAACCGCGGGTCGCGCCACCTCGAGGAGGGCGCCTACCACGACGCCCTCGAGGAGCTCGAGCTGGCGTTGCGGCTCGCGGAGGCCTCCGGCTACGCCGCGCTGCACGGGCTGACGCTGTGCAACCGCGCCGAGGCCACCCGCCGCCTCGGCCGACTCGAGGAGGCGGTCGCCGACTACGAGGCGGCGCGGGCGCTCTACCAGCGCATCGAGTCCCGGCTGGTGGGCTACGCGATCTCCGGGCTCGGCGATGTCCACCGCCTCCGCGGTGACCTCACCCTGGCCCGGGCCGCCTACGAGGAGGCCGTCGAGGTGCTCGAGGCGGCAGGCGACGCCCAGGGGCTCGGCCCGGCGCTGGCGGGCCTCGCCCGGGTGATCGCCGCCAGCGACCCCGATGCGGCGCGCGCCACGGCGATGCGTGCCAGCGAGGTCGGGGGCGGGCTCGCGCAGGTCACCGCCAGCCTCGCCGCCGGCTTCGTGGCCCTGGCCGCCGGTGACACGGCCGCCGCCGCCGACCAGGCGACACGCGCCTCGGAGGTGGCACGCACCCGTCGTGACCGGGCCGGGCTCGCCGAGGCGCTGGAGCTGGCCGCGTTGACCCAGGACGACCGGTCCGCGGCCATCGCCGCGCTCGAGGAAGCCCGCGGTATCTGGGAGGTCCTCGACGAGCCCCTGGGGGCTGCGCGGACAGCGCTGGCCGCTGCACGGCTGTCGGGCAGCGTCACCAGCCGCACCGAGGCGGCGGTCGCCGAACGCCGCCTCCAGGACCTCGGCGTGGGCCCGCGCGCCGCCGACGCGGCGGGCACGCTCCGCGAGATCGCGGTCCGCCGTGACGGGACCATCGAGGTGCAGGCGCTCGGCGGGTTCACCGTGCGACGGGGCGGCGTCAGCGTCCCCGTCTCGGCGTGGCAGTCGCGAAAGGCCCGCGATCTGTGCAAGATCCTGATCGCCCGGCGCGGACGACCCGTCGCCCGCGAGCAGCTGATCGCGACCCTCTGGCCCGACGAGGACCCGCAGCGCGCCGCCAGCCGACTCTCGGGGGTGCTGTCGGTCGCGCGGGCGGTGTTCGACCCGGAGAAGGCGCACGGGCCCGACACCTTCCTGGTCGCTGACCGCAGCACGGTCGCGATCGACCTCGAACGCATCGAGGTGGACGTCGAGACGTTCCTGGCGACGGCCGCGGAGGGTCTCGCGCTGCGCGCCCGCGGCGCCCGGCGGGCCACCCTGCTGCTCGAGCAGGCGGAGGCCACCTACGCGGGTGAGCTGTTCGAGGAGGACCCCTACGAGGACTGGGCGGCACCCTTGCGCGAGGAGGCGCGGGCCACCTACGTCGCCGTCGCCCGGGCGGTCGCCGAGGACGCCCTCGCCGAGGCTGACGCCGACCGGGCCGTGCGCTACCTCCTCCGGGTCCTCGAGCGTGACCCCTACGACGAGCGGGCCCATCACGACCTCGTGCGGGCGCTGGCCGCCGACGGGCGGCACGGCGAGGCACGCCGCCGCTATCGGAGCTACCTGAGCCGCATGGACGAGCTGGGGGTCCCCGGCGAGTCGCTCGCCGGCATCATCGGCAGGTGACCCGAAGCTCACCCGTAGGCCACCCGAAGGGTGTCAGGGCAGGCTGTGCCCATGGACACCTACCTCGTAAGGATCTGGCGCCCGGCGCCGGACAGCCGTCACCCCCCGACCGGCCTGTGCGGCACCGTGTTCGATCTCAACACCCAGGTGGAGCGGACGTTCCACGATCCGATGGCGCTCCTGGCGTTCCTCAGCCGCGATGAGGAGACGACCACGACCGGACCGGTGGGCTCGTGACCGTCCTCGAGCTGCCGACCGGT
>PXDB01000050.1 GCA_003565155.1 Nitriliruptoraceae bacterium | reverse complement strand
GCGGGGTCCACGTCGGGGGTTGCGCCGCCGACCGGTGCCGCCGCGGCGACCGGTACGAGGGCGGGGTCGGTGCGCTCGGCCTGTGACGCGCGTGTGGCCTCCAGCGCCGCCGCGTGGGCGGCACCGAGCGCGATCGCGTGCTTGGGGTGCGCATCCACGGCGATCGGCCGCCCGAACGCATCAGAGACCAGCTCGGCGACCAGCGGGATACGCGAGGACCCACCGACCAGCAGCACGGAGGAGACGTCCTCGGGCGCGGTCTCGGCCGAGTCCAGCGCGCGACGCATCGCCGCCACCGTCTCGGTCAGCGGAGGTCGTGCCAGCTGCTCGAACTCCGCACGCGTGATGCGGACCTCGGTCTGCAGGTGGGGCAGCAGCACGGGGATCGCCGCCTCGGTGTCGGCCGAGAGCGCCTCCTTGGTGTCGACGCACTCCTGGCGCAGCCGTGCCAGCGCGGCGATGGTGGCGGGATCGTCGACATCAACCCCGTCGAGCGCGTCCCCCAGGGCGCGGCGGACGTGGGCGAAGACCGCCTCGTCGAAGTCGATACCCCCGAGCCGCTCGATCCCCTCGGGCTCACCGAGCAGGTCGAAGCCGTCCGTGGTCTTGCGCAGCACGGCGGCGTCGAAGGTGCCGCCGCCGAGGTCGTAGACCGCGATCAGCGACCCGACCTCGACCCGTTCGTTGGCGGCATAGCTGATCGCCGCCGCCTGTGGTTCGGTCAGGGTGACCGCCGCAGGCAGGTCGGCCATGCGGATCGCCTGGCGCAGCAGGTCCTGCTTGTAGGGGCCCCAGTTGGCCGGGTGGGTGATCGCCACCTGGTCGGCCGGACCGCCTTCGAGCTCGGCGACGCGTTCCACGATCCAGCGCAGCAGCTTGGACGCCAGCGCCTCCGCCGAGTACGGCGCGCCGCCGAGCAGCAGCGGGGTGGGATCGCCGATGCGCCGCTTGGACTCGCGGGCGATGCGTTCGGGTTCGGTGGCGGCACGCCGCTGCGCGGCCTCACCGGTGAGGATGGTCTCGTCCTCCCGGAGGTAGATGACCGACGGGATCGCCGCCGATCGGTTGCCGAGCCCGACCACCTCCACACGATCGTCGCGTGCGACGGCCGCGGCGGAGTAGGTCGTACCCAGGTCGATCCCGAGGTGGTAGCCGGTCATCGTCGAGGTCCTCATCCGGTCGGAGACATCCACGTCGCCATCGGTGCGACGCGCTCCAGCCTGACCTGTCCACCGGCGGCCGCGCTGCCCCGAGCGCCCTCCCGCCACCCCCTATCGACCCCCTATCCCACCCCCCTATCGACCCCCTATCGGGGTCCTCGGATCGGGGGGGTGTCCCCGACGCGGCCGGCCCCGAGGCACTCGTAGCGTCCTCCACGCAGCACGGGCACCGCACGGGTGCCGACCACCACGACCCGGCACCGGCCCGGGGGAGGACCAGGACCATGCAGCAGACGCTCGAGACCTTCTACCACTTCATCCTCAAGCTGTTCACCGACCCCTCGTTCGCCGCGGAGAACGCGGACGTCAAGGCAGCACTCCAGGAGTACGGCCACGAGGACATCACGCCCGAGGAGATGCACCAGGCGCTCGCGCTCGTCGCCGACGAGCTGCCGCCGGCCCAGGCGCAGCAGCTGACCAACCACCTCCAGCAGCAGCAGTCGAACTTCTCGTCCAACTCCGGTGGCGGGAGCAGCGGGCCGATCAACGTCACCCAGGGCGGCGGCAACACCGCGACCACTGCGCCTGCCGGCAGCGACGCGCCCTCGAGCCCGTCCTCGTCATCGGGATCCTCGGGATCGTCCGGCTCCTCCGCAACCTCCGGCTCGACCAGCTCGCCCGCAGGTGACGGTGCCGCGGCCGCGACGGCAGCCGCCGCCGGGGGCGCGGATCCGCTCGACGTCGTGGCCCGGGAGATCCACTACATCACCAACAACATCACCAATACGAGTATCACCGAGCACAACACCACCAACATCGACGACCGTGACACCTTCGTGGACAACTCGGTCAGCCAGTCCATCAACGCGGGCGGCAACATCGACCTCGACCAGGACATCACCAACAACACCGCCTCCGGGGACGGCGCGGTGGCCGGCGAGGTCGACGGCAACGTCAACACCGGTGAGAACAGCGGCATCGTCGGGGATGCGAGTGGGGCGCGGGTCACCAACGTCGACGGGGACGGCAACACCGTGATGGGCGACGTCGGTTCCGACGCCAACGTGGTGACCGGCGAGGTCGGGCAGTTCGTCGGCGGAGATGTGCGGGACTCCGCGTTCGTCGGGGGCGACAACAGCGGCGTTGCCGCAGGGCACGTGAGCGACTCCAACCTGATCGGGGGCGACAACACCGGTGTGGCTGCGGCCGACTCGAACCTGGAGAACGTCAACCTCGGCGGTGACCAGACGGTCGTGGACAGCAGCGGTCCGGTGAACCTCGGCGGTGACCAGACGGTCGTTGAGGACAGCGGTCCGGTGAACTTCGGCGGCAACCAGATCGCCGACAGCACCAACGCCAACCTCGGCGGTGACCAGAACGTCGCCGAAGGGCCGATCAACACCGGCTCGGGCGACGTCATCCAGGCGCAGGGCTCCGCGGTCAACACCGGCGACGACGCGGAGGCAGCCAACGCCAACGTCGGTGCCGGTGGCAGCGACTTCGGGTTCGGCGCTGGCGGCGGGGACGGCGATGGCGACAGCATCACCCAGGTCAACGTCGGCAGCGGGTCGTCCTCCAACGTCGCGGACATCGACAACTCGTCGACGGAGACGACCGACATCAACCAGGAGTCCCACATCAACCAGAGCCAGCACATCGAGGCGGGGGCGGAGGCCGGCGGAGCCGGTGGCGAGGCCGACGCCTCCACCTTCGGTGAGCAGGAAGCGCACGTCGACATGGACGCCGCCGGGGAGGAGTCCTTCCTCATTGCCGACGCCGAGCAGCACGGCGACGCCGCGGCGGAGGCCGAGTCGCATGACCCGGACCCGGAGATGGACGCCGACCCGATCATGTGAGCGGGCAGCTGGCTGAGGAGGTGGGGCCCGGAACCAGGACGGATCCGGGCCCTCCCTCCGCACCTCGCCCCGGCACCTCACCACACCGCGCCACGACCTGCCGCGCGACCGTCCTGTCCGCAGCGTTGCGCCACCCAGGAGGCCGCACGTGAACACGACCACCACCAACCACACCTCGGCCGGCCCACAAGGCCAACACCTCGACCAGGCCGCGCTCGATGTGCTGGCCCTCAGCACCCAGGCAGCCGACGCCTACGGCCGCCCGGACCTCGCGCAGCGTCTCGGCCAGGTCGAACGCCGGATCCGCGACCCGCGGGTGCGGGTGCTGGTCGTCGGCGAGTTCAAGCAGGGCAAGAGTTCGCTGGTGAACGCGCTGGTCAACGCCCGGATCTGTCCGGTGGACGACGACGTCGCCACCTCGGTGCCGACGGCCGTGGGCTTCGCGGGCGACCCGGTCGCGACCGCGCTGCACGCACCCGGCGACGACGGGGACGAGCCGCGTCGCGAGCCCATCGACATCGACGACATCGCCGGCTACGTCTCCGAGTCCGGCAACCCCGCGAACCACCGCAACCTGTGGGCCGTCGAGGTCGGCATCCCCCGCACGCTCCTGCAGGACGGGCTGGTGCTGGTCGACACGCCGGGCGTCGGCGGCCTCGGGTCCGCCCACAGCGCCACCACCATCGGTGCGCTGCCGTCAGCGGATGCGGTCCTGCTCGTCAGCGACGCCTCGCAGGAGTACACCGAGCCTGAGCTGGCGTTCCTCGACATGGCCCGCCAGCTGACGCCGACCATCGTGTGCGTGCTCACCAAGACCGACTTCTACCCCGCGTGGCGCAAGATCGCCGAGCTCGACCGGGAGCACCTCGCCGAGCGCGGGATCGACGCCCCGGTGCTCGCCACCTCGGCGGCCCTGCGCCAGCGGGCGCTGGAGACCGAGGACCGCGACCTCAACCGCGAGTCCGGCTACCCGGAGCTCGTCGCACGGCTGCGTGAGGGCATCGTGGGCGACGCGACCCGCGTGGCCCGTCGTAACGTGGTGCACACGGTGCACGCGGTGTGCCAGCAGGTGTCGGGGCGCTTCGACGCACAGCGTCGCGCGCTGAGCGACCCCGACCAGCAGGCCCAGCTGGTGGCCGAGCTGACCGCCGCCCGTGAGCGTGCCGACCAGTTGCGCGGCAAGGCCGCGCGCTGGCAGCAGACGCTCGGCGACGGTTTCGCCGACCTGTCCGCAGACGCGGACCACGAGCTGCGCACCCGTACCCGCCAGGTGCTCAAGCAGGCGGAGGCCAGCATCCAGGAGGTCGATCCCGGCGAGGTGTGGGAGCAGCTCGAACAGTGGCTGTACCGGACCACGACCGAGCAGGTCGCCGCCCATTACGCCTTCGTGACCGCCCGGACCCATGAGCTGGCCGAGACGATCGCCCAGCACTTCGCGGACGAACGCGGCGGGCCGGAACACCTCGACATCGCGGCGCCGCTGGAGGTGCTGCGCCAGATCGACCCTGCCACGACCGTGGAGGCCGACGATCGCAGCGCCGGCGAGAAGGCGCTCACGGCGATGAAGGGGTCCTACGGCGGCATGATGATGGTGGGCATCCTCGGCGGGGTCGTGGGGCTCGGCATGATCAACCCGGTGTCGATCGGCTTCGGGGCGATGCTCGGCAAGCGAGCGCTCAAGGACGAGCAGGAGCGCCTGCTCAACCAGCGCCGGGCCCAGGCCAAGCAGGCCTGCCGGTCCTACGTCGACGAGGTGGCGTTCGTGGTCGGCAAGGACGCCCGCGACACCCTGCGGCGGATCCAGCGTGCGCTGCGCGATGCGTTCACCGCCCGCGCCGACGAGCTGCAGCGCTCCACCGCCGATGCGGTCCAGGCGGCCCAACAGGCCGTCCAGGCCGACGACGCACAGCGGAAGGCACGCCTGCGCGACGTCGAAGCGGAACTGCAGCGCCTCGCGCAGCTGCAGGCGCGTGCGGACGCGTTGCTGGCTGCCGGCCCGACCGGCCACGGAGGCACCCGATGACCGCCGACACGCCGACACCCGGTGGACTGCACGCACAGGTCGCCGCGATCCTCGACCGCGCCGTCGCCCGCTACGGGGACACCCCCGCCTGCGCCGAGCTGGTCGCGGCGCGACGGCGTCTCGATGCGCCGTTGCGGGTCGCGATCGCCGGCAAGGTCAAGGCGGGCAAGTCCACCCTGCTCAACGCCCTGGTCGGCGAACGGCTCGCTCCCACCGACGCCGGCGAGTGCACCCGCGTGGTCACCTGGTACGAGGACGGGCTGACCTACCGGGTCCAGCTCGAACCCCGCGACGCGCCCCCACGACAGGTGGCGTTCAAGCGCGAGGACGGCCATCTGGTGTTCGGGCTCGACGGCCTGGACCCGGCGGAGCTCGACCGCATCCGCGTGTCGTGGCCGTCGAGTTCGCTGCGTCAGCTGACGCTCATCGACACCCCGGGCATCGCCTCGCTGTCGACCGACGTGTCCGCGCGCACCACCGCGTTCCTGGCCCCGGACGACCGGCCGGCCGAGGCCGATGCGGTCTGCTACCTCATGCGCCACCTGCACGCGACCGACGTGCGCTTCCTCGAAGCGTTCCACGACGACGACGCGGCACATGCCACACCGATGAACGCCGTGTCCGTGCTCTCCCGGGCGGACGAGATCGGGGTCGGGCGGATCGACGCGATGCAGACCGCGCAGCGCATCGCCCGCCGCTACCGCACGGACGGCCAGGTCCGGCGGCTGTGCCAGACGGTGGTGCCGGTCGCCGGACTGCTCGCGGAGACCGCGGCGACGCTGCGCCAGGACGAGCACGCCGCTCTGTCGGCCCTCGCCGGCCTGCCGCGTGCGGACACCGACCCGCTCCTGCTGTCTGCTGACCGGTTCGGGGCTGCAGATGCGGCGACGGAAGCGACCACCGGTCTGAGCGCGCCCGTGCGGCTGCGGCTGCTGGAACGCTTCGGCCTGTTCGGCATCCGGCTCACCCTCGCGCTGACCCGTGCGGGGACGGTGCGCAGCGCGCCGGATCTGGCCAGCGCGCTGGTCGAGCACAGCGGGATCCACGCGCTGCGTGACGTGCTGGTGACCCAGTTCGCCGACCGGGCCGAGCTGCTCAAGGCCCGCACCGCGCTGGTGACCCTCGACCAGGTCCTGCGACGCCATCCGATGGCCGCCGACGATCTGGACGGCGAGGTGGAGCGGCTGCTGTCGGGCACCCACGCGTTCCGGGAGGCCCGGCTGCTCAACGCGTTGCGCGCCGGCAACATCGCGCTGTCCTCCGACGACACGGCGGAGGCCGAACGCCTGCTCGGCGGTCACGGGACCGATCCATCGAGCAGGTTGGGCCTGGACACCGGCAGCGATCCGGAGTCCCTGCGTGCTGCCGCCATCGATGCCCTGCAACGCTGGCAGCGACGTGCCGAGCATCCACTCACCTCACGTGAGGGTGCGGACGCGGCCCGGATGGTGGCGCGCAGCTGCGAGGGGGTGCTGGGCGACCTCGCTCATCCGGCCTCCGGAGAGCCGACGGCCAGGTGACGTCGCAGCACCAGCAGCAGCTCGGCGCGGGTGCTGACCCCGAGCTTGCGCCGGATCCGTGCGACGTGGTGCTCGACGGTCTTGGGCGCGATGAACAGCTGCGCACCGATCTGGCGGTAGGTGAGCCCTGACAGCAGGTGGGCGGCCACCTCCTGCTCCCGTGCGGAGAGCTCACCGGCGTCGTCCACCAGTGAGGGTGCGGAGGGCGCGGGCAGGCTCCGGGCGAAGTGCAGCAGGGTCCGCATCTGCTCGCTGTCACGGGCCCGGATCGCGGCGGCACCGGCCAGGCGGGCGGCCTCCCAGACCAGCCCGACATCGGCGAGGTGGCGTGCCGCAGCCCGTACCCGCTCCACCTCGACGTTGCCGTCGAGCGCGTCGACCCAGACCGGGGCGACCTCGCGGTAGACGGCACCACGCGGTCCGGCAGCCGGCAGGGCCGCGAGCTGGCCCGCGACCGCGCGGGCCGCGGCGAGGTCGTCCTGGGCGACGGCGAGGTGGAGCTGGTCCCAGCGCAGCGGTGCCGCCCACAGTGGTGGCTCACCGGCCCGTGCCAGCAGATCGTCGACGTGGGCGCGCACGGTGCCGACCGTGCCGTGATCCCCGAGCCGGGCGCCCGCGATGAGTAGCTCCCCCAGGGGGCCGAGCGTGAGCAGGTCCGGGGCGCTGCGCAGCAGCCGGGTGCGGGCACGGCGCCAGACCGAGACCAGCGTGTCGAGGTCGCCGCGTCGCCGGGCCGCCCCGGCGCGCACCGCATCGCTGACCAGGTGGTCCCGCTCGTTCGCGGATGACCACGTCGGCGCGGCGTGCAGCTGGTCGAGCACCGCCTCCGCGCCGTTCCAGTCCCCGCGGCGCAGCGCCACCCACGCCGCGACCAGGCGACGTCGTCGATCGGCCCACGGCGCACCGGGCGGCAGCGACGGCTCCAGCAGATCCGCGGCGATGTCCAGTTCCAGCAGGTTCGTGGCAACGATCGCCGCGACCACCCGTGGGGGCTCCGGCAGCGTCATCGCCGGCGGGTCCAGATCGTCGAGCCGTACCGCATCGAGCAGCCGCAGCAGGCACCCCCCGGGATCGTCACGCACCGACGCCAGCAGCCCCGCAGCGAAGGCGCCACGGGCGCCGGGATGACCACCGTCATCCACGTCGTCACGGGCCATGGCCGCCAGGCGATCGACACGGCCCTGGGCGAGATGGCAGAGCGCCGGCAGGTCGGGTTCGACCGCGGTGACGTCGGCGGCGTCGGCGATCAGGGCCGCACGCGCCCACGATCCGCGGACCGCCAGCACGCTGGCGATGGCACGACGTGCGCTGCCCGCAGCCTCCCGGCCCGCCCCGGACGCCGCCCCGGACGCCGCCCCGGATGCCGCCCCGTTCGGTGAACGGGCGAGCACCTCGTCGCCGCCGGCGATGACCTCGTCGAGCCGGCCGGCGTGGAACGCGGCCACGATGCGGACGTGGGCGACCTCCGTGGGCTCCGCCCCAGCACGTTCGGCCGCCGCCAGCAGGCCGGTCGCCCGGTCGGGGTCGTGTTGCAGCGCGTGACTCGCGCCGCGCAGCAGGCACCGACCGATCGCCGGTCCGCGCGCCCCGACACTGAGCAGGCGTTCGGCGATCACGACCGGCTCGTCGCCGTCGAGGGCGACGTCGGCGGCACCCTGTGCCAGGTCGGTGAGCTCACCGTCGGTCCAGATGCGGGTCATGGCCTCGGCCACGATCCCGATCAGCCCACCGTCCTGGGCGAGGACCAGACCGGCGTCGACCAGTTCGCGCAGGCCGGCGTCGAACCCCCCGGCATCCAGTCCACACGCCAGCGCCAGGCTCCGACGGTCGATGCCGTCCAGGACCGCCAGGCCCAGCAGCACCCGCGCAGCGGTGTCGGACAGCCCGCGCCGCTCCGCGCGCACGAGCTCCTCCAGCAACGGCGTGACACGGGGCCAGGGCGTCGGGCCGTCATCGGCCATGGCGACCAGCAGGCGTGGGACGCCACCGGTCGCCGCCAGCAGGGCGTCGGTGACCGCCGGGCTCGGGCGTTCGTCCCACCGACCGGCCAGCAGGTCGCGGGCAGCTTCGTGGGTGAGCTCGGACAGCACCACCGGCGTGCGGTCCACCAGGTCGAGGAGGCGCGCCACCGATCCCCGGAGCGGCCGGTGGGCCAGCACAACGGGCGCCGGCCCCGAGAGCAGCGTGCGCAGACGGTCCTCGTCGAGCAGGTGCGCGTCATCGACGAGCAGCGGTCGCGGGTCGCGCACGTCCGCGACGACGTCCAGTCCCGCGGCGATCCGTCGCGGACCGAGGGTGCTGAGGCGACGGGTCAGCGCATCGAGGGCCGCGGTCTTGCCGAACCCACCGGGGGCCACGATCCGCCGGGCGTTGCCAGCGCGGATGTCGCGCTCCAACGCGTCGAACTGCGAGGTGGCGAAGGTCGGATCCGAGATCGGTGTGACGACCATCGTGGCCCTCCTGCGGCGGCGTCACCGGCGTCGGCGCACAGCCAGATCCGGTGCTCTCGCCGGAGGGTGCCGGGGAGCGCTTGCGCCACGCTGGACCGCCACTGGAGCCCACGGCACCGGACAACAGCCGCTCCGGTCAGACCACCACCTCGCCGTCACGGACGACCACCCGGCCGCCGGCGGCAACGAGGTCTGGACGTGGTGCACGCACCAGGGCATCAGCGACGTTCTCGGCCTCCAAGCGCACCAGGTCCGCGGGCCAACCGACCACGAGGTCGTGAACCGCCCGACTCACGAACCCGGCAGCCCCGTCGGCGGTGCGACCGTCGTCCAGGTGATCGCGAGCTCGCCACACGCCGCCAGCAGCGACCGCTGGCGCGCAGCGGGCAGATCTCCCGGCGCGAACCCGTGGACGATGGTGACCCGCCACTCGAGCCCCATCCCTCGGGTGCGCTCCATCACGAGCTCGAGCTCGCAGGCCCCGAGCTCAACCCGGCTGTGGAGGTGGAGGTCCAGCCTGCGGCCGTGCTGCTCGACGAGCTGGAACAGCCCGTCGAGCTGCGCCACCGGATCACGGTGGATCGCACATGGATCCAGCCCACCGAGGACGTCAGCTCCCTGCGACAGCGCCCCGTCAAGGCACCCGAAGGTCCCCTGACGGCGCACCACCCGGTCCTGAGGGACGGCGACCACCTCGATCGCGACGGCGCCGTTGCGACCGGGCGGCGGCCTCGCGCACCACCTCGATGCAGCGAAGGCGGAGGCCCGGGTCCACGTCAACGCGGGTGCGGCTCGCCGTCGTACCGTGTCGGAGGAACTCAGCCAGCACCTGCTCGGCGGCATCGACGCTGGGGATCCCGAGGCGGTCGCGCCCGGCCCGCCCGTGGGCGACACGGCCCTCTACGCCCGGCGCACCGCTGGAGGGCGCCCACGGCATGCCCCACCAGCTCTTGTCGATGTGCGCCTGGGCGTTGATCCTCCCCGGGAGCGCTACGCGGCCGGCACCGTCCACCACCTCCACCCGCGCACGCGTGTGCCTGGTCGCGGCCGCGTGGCCCGGACCGGCTGCGTGCGGCCGCAGTTCGGTGATCTTGGAGCCGTCGACGATGACGTCGACCGCTGGTCCGCCCCAGGGGCGGACGTCGGACACGATCAGGGTCGCCATTCCGGCACCGTAGCCCTCGCGCCCGCGAGGCCTGTGGAGATGCCACCACTGCCCTGTGCGCTGACGACGGGGCCGGCGCACACATCGGCATCGTCCCCGCAAGGCGAGGAACAGCCTGCAAGTGGGCCTTGGCCGGCCGTCCTCGAGGCGCGCGCTGGGCGGGATCGGAACCCCCGGCCACCTGATCCGCGGTCGCTGATCCCTGCTGCAACTGAGCGGAAACAGGCGAACTGTAACGATGGAGCGTCGCGTTCAACCTGCTGTGCGCTCCGACACCGGTAACGTGTGCGATCGTGGCGACCGTGTCGTCGCCGCGTCGGGGCAGCGCACCTGCATGGCCTCAGGCGTGATGGAGCGATCGGCCCTGGGTGGGGCGTCGCGGAGCGTGCGCGGTCAGCGGTTGTGTGGGGTCCAGCGGAAGACGCGTGTCGCGGCGGTGGCGAGGGCGGCGGTCAGTGCGAGGATGGCCAGCAGGCTGGGGCCGGCGGCCACTGCGGCTGCGGTGATGCCGCCGCCGTCGGCGGGGCCTTCCCAGCCGATGCGCACGAGTTCGGTCAGGGCACCGCCCCCGGTCGCGCGCATGCGCCAGGTGATCTCACCGACGGGCACGAAGGTGGCCCAGATCCCGCCGCCGACCAGGGCGGCGAAGATGGGCAGGGCGACCACGGCGGCCCCGTCGGTGGTGCGGGCGAACGCGGCAGCGACGGTGGCGGCCGTGGCCCCGAGGGCCGTGGCGGGCACGACCGCCAGCAGCAGCCAGACCGGTTGGGCGGGCAGCTGGTCCAGGGCGATGGCAACGGCGGGGAACAGCACGGCCATACCACCGACCAGCAGCAGGACGCCGGGCAGCAGGGTGCCGGCCAGGATCGCGGCGGGTGCGGTGCCGGAGATCCGCCACCGTTCGAGGAGGTGCTGTTCGCGCCGTTGGGCCAGCACCATGACCGACTTGAGTACCAGCGCCGCGCTGGTGAACACCGCCAGCAGCACGGCGGCGGCCGCGGCGGCCAGCGGTCCGGGGATCTGATCGGTGGGTGGCGGGTTGGTGACGAGGTAGCCGGCAGCGACCAGCGGGACCACCACGACGTTGAACGCGGCGACCCGGTCACGGGCGAGGATGGACAGCTCGGCACGGGCCAGGGCGATCGCGGCGGTCATGGCGTGACCTCCTCGGTGGCGGCTCGGACGTCGTCGAAGACCTCGGCCAGGGTCGGCTCGGAGGCCCTGAGACGGTGCAGTTCGATCCCGTTGGTCTGTGCCCACGCCAGCAAAGTGCGTAGGTCGTCGGCCAGCTTGGTGGTGTGCACCTCGACACGCTGCCGGTCTCGTGCACGGGTGACGGCGAGCTGGCCGGTGAGCTGGCCGGCGGGTGGTGACGCGTCGCTGTCGACGGTGCAGCGGATGCGGGCGTCGCGGGCGGTGAGGACCTCGTCGAGGGTGCCGGCGATCACGATGCGGCCGTCGTGCATGAGCGCGAGCCGGTCGGCCAGCGCATCGGCTTCCTCGAGGTAGTGGGTGGTCAGCACCACGGTCGTTCCCGTGCGCAGCAGTCCGCGGATCAACCTCCAGGTGGTGGCACGGGACTCGGGGTCCAGCCCGGCGGTGGGCTCGTCCAGGAACAGCAGCTCAGGGTCGGCCGACAGGGCGACCGCCAGATCGAGCCGACGCTGCTCCCCACCCGACAGCTGGCCGATGCGCACGTCGCGACGGTGCGTCAGATCCACCCGGGCGAGCTGCTCGTCGACCGGGCGGTGGGTGCGCTTGCCGGCGGCCATTCGTTGCCACAGCCGCAGGAACTCGGCGGGGGTGAGCTCGCCGGGAAGGGCGGACTGTTGCAGCACCACGCCGGTTCGGGACGCGAGTGCCCGACGCTGGCGGGCCGGATCGGACCCCAGGATCCGGACGTTCCCGGCGTCGGCGCGTCGCCGGCCCTGCAGGGCCTCCAGGGTGGTGGTCTTGCCGGCCCCGTTGGTGCCCAGCACCGCCAGCAGCTCACCTCGTGCCGCCCGCAGGTCGATGCCACGCACGGCTTCGAAGTCGCCGTAGCGGCAGCGCAGGCCGCGGACCTCGACACAGATGTCACCGGCGCACGATGCGCAAAACCGGCATCATGCCCGCATGCACCGATGCCGTCACCGAAGGTCGGGTGCTGTGGTCGTGGTTCCGCTCGCACCCGTCGGGCGGTCGCGGTCACCTGTTGGTGTCATCTGCATGGGCCACCATGGAGACCGGTGACCGACAACCACGTGTCCGAGCCGGGTTCGACGATGCCGGCGGGCTCGAGCCTCGGGACCCCGATGGACGTTGCGCGGCTGCGTCAGCGCACCTGGTGGACCACCGTCGGTGTGGTCTACGGGGTGGGTGGGTATCTGGTGGTGGCGATCGCGTTCACCGAACGCAACCTGACGGTCGCGCTCGTCGCTGCAGCTGGCAGCATGGCTGCGTGCCTGGCTGCGGGACGACTCGTAGAACGTCGCGTGCCCCAGACGGCCGTCCACGCCGCGGCCGAGGGCGAGCGGGTGCCTACCCACCTGGTGGTGGTCGCGGTCGCCGGTGGCCTGACCGTGCTGGCAGCGGCCCAGTGGTCGGACACGGTGATGGGTGCGCTCGTGCCCGGCGTGGCCACGGCCGGGATCCTGGTCTGGGTCCCGTCCCGGTGGCGCAGCGCGGTGCTGAGCGCGGGCGCGGCGGCCACGCTGGGTGCTGTCGCGGGCGCGCAGCAGGCCGCGGTCGGGCAGATGGACTGGACCAGTGCCGCCAACCAGACCCTGATCGTGCTCGTCGTGGCGGTGGGGCTGACCGTGGCGTGGTGGTTCTGGGGACTGGTGCACCGCCTGGAGGCCGCCCGGCGGCTCGAGGGCGAGCTCGCCGTGGCCGAGGAGCGTCTGCGGTTCGCTGGGGACCTCCACGACATCCAGGGCCATCACCTGCAGGTCATCGCGCTCAAGAGCGAGCTCGCGACCCGGCTGGCCGAGACCGACCCGCCCGCAGCCGCGGCGCAGGTGGCCGAGGTGCAGGCACATGCCCGCGACGCGTTGACCGATACCCGTCAGGTGGTCCAGGGCTTTCGGCAGACGTCACTGGCGGATGAACTGACCAATGCCACCCGGGTGCTCGAGGCCGCCGGGATCGACGGCCGGCTCGAACACGGCGCCCTCGACGACGCCGGAGCGCTGGGTGCGCCCGCACGGCAGCTGCTGGGTCTGGTCGTGCGAGAGGCCACCACCAACATCCTGCGCCACAGCCACGCCCACCAGGCCCGGCTCACCCTTGAGGTCGACCACGCCGAGACCCGGCTGTCGATCCGCAACGATGGCGTCACCGTCACCGACCATCCGCCGGGCACCGGGCTGGCCGGACTCACACGACGTCTGGAGAGCACCGGTGGCGCGCTGCACTGGCGGACCGAGGACGGCTGGTTCACGCTCACCGCCAGCGTGCCGCTGCAAGCCGAGCAACCCGCATGATCCGGCTGCTGCTCGCCGACGACGAGGACCTGATCCGGGGGGCCCTGGCCTCACTCCTCGACCTCGAGGTCGACCTTGAGGTCGTCGCGCAAGCCGCGACCACCACCGATGCGATCACCCAGGCACGCCAGCACCGCCCCGACATCGCCGTTCTCGACCTCGAGATGCCCCCCGAAGATGGCCTCCAGGCCGCCACGACCATCCGCGCCGAGCTTTTCACCCAGATCGTGCTCGTCACCCGTCACGCCCGCCCCGGGATCCTGCGCCGGGCGCTCACCGCGGGTGTGGCCGGCTTCGTCCCCAAGACCACACCAGCCGACCAGCTCGCCGACATCCTCCGAGACGTGGCCGACGGCCACCGCTACATCGATCCCGACATTGCCGCCTCCGCCCTCACCGAATCCGACTGCCCCCTCACGGCCCGCGAGCTCGAGGTTCTGCGTGCCGCCCGCACCGGCGACTCGATCCAGACGATCGCCGAACACGTCCACCTCGCACCGGGGACCGTGCGCAACTACCTCTCCTCGGCCATGACCAAACTCGACGCCCCCAGCCGCCACGCCGCCACCCACCGAGCCTGGGAAGAAGGCTGGATCTGAGACACCCGGATCCACAGGCCGGCCGACGGCGAGCATCGCCACCACATGGCGGCGATGCGACGGCCCCCGACGAGCCCAGGGGCCCACTCGACGATCCGGACCGGGTACCCCGCCCCGAGCCACGGGGGCGGCGCATCGTCACCTCACCTGTCAGCGCGGGACCGCCGACGGCACTTGCCGGTGATCTGCGCCGGCGGGTACGGCTACGTCCGCGACGACGGCGTGGCCGTCGTACCGAGCGGAGCACTCTGCCCATGAGCGGCGGGACCGGTCATCCTCGAAACCCTCTCCGCGCTGGTGCTGCTGCGCGTGCGACCCATCACCGTTTCCTCCCCGCGCCCATCGTGCCCACCAGTGGTGAGCTGCGCGAGCTCCGCCGCCAGGCCGGGCTGACCCAACAACAGCTCGCCAACCAGCTCGAGGTGACACAACCTCGGCGCTTCGAGGAGGAGTGTGCGCTGCTCATGGATGAGGTGATGGCCCAGCTGAAGGTCCCCGCTGCGCTGCGCGGCCGGGTCGCGACGAGCGGATCTGGGCTGGAACGGTCCTCTCCGTGCTGGGGCAGCTCAACTTCCTCTTCGATCCGTGGAGCAGGCCGCACATGACCGGAGACGGGCTCGCCGCGCCGATCGAGGTACCCCAGCAGACCCTGGCGAACAAGGCCAAGGTGGTCCGCGACCTGCTACGGCTCCGGCCGTTGGATCGGGAGTTCTCGCGCCGCGAGCACCTCGCCGATCCGCTTACGGCCAGCTTCTTCCGCCACTCCACCATCCGCTGAGCGGTCGCTGCCCCGCAGGGCAGCGTTACGACCAAGGTGACGAGCGGTCCCACGTCGGCCTGGTCGAGACCGTCCACTACCTTCGGCACCGGTGGAGGATGGCCAGCGACGAAGGGATCGCAGCGTGGCCGGACGTCGGCAACCTCGCAACGGTGGGCGCCCACATCGGGGCGCGCAGTCGACGGGACCGCCTGGGTCCGACGACGAGCCGGAGCTGCTCGACGAGGTCAACGCCCTCCTGCAGGCCGGGGATCCGCTGGGCTTGGTGTTGTTCGCGAGCACGATCGTCTCGGCGCTGGAGCCGGGCCCGGCCCTGCCGTACGGGTGCGCGGAGGAGGACGGCCCATCGCTGGCCGAGGTCATCGACTCGTTCGTCGACGTGCGACGGCCCGAGACGACCGCGCTGCTCGCGGCGCTTGCCCTCCTCGTACCCGATGACCTGCTCCGCCAGCACATCCGTCGCGAGCTCGATCAGCGCGGGGGTCGGCTGCCCGTAGGACTCGACCGGCTGGCCCCGCTGACCGTTGACTGGACCGTGGCGGCGACCCACGTCCTGGGACATGTCGACCTGCTGGTGGTTGGGGCCCGGACTGCAGGTGGGCAGCCCCTGACCATCGTGGTCACCGTGGATCACGAGCTGGGGACCGTGGTCGCCGACGGTTTCGTCTATGCCGGGCCGGCCGAGGCGGCGGTCGTGCAGCTGGCCGACGACGGCGATCCCGACCTGACCGTGGCGGACATCGACCCTGCTGATGCCCGTGCCCGCATCGGCGAGGCGGTCGAGATCGGCAGGATCACGTATCCGCCGATGGAGACCGACACCTGGCCGGCGTGTCGCCCGCTGGTGGAATGGGTGCTACGGGAGTTGCCCGAGGGCGGGAGCGGACGCGTCCGGCCGGAGGTGGACGAGGACCAGCGCAAGGAGATCGTCCGGCGGTTCCTGGCCTCGCCCCATGGTCGGGAGCACGACCATCCGGACGGACGCGACCTGCTGGACACACTGCTCTGGTACGGCTGCGACTACGGCACCGGGGACCCGCTGGCATGGAGCCCGGAGGCGGTCGCGATCCTGCTCGACGACTGGCTGCCCCGGAAGGTGGTCGCCGAGCCCGGGTACCTCGATCTCGCCCCGGGCCTGCTGCGCAGCTTCATCTGCTTCGCCCACGAAGAGCGCGGACTGCGGCAGCAGTTGACCGAGGACGCCCTGGAGGTCATCGACGAGCTCGAGCACGACTATCGGCGGGTGATCCGCACCGCTCGGCCGCAGGGCCCGGCCGCGCTCATGGCGGCGACGGGGTGGCTTGACGAGGACGCCGAGGCGGTTGGCGGCGAGGAGCACCTGCGAACGCTGTCGACCGATCCGCTTCCCGACGAGGCCTTCGACTGGGGTCCGGTCGACGAGGACATCCGCGGCCGCGTCGGCGAGGTACTCGATCTGCTGGACGGCTGTGCGGACGCGTTGTTCGATGTCGAGTTCCGCACCGCCGCTCGGCGGCTCCTCGCCGACGTCGTGGCCGCCGATCCTGCGATCTTGCGCCGTGGCCGCCCGGACACGGCCGCCGCCGCGATCGCATGGCTGGTCGGCAAGGCGAACGAGGTGTTCGACAGCTACGGCGGCGGCCTGTCGATCGGTGACCTGATCGCCTGGTTCGGCCTGCGCACGAGCCCCTCCCAGCGTGCGGGGACCCTGCTGGCCGCGCTGGGCATCGACAGCGACGCCCACCGCGGCATCCGGCTCGGGACCCCGCGCTACCTCACCGCCGTCCACCGACAGCGGATCATCCAGCGTCGAGAGCTCGCGGACGAACACCTCGACAGCCTCGACACGACGGATGATGGCGGGGCGGATGCCGGCCTGTGGGATGACGACCCGTTCGGTGACCGGGATCCCTGGAAGGACCTCGAGGGGCCCCACCAGGCGGCGGGACCTGACCTGGGCGTGGACCCGGCACCACCGGCTGCGTGGCACCAGCCCGAACCGGTCGACGTGCTGGCCGTGGCCTGGCTGCCGCCCGTGGCGTTCGAGGATGCCATCGGCCGCTGGCCAGAGCTCGCCGCGCGGGTCGGCACACGCGACTACCCCACCTATGCCCGGGTGGTCCAGAGCACCATGATCGACCTCGCCCGTGCGCACACACGCCACCCCGTGCTGGTCCCCCTCGACCTCGACGAGCTCGCAGAGCTGGCGGACGAGGTCGGCTTCGACGTCGCGGACTGGCGCACCCGCGCCGCGCTGGCGGCCAGCCTGGCAGCAGCGGGTCGGGGGCTGTCGTGGCCACCCACCCGCAACGAACCCTGCTGGTGTGGCAGCGGCCGCAAGTACAAGAAGTGCTGCGACACGGTGCCGCTCGATCCCGCAAAGCGCCCGACACCCACCGACGGGCTCGGGACGGCACAGGCCTATGAGCTCGACGTCACGTTGGTCGGCGTCCGTCCCCGGATCTGGCGGCGGATCGCGATCACCGCTGACGCCACCTTCGGCGACCTCCACCACGCCATCCAGGACGCCTGCGGGTGGGACGACGCGCACCTCTACGCGTTCCGGACCACCGCCGGTGCGGTGATCGGCGGATCACCCTTCGAGGACCCCTTCGGCGGTTCCCGCCCTGATGCGCACGACCTCGGTCTCGCCGGCTACTTCGCCCAGCACGAGCGCTGCCAGTACGAGTACGACTTCGGCGACAGCTGGCTGCACGACATCGAGGTGGTACGTCGGATCGACGAGCCGGTGAACTACCGACGGCAGCTGCTCGACGGGGCACGGGCCTTCCCTCCCGAGGACTTCGGCGGCCTACCCGGCTACGCCGAGTGCGTCGAGGCCGCGGCCGGCGGAGACGACCCCGACGGAAGACGGGAATGGCTCAGCGACTGGGACCCCGAACACTTCGACCTCGCACAGCTCAAGCGACACTTCGACCGCTGACCACCTCCAGCCCGTGCCACCGGCGAGGTGGTCGCCCGCACCCCCACCTGCGGCCACGTGCGCATGGCCGGGCGCGTAGGATCACCGGCGGCCTCGGCACAGCACGACGGGGGCTGGTGATGACGGAGGACGAGCCGGGAGCCCAGCTGTTCATGGCCGAGGCCGCCTACGCCGACAGCATCGTCCAGTCCGCGCTCGGCAACCTCGACGCCTGTATCGCGCGCGTCGAGCAGTCACTCGAGCACGTCCCCACCTACGCACCGGCGATCCTCGCGCTGGGATCGATCGACTACCAGCTCGACGATGTGGAGCAGGGCCGCCGGCGGCTGTTCTCGCTGCTCGACCTGGCCGACCCGGGACGGGCAGAGGAGGCGCAGGACCTCGCCGAGATCATCGACCATGCCGGGGACTTCCTGATCAGCCGGTCCGACTACCGCGACGGTTTCGAGCTCTACCGGCAAGCAACCCGCCGGTTCCCTGATGCGGCCGCACTCCACCAAGGTCTGAGCCTCTGCGCTGGCAAAGAGGGGCACCAGGACATCGCCCTGGCGGCCGCCGAAGCCGCGCTCGCCCTTGAGCCGGACAACCAGGCGGTCGTCAACGACATGGGCTGGACCCTCTACGAGCGCGGCGAGCCCGATCGGGCCCTGCCGTTCCTGCAACGCGCGGTCGAGCTGGACCCCCAGGATGCGCTGGCCGCCGAGAACCTGCGGATCTGCCGCGAGGCGCTCGAGCTACGGCCGTGATCGGCCGTGCCGCGCTTGCGGCGGCGCAGACCGCTCAGGCGGAGATCAGCGCACGTGCATCGGCACCTGCACGGCGAAACGGAGGTTGTCCCGGCCGACGGTCGCTTCCAGCGCGGGTCGATGGCCTGTCGCAGGTCCTCACGGAAGCTGAGCGAGTACGGGCGAACTGAGCGCATCGGGCTGCAGCATCGTCACCACGAACGGGTAGCGATCGCGGGCGATATGTCCCGCTGCAGGCGTCGCGTCTACCCGCGCTCTTGGACCGCCGGCCTGCTCCTGGCGTGCAGTGTGCGGGGGGAGAGCCCGTTGGCCCCCACCACGGTGACGTCTTCGTCGGCCAACGGCGGGCAGGAACGCCCGCTCGGCCTACACGCTTCCGCGGGGGACGACCCAGTCGTGCGCCTGGCCGGTGATCTCGGTGATGCGCTCGAAGTCGGCGTCGTAGTGCAACACGGTCAGGTCGGCTGACTCGGCAGCAGCGGCGATGACCAGATCCGGGATCGGCAACCGGTGCTGCCCGCGGTCGGCCAAGAGGCCCTGCACTTCGAAGGCGCGGTCCAGCACGTCGTCATCGATCCTCGCGCGGGGCAACGCACGTCGTTCGCGGCGGATGTCACGATGGACCGCGGCGGTCTGCGCGGAGAACCCGATCTCCTGATCGATGATCCCGCAGGTGGCCACCAGGCCGTCGATCAGCAGCGGCGCAAGCCGGGCGCGTACGGCGGCGTTGCGCATGCGTGCCAGCGCGCTCGTGTCTGCCAGGAAGGCAGGCCTCAACGCCACGCGCCAGCCATGACCTGGTCGTCGTCCAGGTCGAGGCCATCCATGGCGGTAAGGCGGTCGGCGTGGGCGCGACGCTCGGCCAACAGCACGACCTCGGCCAGCGCACGGTTGACCGCCTCTTTCATGGTGGCAGCACCCAGGATCTCGGTTGCCCGCGCCAAGGTGTCCTCATCGATGTCGACCAGCTTCTTGGTCATCGCCGCCCCCACTTCCGTATATCCTGATTCGCCCGCGAGTATATCTCGGTGGCGCTCGACGCACCCGGCAGGACACGACGGGTACGCCGGACCTGTTCACAGCCGCTCAGGCAGGATCCCGGGAACGCGGCCTTGAGAGCGTCCAGGGTGGGCACGTTCGGGTGCACCCTGGGTTCGGAGCCCGGACGGCGTGAGTCCGCGATGGCACACCCAAGCGGGGAAGATGCAGCACAGACACAAGGTGACCGAGGCGGTCCGGCACCGAAACTGAGAAGTCTCAGAATCCGCACGTTTGAGGCCTCAAGTACCGCAGGTTCCCTACCTCCATCTACGCATCCTGTTCGCCTGGAACCACCGATGAGCCTCGCTGAGTGCGGTGTTGGTTCCGATGGAAACGCCACCTGAACTGGGATGATGCGGATGTCTGAAGTCCGCAGGTCCCAGCAACAGGACGCCGACGCCGGGGACGCACTCCGCGCCTACGACGCTGCCGAGCGGCACTTCGCCCAGCAGGAACACCTCGAGGTGGTCCTGCTCGGCGCCGACTCCCTCAGCACCTTGCGCCGCACCCACACCAACGCGTTCGACGGCACCGGGTCAGGATGGGCCGAGCGTCGCCCCGAGTCCGTGACGTCCGGTAGCTGGCCAGGAACCGTTCCAACCTCGATGACCTCGAAGTGACGTCCGGGGGCGACGCAGCGCCTCATCACTGCCGGCCCCGGTCACGATGAAAGGCGGTCGGGCATCGGGCGCTTCGGTGGGCAGTCGGCCACCGACGTGCCATCATCCCCGGTCCCCCAATGGTTCGGAGGAGCCGTGCCTGACGACAAGGAGCAGGTCCGTGACGACGCG
>PXDB01000008.1 GCA_003565155.1 Nitriliruptoraceae bacterium | reverse complement strand
GCCGCGAGCGTGAGCACCGACGCCGGCGCCGACGCCTCCGATCCCCTGCCGGGCCGTACCGAGCGGCGGCACTCGACCGCGGACGTCACCGCCACCTCGACCCACGGCGACCCTGCGACGCCGGCGGGTGCCGTGGGTCCGATGCACACCGCGGGGCGCTACGAGGACCGCGGCGGGCCGCTCGACGTCGTCAAGCGGTACGTGTTGGTCACCAAGCCCCGGATCATCGAGCTGCTGCTGGTCACCACGGTGCCGGCCATGGTCGTGGCGGAGCAGGGGTGGCCCTCCACCTGGCTGGTGCTGGCCACCCTGATCGGCGGGACCCTGTCGGCCGGCAGCGCGAACGCGTTGAACAACCACCTCGATAGGGATGTCGACCGCCAGATGCGCCGCACCTCGGCGCGCCCCACAGCGACGGACGAGATCGCGCCCCAGGGCGCACTGCTGCTGGGGCTCGTGCTGGGCGTCGCCGGTTTCGTGTGGCTCACCGCCTTCGTCAACCTCGTCGCCGCCGCCCTGGCCACCGGTGCGATCCTGTTCTACGTCTTCGTCTACACCCTCGGCCTCAAGCGCCGCAGCTCCCAGGGCGTGGTCATCGGCGGCATCGCCGGCTGCGTCCCCGTGCTCACCGGCTGGGCGGCCGTCACCGGTGGTGATCTGTCCGACCCGCGCCCTTGGCTGCTCTTCGCCATCATGCTGTGGTGGCAGCCGCCCCACTTCTGGGCGTTGGCGATGAAGTACCGCGAGGACTACGCCGCAGCCGGGCTGCCGATGCTGCCGGTGACCCACGGCAACGCGGAAGCCACGCGACAGATCCTCCTCTACAGCTACCTGCTGCTCTCCATCGTGCTGCTCTACATCGCCGGCACCCAGGCCAGCTGGCTGTTCGTCCTCCCCGCGTTGGTGCTGACCGCCTTCTGGCTGCTGCTGGCGCACGAGCTCCGTCGGGCCGTCGACGTCCGGACCGCGATGCGCCTCTTCGGGTTCTCCACGGTGTGGCTGGCGTTGGTGTTCATCGCCGCGGCCGTCGATGCCGCCTTCTGATCCAGGTCCTCTCCGCCCGCCCGGCGGCACCTGCGCCGCGACCCGGCTGTCGGCGAGTGGCAGCCGGCGACCCCGCCTCCCGTGGGCGAGTAGGGTCGCGGGTTCCGCAGCGACGCCAGGACAGGAGCCGAGGTGGCACGGTGCAAGGTCGGGATCCAGCTCGAGCCGCAGGCGACCACGACCGAGGCGCTGGTCGATGCCGCGCGGCGTGTCGACGCGGCAGGTTTCGACAGCGTGTGGACCTGGGACCACTTCTTCCCGCTCTACGGCGACCCGGACGCCGCACACTTCGAGGGCCTCACCCTCCTGGCAGCCTTCGCCGGGGCGACCTCGCGGGTGACCATCGGCAACCTCGTCACCTGCTCCTCCTACCGCAACCCCCACCTGCTGGCGGACATGATCCGCACCATCGACCACCTCAGCGGCGGACGGGCGGTGCTGGGCATCGGTGCCGGCTGGTTCCAGCGTGACTACGACGAGTACGAGTTCCCCTTCGGTACCGGCGGTGGCCGGCTCCGTGACCTGGAGGCCGACCTGTTCCGCATCCGCAAGCGGCTCGCCGCGCTCAACCCCCCACCGAAGGGTGACCTGCCGTTGATGATCGGCGGGGGTGGGGAGCAGGTGACCCTGCGGCTGACCGCCCAGTACGCGGATCAGTGGAACGGCATCGCGGAGCCCGAGGTGCTGGCCCACAAGAACGCGGTGCTCGACCAGTGGTGCGAGCGGGTGGGTCGTGACCCCGCGGAGATCGAGCGGACGGCGCTGATCGGCGAACGGCACGTCGACCGGCTCGAGGAGTTCCTCGAGGCCGGCATCACCCATCTGATGGTGGGCTGTTCCGATCCCTTCGACCTCGGCCCTGCCGAGGGGTTGCTGGCCGCCGCCCGGGACTGACGGCCCTGCCTGGGCCGCAGGACGGGGTCCATGCTCGTGACGCGGGGCGGCACGCCGCCCGTGGGGCCGCAGGCAGCGCGGTGCGGCGAACCCGCGGCCGGTGGCGAACAGCGGAGGTCGAGGCACGATGTCCGTCGTCATCCGGACCGAAGGGGTGGTCAAGGACTACGGCCATGGCGCCGCCCGGGTGCGCGCTCTGGACGGCCTCGATCTCGAGGTCGGTGCCGGCGAGGTGTTCGGGTTCCTCGGGCCCAACGGGGCGGGCAAGTCCACCACGATCCGGCTGCTCCTCGATCTGCTGCGCCCCACCGAAGGGCGGGTCGAGGTGTTCGGTACTCCCCCCCGTACCGGCGGTCCCGCCCAACGCGCCCGCATCGGCTACCTGCCCGGCGAGCTGGCGCTGGCCGGTCGGGCCACCGCCGGTGCACTGCTGCACCACCTCGCGCAGTTGCGTGGTGGCGCGGGGTCGGACCGCATCACGGCCCTGGCGGAGCGGCTGTCGTTGGACCTCAGCCGTCGCATCCGCACCCTGTCCCGCGGCAACAAGCAGAAGGTCGGGCTGATCCAGGCCTTCCTGCACCGTCCCGAGCTGCTGGTACTCGACGAGCCGACCAGCGGGCTCGACCCGCTGCTGCAGCACGAGTTCCTCGCCATGGTCCGCGAGGCCAGTGCGGACGGGGCCACGGTGTTCCTCAGCTCGCACGTGCTCAGCGAGGTGGAGGTCATCGCGGAACGGGTGGCGATCGTGCGGGCGGGACGGATCGTCGACCTCGATGACGTCGCGACGCTGCGCCACCACGCCGGCCAGCGGGTCGAGCTGCACTTCGCCGAGCCGGTGGCTGCGGAGGTCTTCGCCGGGGTAGACGGGGTGAGCGACATCGAGGTGGACGACCACCGCATGCGGTGCCTGCTGCGCGGCGAGCCGGACGCACTGCTCACGGTCGCGGCCCGGTTCCACGTCACGCGGTGGTCGGCCGAGGACCGCGAACTCGAGGACCTGTTCCTCGACCACTACCGGATGCCCGTGCAGGAGCAGGAGGAGGTGGCCGCCGATGTCCGCTGAGCCGACGACGCGACGTGGGAAGACCCCCCTCCGGCCGCAGCCCGCACCGCCGCGCCCCGGTGCGGCGCCGGTGCTGCGCTGGGTCGTCCACACCCACCTTCGGACGTGGCTCGGGTGGGGTGTCGCCCTCACCGCGGTGTCGGCGATGTACATCAGCTTCTGGCCGGCCATGGGCGACAACCCGGAGATGCAGGCCCTTGTGGACGGTCTGCCGGAGGCCCTGGTCACCGCGATGGGCTACGACGCCATCGCGTCCCCGGCCGGCTACCTCGAGAGCACGGTCTACGCGCTGCTGGCACCGATCCTGCTCCTGGTCTTCGCGGTGGGGCTCGGTGCCCGGCTGATCGCCGGCGACGAGGAGGCGGGGCTGCTGGAGCTGGAGAGCGCCGGTGCGCTCCCACGCTGGCGCCTGCTGACGGAGGCGGTGCTGGCCCTGGTACTGGTGACGGCCGCGTTGGCGACCCTGGTCGGTCTGGTGTCGCTCGGCGTCGCGAACCTGGTCGGGATGGACATCGGCACGGGTGCGGTGGCGGGCGCGACCGTCGGGTTGTGGTTGCTGGTGCTCGCGCTCGGCAGCGTGAGCTTCTCGGTCGGTGCCGCGACCGGACGGCGGGGGCTCGCGGTGGCTGTCGGTGCCGGCGTCGCGGTGGCCGCCTACGTCGCGAACGCGCTCGCGCCCCTGCTGGAGGACGGTGCGTGGCTGGCGCGGTTGTCGCCCTTCCACTGGTACCTCGGCAACGACCCCCTCAACGAGGGACTGGGCCTGCCCGGAGCGGCCGCCCTGCTCGCTCTCGCGCTGGTCAGCGTCCTCCTGGCGGCCGTGGTCTACGACCGCCGTGACCTCGGGGTGTGAGGCCGCCGGCAACTGGGGCTTGACCAGCGGCCGTCGCTCGGCTGAGCTTCCACCATCGAGGGAAAGGGAGCGCGTGGGCGACGACGTCACCACCACCGTGCGCGAGGAGATCCTCGCACGCACCGAGGGCCGCACACTGCTGGACGTGTTCACGGCCACCTGCGACGCCAACTGGAACCGGGTGGCGCTCCAGGTCAAGGAAGGGGAGGGGTTCCGGACCCACACCTGGGGGCAGTACCGCCAGGAGGCCAGCCGCGTCGCCATGGCGCTGCGGCGCAGGGGCGTCAGCCACGGCACCCACGTCGCGCTGATGATGACCAACCGGCCGGAGCACGTCATCGCCGACATCGGCGCGCTGCTCGCGGGCGGGGTGCCGGTGTCGGTCTACAACACCCTCGCGGCGGAACAGATCGCCTACATCGCGGACAACTGCGCCGCGAAGGTCGCGATCGTCGAGGACGCCGCCTACCTCGCCACCTGGAAGGCCGTCGCACACCGGCTCCCCGAGCTCGAGGCGATCGTGGTGCTCGAGGGCGAGGTGGACGTGGGGGACGGCGACGGGGACGAGACCGGGCCCGCCGTCCTGACCTACGCCCAGCTCCTCGAGGAGGGGGAGGAGGCCCTGTCCACGGGACAGGGGGAGCTCGAGAACAGCTGGCGGGCGGTGCGCCCCGACGACGCCGTCACCCTGATCTACACCTCCGGCACCACCGGCCCGCCCAAGGGCGTGGTCATCACCCACCGGGCCCTGCTCTACCAGCTCGCCGTGGTCATGGACCTGTTGGACATCACCGCGGGCAACCGCGGCATCTCCTACCTGCCGCTCGCCCACATCGCCGAACGGATGACCACCCACTACGTCGGCATCCGTGCCGGCGGCACCATCTCCTTCGTGCAGGACGTCACCGAGGTGCTGCCCACCCTGCAGGAGGCCCGGCCCAACATCTTCATGGCGGTGCCCCGGGTGTGGGAGAAGATGCACACCCGCATCCTCGGTCGCATCCACGAGACGGAGAACGAGCGCAAGCGGGCGCTCGCGCTCAAGGCCGTGGAGGTCGGCACGGAGAAGGTGCGTGCGGAGCTCGAGGGCCGCACCCCCTCGCGCAAGCTGCGACTCCAGCACGCGGTGTTCGACCGGCTGGTGTTCTCCAAGATCCGCGAGGGACTCGGCCTGGATGAGCTGCGCTACGCGCTGTCGGGTGCCGCGCCCATCAGCGCGGAGCTGCTGACCTTCTTCAAGGCCGTCGGCATCGAGATCCTCGAGGTCTACGGCATGACCGAGTCCACCGCCGTGATCACCGCCAACACCCCCGGCAACGTGGCCATCGGCACCGTGGGCACGCCCCTGCCCGGCATCGAGGTGCGCATCGCCGAGGACGGGGAGCTGCTCGCCCGCGGCCCGATCATCACCCCCGGTTACCTCAACCGACCCGAGGCCACCGCGGAGGCCATCGATGCCGACGGGTGGCTGCACACCGGTGACCTCGCCTCCATGGACGGCCGGGGCTTCGTCCGTATCGTCGGGCGGAAGAAGGAGTTGCTCATCACCGCGGGTGGCAAGAACCTCTCGCCCAACAACATCGAGGAGTCCATCAAGCAGCGCTCCCCGCTGATCGCACAGCTGTGCGCCGTCGGCGACGAACGACCCTTCGTCGCCGCGCTGGTGGTCCTGGACGCCGAGGCGCTGCCGACCTGGGCGGAGCAGCACGGCCTGGAGCTTGCGGACGTGGCCACGGCGGCGGCGCACCCGAAGGTGCGCGCGGAGGTGCAGCGTGCCATCGACGCCGGCAACGCCGAGCTGGCCAGGGTGGAACAGGTGAAGGCGTGGGAGATCGTGCCCGCCGAGTGGACCGCGGAGTCCGAGGAGCTGACCCCGTCGCTGAAGCTCAAGCGCAACGTGATCCACAGCAAGTACCAGGAGGTGATCGACCGGATCTACGCCCAACCGGCGTGAGGCGGGTGTCCCGCCGCGGGCGTGCGCGGCGATCCGCCCCGCCGAACCCACCGGTACCGTCGCGTGACCACGCGACCTGGGAGTGCGGGTGCTCACCACGCTCGGACGCCTGGTGCTGGTGATCGGTGGCGCGTGGCTGGTCCTGGTCGTGCTCGCCGCGGTCTTCCAGCGCGGCCTGATCTACCTCCCTGACCGCGCCGAGCCCACACCGCCCGACGACGTCGAGGTGGTGCGGCTCGTCACCGAGGACGACCTGGAGCTCGCCGCGTGGTTGCTCGCGCCCGGCGGCGACCCCTCGACGGCCGCGTCCACCATCCTGCTGGCGCCCGGCAACGCCAGCAACCGCGCTGGACGGGTGCCCACCGCCCGGGGTCTGGTGGAACGGGGGCACGCCGTGCTGCTGCTCGACTACCGCGGCTACGGCGGCAACCCGGGGCGCCCGGACGAGGCGGGGCTCAACGCCGATGCGCGGGCGGCGCGCGACCACCTCGACGCGCGTGACGACGTCGACAGCGAGCGACTCGTCTACCTCGGCGAGTCGATCGGCACCGCGGTCGTGGCCGCCCTGGCCGCGGAGCGCCCCCCGGCGGCGCTGGTGCTGCGCTCACCCTTCCCGGAGCTGGCCGACGTCGGGCGGTCCGCCTACCCCTTCCTGCCGATCCGCACCCTGCTCCGGGACCGGCACCCGACGCTCGAGCACCTCGAGGGCGTCGAGGTGCCGGTGCTGGTGGTGGCCGGCGACAACGACCGCATCGTCCCCACCCGGCTGTCGCGGGAGGTCGCCGAGGAGGTCGGTGCGCAGATGGTCGAGATCGCGGGCGCCGGCCACAACGACGCGGCCCTGTTCGTGGGGGAGGAGTTCCTCGACGCGGTGGACGCGCACGTGCGCGAGGCGGTGGGCGCCGATCCAGGCTGAGCCACGGCGGTGGGCGCCGAGCCGGGGTGCGTCGCGGAGATGGCCGTCGGCTGCGTCGGCACGAGCGTCCCGGGCGTCAGAACAGGTCGCTGAAACCGTGGGAGACGTGGCCGGTGAGGCGGCGGTGCATCCGGGCGGCGTGGTCGTCGGTCATCGCCACGATGTGGTCGGCCACGATCCGCAGGATCTCGGCCTCCGAGCGTGCGTCCTCGCTGGCCACCAGCAGCTGGTCGATGTCGGCCTGCAGGTGGCGGGGGAAGAGCGAGGTGTCGGCCCGGCCGCGGTGGACGGTGGCGGCGTGCAGCTCGTAGAGCTCGCGGACCACCTTGCGCTGGCCGTGCTGGTAGGTCGCCATCCGCGGGTGCTCGATCACGAACACCCACAGCAGGTCCCGGAGCACGTCGTTCATCAGCCGGGCGTCACGCGGGATGGCGAGGTCGTTGTGGTGACGGCGGGTGGGGGCGCCGGGGTCACGGGGCCCCACGGACAGCACGAGCCGGTCGATCAGCCGTTTGCGCATGGTCCGCATGGCCTGCCGTGACTCCACGGAACCGTCGAACTCCCCCGCCAGGGTCCGGAACCCCTCGAAGGGGCTGTCGGGGGCGGCGAACAGTTCCTCACAGGCGGCAGCCAGGTCGCTCCCGGTGTACAGCGCCGGGTCGTCGCTCGGTCCGGTGGCGAGCTTGCCCCGGGCGGCCCGGCGCTCCACCAGCTGGGCCGCGATCCGCTCCCGGGCCTCGGAGGACTGGCTGAGCAGCGCCAGCGGGATCGAGCCGGCGAGGTAGAAGTCCTCGATGTCGTGCACGGAGTAGGACACGTCGTCGGCCCACTCCATCACCTGGGTCTCGAAGCTCTGGGTGTGCCGGCGATGCTCCGGCACGGTCTCACGCACCCACGCGGCGAGCGCACGTTCGGTGGGGTAGAAGCACCACTTCACGTCGCTGACCTCGCCGCGTTCCCACGGGTACTTGATGCCGGCGTCCAGGGTGGCCCGGGTCAGGTGCAGGCCGGGCAGCGTCCCCGAGCCGTACAGCCGGGCGCCCACCAGACGGAAGGTCTGGGCGTTGCCCTCGAACCCGCCCACCTCGGCGGGATCGAGTCCCCACGACCGCGCGGTGTCGTCGATGACGACCGACAGCTCCTCCTCGCCGACGTGGCCGAAGGGGGCGTGGCCGAAGTCGTGCATGATCGCCGCGGCCTCGACCAGGTCGGGGTGGGCGCCCAGCTTCCAGCCGAGCCGCCGGGCGAGCTGCGCCACCTCGATGGTGTGGGTCAGGCGGGTCCGGAAGAAGTCGGCCTCGCCCGGCGCGACGACCCCGGTCTTGCCCTGGAGGCGCCGGAAGGCGTGGGTGTGGACCAGGCGGTCGTAGTCCCGGGCGAAGGGGTTGCGGTAGTCCTCCTCGTCGACCCGGTCCGGGAACCGCTGCATGTCGTGGGCGGTGTAGCCCGCGTCGAAGGGGTCGGCCATCGCTGCATCCTCCCATCGCCGCGGATGCTAGGTGGTGGGCCCACCCGCCGACGTGGTCGTCCGTCGGTGCGGCTGCAGGTACTCGGCCAGTGCGGCGCCCGCCGCGTCGGGCGGATCCTCACGCAGGCGGTACCTGGCGGCGCGGCCCTCACCGCCGACGGCCACGAGGCCAGCCTGGCGCAGGATGGAGAGGTGGTGGTGGGCGGTCGCCTTGGCGACGTCCAGCTCGGCGGTCGCCTCCGAGAGGCTGATCGGCCCGCTGGACATCCGACGCAGGAGCTTGAGGCGGCTCTCGTCGCCCAGGGCCTTGAACAGCTTCAGCAGGGCCGGCGGCGGGGCCTGCGACGGCAGGACAAGGAACTCCTCGGCCACCACGGTGGTCAGGATCTCCGCGTCCGCGCGACGTCCCACCACCAGCCATGGCCGGATCCAGAAGCTCGGGAGCAGCACGATCCGCCGGACGGAAGGGTCACCGGACACCTCGTAGCCGTTGGTGGCGGCCATGACGATGTCGGCGACCGCCACCCCCGCTTCCAGCTGTGCCTGCCGGTGCGCCACATCGCGGGCGATCGCGTGCATCGTCTCTCCGGCCAGCTCCTCCCACAGGTCACGGAGCTGCCCGATGGCGGTGAGCAGCCGTTGGCCGTGCTCGTCGGGCGTGCAGGCCAGCAACGGTGCGACGCCCACCGGCGGTTCCTCGGCCGTGTCGAGGTCGGCGACGACGGCCGCGATGGTGTCGCTGTCCCCGGCGACCACCGCCTCGAGGTTGTCCACGTCGGCGATGTCGGCGCTGGTGGCGTGATGGGCCAGCAGCAGCCGCCAACCGAGGCCCGGGTCATCGTTGAGCGCGACCACGAGCTCGTCGACCTCGGCGGGTTCCGGCAGATCGGCTGCGAGCAGCGAGAGCACGTGGAAGGAGACCCCGCTGCCCCCGTCGAGGTCGGTGAGGTCGGCGAGCACCTCGGCGGGTACCTCGTCGCGCAGCCGGGTGATCCGCTCCGCGCCGACGTCGTAGCTGTCACGGTCGTCGTCGATGAGGACGCCGAGCAGACGGAGGAACTCGGCGGCCTCCGAGGCGCGTACGGACAGCGACACCGCGTTGGCGGGACCGCTGGGGCGCAGGTCCTTCATCCGCACGGTCTGGCTCCCGTCTGACGGTCTACAGGCGTCGAACGTTCGATGTCTGTCGACCGGTGCACCCTAGCCGGCTCGCCGGGGGCGATCGAGGCCCGTCGGCCCCGCGCTCCCGGACCCGGGACGCGGCGTTTCGGCCGATCTCGACCCCGGAACCCATACGGTCTGCGAGATGTATCGAACTCTCGATGTAGAAACGTTTGACATACATCAAACGTACTGGCATACTGCAGTTCGGTCGAGGGGTTGTGTCAACAGCTGCCCACCCCGATGCGACCAGCTCCCGACACTTGTGAGGAGGTGATCGATGTGGTCGATCTCCACTTCCACCACCCAGCCGCCATCAACGCGCGGATGCACGAGGACCGTCAGCGCGCGCAGCGGGCACGGCAGCGTCCTCACGCGACCCGCTCCCACGCCGGCAGTACGTTCTGGCCCGAGCTGTGGCAACGCCTAAGCCCTTCCCGCGGCGGGCACCGCAACGACCGGCTGCGCAGAGCGGCCTGAGACGCCCCGCTGTCCCACGTGACGCCCGCGCCGTTCCCCCCTGACGGCGCGGGCGTCCCTCTGTGTACGGGCCTACGCCGGTCGGCGCTCGGCGAGCTCGGCGAACAGCAGCGCGTTGGCCAGGCAGGCGCTGTACAGGTCCTCGAGGTGGACGGACTCGTCCTCGCCGTGGGCGTTGGAGCGCGGGTCCTCGACCCCGACCAGCAGGCAGGCGGCGCCACCGAAGGCGTCGCTGAACGGTCCGACGAAGGGGATGGACCCGCCACACCCCACTGCTGCGGGCCGGCGGCCGTAGGCGGCGGTCATGGCCGCAACCGCGGCTTCCCACGCCGGGCCCGTGGGATCGGTCCACCAGGCCGGCGTCGCCTCGCCGATCGTGACCTCAACCTCGGCGCCGAAGGGCGCGTGGTCGACGAGGTGATCCGCCAGCGCCCCCAGGGCCCGCTCCGGATCCTGCCCGGGCGCCAGGCGGCAGGACAGCTGTGCGGTCACCTCGCTGAGCAGGGTGTTGGAGGCCTGCGCGACCGGGGTGACGTCCATCCCGGTCGGGGTGATGGTGGGGCGCATCCACAGCCGCTCCTCGACGGTACGCGCCGGGTCGCCGATGAACCGCACGCCGTCGAGGAGGCGCACGTCGGCGCGGAGGCGCTCCGGGTCGGTCCCCAGCGCCGCGAACCGCTCCCGCTCCACCTCGGGCAGCGGTCGCACGTCGGCGAGGAAACCGGGGACCGCCACCTCGCCGGTGTCGTCGTGCAGGGTCGCCAGCAGGCGGGCCGTGGCGGTCAGCGCGTCCGGCACCGCCCCGCCCCACATGCCGGAGTGGACCGGCTGGGCCAGGGTGCGGACCCGGACGGTCACGTCCGCCATGCCCCGCAGGGCGTAGGTCAGGGAGGGCCACCCGATGTCGTGGTTGACCAGGTCGGCGAGGACGATGACGTCGCTGTGCAGGCGCGTCGCCCACCGCTCCAGTAGCGCGGTGAGGTTGGGGGAGCCGACCTCCTCCTCACCCTCGATCAGCACCTTGACGTTGACCGGCAGGCTGCCGCGCGTGTCCAGCCAGGCGCGGACGGCGGCGACGTGGGCCATCACCCCGGCCTTGTCGTCGGCGGCGCCGCGGCCGTAGAGGCGCCCGTCGCGCTCGGTGGGCGTGAAGGGTTCGGTGGTCCACCGCGCCGCCGTGCCGACGGGTTGGACGTCGTGGTGGGCGTAGAGCAGCACCGTCGGGGCGTCGGCACCCGCGTGCAGCCACGCACCGGTGACGGCCGGCTGCATGCCGTCGTGTTCCAGCACCTCGACGTCCTCCAGGCCCGCGTCGGCGAGCAGCGCGGCGGTGGCCTCCGCGCTCGCGGCCACGTCGTCGGCGTGGTCGGGCAGGGCGCTGATCGAGGGGATCCGGACCAGCGCCTCGAGCTCCGACCGGATCCGGTCCCGCTGTCCGAGCAACGCGTCGGCGACATCGCCGAGGTGGTCGGGGACGGCGCGCTGGGGGTGTGGTGCGGATGGCATGGGGGCTCCTGCTGCCCTGGTGGCGGTCGGACCGCCGAGGACGAGACACGGTGGGGGGGGTGGGTGCGCGCAGCGCTGTGGGTGCGTACCGGTCGTTGTTGTCGAGCGGGCGGGCCCCGTGACTATCCTCCCTACGACCTGCCTGCGGAGCGGTCTCCCAGGGGGCGACGGACCCGGCTCCGAACCCGCAGCCACGAGCCGGTGTGCGCGCCCACCAACCTAGGAGCACGTTCGGCTCGCAGGGTCATCCGTACCCCCGCGTACCGCACGGTCGTGCGGCCGGACCGTCCGACACCGAGGAAGGCGAGCACCGTGGGACACGCAGCGACCGCGTGGGAACGGCTCTCCCAGATGCTCGCGTCCGGGGACGTCTCCGGCGTGCTCGAGCTCTACACCGCCGACGCCCTCTACCTCGAGCCGTACAACCCTCCGCACCGGGGCAACCTGCTCATCCAGGCCTATCTCAAGGACTGGCTCGGCGGGAAGGACGACATCGAGGTCGACAGCAGGCGCGTCATCGCGTCGGAGGATGGCACGGAGCTCGGGGTGGAGTGGACGATCTCCTACACCGCCGCCGGACGCCGCTGGAACGCGCTGCCGCGGGCCAGCTTCTTCGGCTTCGCCGAGGACGGCCGTATCTCCTACCACCGCGACTACACCTGAGCGATGCTGCGCCGCCGCGCAGGGGGCGCCACGCCGCCGCGCAGGGGGCGCCACGTCCTCGACCGGCGCGCCTAGTCCCGCGTCAGGTAGCGCCACACGAGCAGCGCGGCAGCCACCGCCCCCACCATCCCTGCGGTCGCCTGTCCCGCCGGCTTGACCTCGGGGAGTCGGTCACGCAGCCGCACCGGCTTGGCGAACTCCTGGATCTGCCAGGACATCGCCTCCGCGGCCGCCCGGAGTTCCTTGTCCGGGTTGACCGCCATCGGGTGGCCGACGACCGAGAGCATCGGCAGGTCGGTGATCGAGTCCGAGTAGGCGAAACAGCGGGTGAGGTCGTAGCCACGGACCTTCGCGATCTGGCGGATGGCGGTCGCCTTGGCGCCGGCGTAGGCGTAGAACTCCAGGGTGCCGTCGTAGCGGCCCTCGTCGTCGATGCCGGACCGTGTGGCGATGACCTCCTCGATGCCGAGGAACTCACCGAACGGTGCCACGATCTCCTCTCCGCCCGAGGAGATGATCCACACGTCCCTTCCGGCGCGACGATGCGCGGCGATCAGGTCCAGCGCCTCCTGGTAGGCCAGGGGCGCGATGGTCTCCTCCATGGTCTCGCGGACCAGCTGTCGGATGCGGTCCGCCTCCCAGCCCCGGGTGAGCTCGAGGGCGGCGTGACGCGCCTGTTCCATGCGTTCGTGGTCGGCGCCGGAGAGCTGGTAGGTGGCCTGGGCGTAGAGGGTCTTGAGCACCATCGATGAGCTGATCAGCCCGTCGCGGTAGAAGGTCCGACCCATCACCAGGGTCGAGGACTTGGCGATGATCGTCTTGTCGAGGTCGAAGAACGCCGCCTCGCGGGCACCCGTCGAGCGGCGGGCGATCGCGGCCAGGACCTCGTCGGAGAGCCGGTCCGCATCGGGGCGCGCGTAGCGCTGCTCGGTCTCCTGACCAGCCGCTGCTGCCGCCTGCGCCGCGGCGGTGACGAGCTCCAGTTCCTGGCCAGCGCCGGGCTGTTCGCCCTCTGGCGTGGTGGAGGGTGCCGTCACCTCGGCGTCATCACTGCTCACTGGCTCCCCCTCCGATCGGGCCGAGCACGGCACTGTAGCCCCACGCGATGGGAGGTCCGGTCGCCGTGCCTGGCCGTTTTCCACAGGTCGTCGACACCCCGCGGCCGTTCCGCCCGGGCCGGTCCGTAACGTGCACCTCGAACCTGCGTGCAGGGCTGCGGATGCGGCGAGGAGACACCGGATGCGTGAGGACAGCAACGCGCTCCCACCGGCGCTGCCCGTCCACCTCGCCGTGGACGGCGCGGACGCCGACGCCGTGCGCGACTGGATCGAGGGCGTGCTCGGCTGGCAGCGCAGCGAGGTGGATGGTGACGATCCGGTGCCGCCCCTGCTCTGCATCCGGGATCTCACGGCCGCCGGGGTGGAGCGACCAGCCGGCGTGGCGCCGGAGCTGCCCACCATCCTGCTGGTGGGCGACGACACACCGCCGGCGGGCGCGGCGGCCGCTGCAGGGCAGCTGCGACCGGCCGCGGTGCTCGGGTGGCCGAGCCAGCGCGATGCGCTCCCGGAGGTGGCCAGCGCGGTGCTGTCCCGGCGGACGGAGCCGGATCCGGGCGCGGGTTCGGTGCTCCGTGTCGGTGGCAGCGCCGGAGGGGTCGGCACGACCACCGTCGCACTGGCGCTGGGAGGGCTGAAGGCCTGGCGTGGCGACACGACCCTGGTCGCCGTCCGCGGCTACGGCCTGGACTGGTGTCCGGTGCAGACCGCGGCACTCGGCGGCAACGACCTGTGGGCCGCAGCCGACGTCCTTCCCGGCTTCGACGGCGTGCTGCGTGCGGTGCGGATCGTGGATGCGGAGCCCGCGCCCGCGCCACGCGACCCGGCGGTCGCGGCGCTGGTCCTGGACCTTGGTCCCGATGCGGACGCGGACGTGTTGGTGTGCCGCGCCGACGGGGCCGGCCTCGATGCGATGGAGGCCACGGCCGCAGCGGCGGTCGTGGTGGTCGGCGGTGGACCGCTGCCTCGAGCGGCCGTCGACCGCGCCGCGCAGGGGCGACGCCTGGTGACGCTGCCGCACTCCGCCCGTGTGGCCCGGGCCGGTCTCCAGGGGCGGGTCCCCGCCGGTCTGCCCGGCAGCTTCGTGGCGCGCCTCGCTCCGCTGCTCGGCAGCGGTGCGCGCGGCCCCTCCAGGGGCCCCGGGCTGCCCCCTGGTCCGCGGTAGCCGCTCGAGGACCTCCACCACCGACCCGGGGGCGGGATCGGCGCGCACGTGGCACCCCAGCAGACGACGAACGGGCCCTCCGACCGCGAGCGGAGGGTCACCGACACCACCTCCGGTCCGTCAGCGGTGACCGCTGCACTGCGGGACGCCGTCAGCCGCCGGCTCCAGGGTGACGCGGAGCTGGCCACCGCCAGGGTCGATCGGGCCGCCTTGCGCCGCGCGGTGGCGCGCGCTCTGGCTGCCGAGGGGGTCGTGGTCGCCCCGGAGACCTGGGCGCGGCTGGTGCGTGATCTCGTGGACGAGATCGGCGGGCTCGGGCCCCTCGAGGTGCTGCTGCGTGATCCCGGCGTGACCGATGTGATGGTCAACGGCGCCGACGAGATCCATGTGGAACGGCACGGGCGGCTGGAACGCACGGACGCCACCTTCGAGGACGACACCCACCTGACACGGGTGCTCTCCCGCGCACTGGGCCCCCTGGGGGCCCGACTGGATCGCGCCCACCCCTTCGTCGACGCGGTGCTGCCCACCGGCATCCGGTTGCACGCGATCCTGCCACCCTTGGCCGAACGCCCCACGGTGACGCTGCGACGGGTCGCGGCGGTGGTCCCGAGCTGGGAGGAGCTCGCGTCCTCCGGCAGCGTCGACCCGACGCTGCGGGAGCTGCTGCTCGAGGCGGTGGCCGCACGCCGCAACCTGGCGGTGTGCGGCCGGGCAGGCGTCGGCAAGACCACGCTGTTGGCCCGCCTGCTCGCCGAGGTGGGCGACGACCGTGTCGTGGTCATCGAGGACGCCCCGGAACTGCGGTGCCCCGCGGCCCACAGCGTCCACCTGCGCACCCGGGCGGCCTCGCCGGACGGTGTCGGTGCCGTCGCCGTGGCCGACCTGGTGCGCAACGCCCTGCGCATGCGCCCGGACCGCCTCGTCGTCGGGGAGGTCCGTGGGCCGGAGGTGGCCGACCTGCTGCAGGCGATGAACACCGGCCATGACGGGTCGATGACGACGATCCACGCGAACGGGGCCCGCGAGGCCATCGTGCGGCTCGAGGGCATGGCGCTGCTGGCGGGTGTGCCCCTGTCCGCGGCCCGGGCCCAGGTCGCCACCGCCCTCGATCTGGTGGTCGCGCTCGACCGTGACCCAGCCGGCCGCCGTCACGTGAGCGGCGTCGTGTCGCTCCACACCGGTCGTGACGGCGCCGAGGTGGAGGAGGTGTGGTCATGCCGCTGACACGGAGGCGCGGCGCGGACCCGGAGCAGGCCACCCCGGCCGATCCCGAAGCGGCACTCGACCGGCTGTTGCTGGCCGTCACCGCAGGCGGCGGCCACCCCGACCCGGCACAGCTGCCAGCGCGGTGCCGCCGCGCCGTCGACCTCGCGGAGCGCATCGGCGCACCCCTGCTCCCCACCGTGGAGGCGGCCCGGGCCGCGCTGGAGGACCAGCGGCGCGCCGAACGGGCGGTGACCGTGGCCAGCGCCCAGACCCGGGTGGTGGCGGGTGGCCTCCTGGTGGCGCCCCTGGTCCTGGTACCGGGCCTGGCCCGGCTGGTGGGCGCCGACCTCCTCGGCTTCTACACCAGCGGCGTGGGCGTGCTCGTCCTGATGGTCGGCCTCTCCCTGCTGCTGCTCGGTGCGGTCCTGGTCGCGGCACTGGTGCGCAGGGTCGGGCGGCGGCCGACGCGCCGGCGCCACGACCCGCTCGCCCTCGGGGCGGGCGTGGTCGCGGCCGTGGTCAGCTACCGGTCCTTCGGTGCGATCGCCGCCCTGCCTGCGGGGCTGCTCGTGGCGCACCTCGTCGGACGGCACCGCCGTGACACCACCCCGCCGGATGGTGTCGACGAGGTCGCCGACCTGGTCGCGACCGCGCTGACCGCCGGGGTGAGCGGCCCGGAGGCCCTCCGGCTGGTCGCGGACCTGCTGCCCGACCACGCGTTGCGCCTCCGGCGGCTGGCCTTCGGCCTGGAGCTCGGGATGGAGGGTCCGGACCTGCTGGGGGAGCCGGGGGGCGCCGGTGTCGCCGCTGCCACCGCCGCACCGCGCGCCGCCGCACCGCACACCACCGGTCGGCACGCCGACCCCCTCCTGCGCCTCGCCGCGCTCCTGTCCGCAGCGGAGCGCTCCGGCGCTCCGGTCGCGGACAGCGTCCGCGACCTCGCCCGGCGCTTCCGGGCCGACGACCTGGCGCGGACCCTGGCGGCCGCTGAACGGCTTCCCGCGCAACTGACCTTCCCCACCGCCCTGTGCCTGCTGCCAGCGACCGTGCTGTTGATCGGTGCGCCGATCGTGCACACCGGCCTGCTGGTCGTGGGCACCTGATCACCAAGGAGCAACGATGCAGCACCACCCCGACACCACCACCGGGCGCCGTCGCGCCATGATGGTCCACCCCGCTGGTCAGCCTGAACCGGTCTGCCGGCCGACGTCCGATGGGCCGGCACCGGTCCCAGGCCCTCTCGCCGAAGAGGAGGGTTCCCTGGTCACCGAGTACGGTCTGCTGGCGGTGGTCGCGGCCACCGTGGCCGGCGTGGTCATCCAGTGGGCCTCCGGCG
Source organism: Nitriliruptoraceae bacterium (assembly GCA_003565155.1). Taxonomy (GTDB): domain Bacteria; phylum Actinomycetota; class Nitriliruptoria; order Nitriliruptorales; family Nitriliruptoraceae; genus T1Sed10-7. The sequence continues at coordinate 3,957 of PXDB01000008.1, read as the reverse complement.
GCGCGCTGGTCACACTGTTCAACGCCCTGCTGCGCCACGCGCGCAGCCTCGTGGGCGCGTGAGCGGCCCGACGCATCGGGTGGGGTGCGCTGCGGCGCGCCCCACCCCGCCGCCTCCCACCGGCAGCCGCCACCACCCGCGCAGCCGGGCGGACGAGGCCGGGGTGCTCAGCCTGGAAGCGGTCTGGGTGCTCCCGGCGCTCGCGCTGCTGGTCGTCGGCCTGCTCATGGCTGTCGGGCTGGTCCGGGACGTGCTGCTGCTGCACGAGGCCGCACGCGCCGGTGCCAGGACCGCGGCGACGACCACCGGCGCCGAGCCGGTGCTGACCGCGGCCCGGGCGGCGGCGCCGGAGCTGGAGATGACCGTCTCCGTCCAGCCGGTCGCCCGGCGCGACGGCGACCTGGCCCGCGTCGAGGTCCGGGCCGCACGCACCATCGGTCCGGTCCGCCACGCCCTCAGCGCCCGTGCCGTGGCACGGGTCGAGCCTGCGGTCGGTCGCAACGACGGTTCGCCCGTGCTCGGGCCGGGGGCACCATGAGCAGCTCCCGCCGCATCCGGCGCATCCGGCGCATCCGGCGCATCCGGCGCGCCGGCCGTCACGGCCGGGAGGAGGGCATCGCCACCGTGGTCCTGCCGATGCTGCTGTGGGTCGGGACCCTGGCTGCGATCGCTCTGATCGACCTGGGTGCGTACCTGATCGCCGCGGCCCGGGCCCAGGCGCTGGCCGACGCCGCCGCCCTGGCCGCGGTGTCCGCCGAGGTGGAGGGTGCCCGTGCGGTGTCCCCGATCCGGGAAGCCGACCGCGTGACCGTCGCTGCTGGCGGGCAGCTCGAGGGTTGCGTCTGCACGCCCGGCACGGCACGTGCCGCGGTCCGGGTCAGCGTCCCGGTCCCCGGCCTGGTCCTTCCCACCCTGGGGGCCGCCCGGGTCGCTGCCGACGCCGCAGCCACCCTCGTGTCACCCCCGTGAGCCCCGTGGCGCTCGTGCCAGCAGCAGCTCCAGCACGGCGACGGCGCCGACCTTGTCGAGGGGGTCGTTGCCGTTGCCGCACTTGGGGCTCTGCACACACGAGGGGCACCCGGCGGTACAGCGGCAGGTGGCGACCGTCGCCCGGGTGGTGCGCAGGTGCTCCGGGCAGCGCTGGTAGGCACGGGCCGCAAGCCCGGCGCCACCGGGGATCCCGTCGTAGATGAACACCGTCGGTCGCCCGGTGTCGGGGTGCAGCGCGGTGGACAGGCCGCCGAGATCCCACCGGTCGCACAGCGCCAGCAGCGGCAGCATCCCGATGGCGGCGTGCTCGGCAGCGTGCAGCGACCCCGGTACGCGGCGGGGCGGCAGCCCCGCCGCGTCGAGGAGCGCCTCCGGGATGCTCCACCACACCGCGCGGGTCCGCAGCTGCGTCGGGGGCAGATCCAGCTCCCGGCGCTCGAGGACCTCCCCGGTACCGACCCGCAGCACCTCGTAGCCCGTGACCTGCGTGGTGACCTCCACCCGACCGTGGGCGATCGTGGCCTCCTGCCAGGCGGCCTGCTCCTCCACCTCGATGACCCGCAGGTCGGTGTCGGTGCGCGGACGGGTGGTGAGCCCGGTGCTCCCGGCGTCGTCCACCAGCGCGAGGTGGGCGTCGAGGTCGAGCGCTACGACCTCGAGCACGCGTCCCTGATGGAGATGGATCGCCCCGGTGTGGACCTGGCGGTGGGCACGTACCTCGTCCACATCGCCGATCACCTGCCCCGTGCCGGCGTCGACGATCCGCACGGGGGTCCCGCCGGTGCTGCGCAGACCCACCTCGGCGGCGGCCCGGTGCCGCGAGGTCCAGAAGTGGCGCCCCGCCCGCCGCCGTAACCGCCCGGCCGTGACGTCGGCCTCCAGCAGTCCCGGCGCCGCCTCGCCGAACCAGGTTGCCGCCTCCTCCGCGTCCAGGGGCACCTCCTGGCAGGCGCACCGGAGGTGCGGCGCCAGCAGGACCGGGTTGGTCGGGTCGACGATGGCGTCCTCGGGATCGCGGGTCAGGAGCTGCCGAGGGTGGGTGACCAGGTAGTGGTCCAGGGGGTCCTCCTCGGCGACCAGCACCGCGGCCGCCGCCTCGCCCCGCCGCCCCGCCCGGCCGACGCGCTGCCAGAAGCCGGCGGTGGTCCCGGGCCAGCCCACCAGCACCACGGCGTCCAGACCGGTCACGTCGATGCCGAGCTCCAGGGCCTCGGTGGCGGCCACGCCGCGCAGGCGGCCGTCCCTCAGCCCCTGCTCGAGGGCACGGCGCTCCTCGGCCAGGTAGCCGGCCCGGTAGGCGGCGACCCCGTCCGCCAGGGGTCGGCCGGTGCCGTCACGTCGGTCGGTCAGCCGTTCGCGCGCGACGAGCGCGACCACCTCGGCGGCCTTCCGGCTGCGGGTGAAGGACAGCGTCTGGACCCCGGCGGCCACGAAGGCGGCGAGCAGGTGCGCGGCCTCCCGCAGGCTGGAGCGCCGCCGCTCCCCGGCCTCCTCCAGGGGCGGGAGCCACAGCCCGAGGTGCAGGGGCCCGTGGGGTGAGCCGTCGCCGATGACCGGCGTCACGGGTAGCCCGGTGAGCGCCGAGGCGTGTGCCGCCGGGTTGCCGATCGTCGCCGAGGCCAACAGGAAGCGCGGATCGGCGCCGTAGCGCTCCAGGAGCCGTCGCAGCCGGCGCAGGACCAGGGCGACGTGGCTGCCGAACACGCCACGGGCCACGTGCGCCTCGTCCACGATCACGACCGCACACCGGTGCAGCAGGTCGGCCCACCGTTGGTGCGAGCCCAGCAGCGAGGCGTGCAGCAGGTCCGGGTTGGTCACGATCCAGTTGGCGCTGCGGCGCACGGCCTCCCGCTCGGCCTGCGGGGTGTCACCGTCGAGCACCGCCGCGCGGAGCCACGGCAGCCGCAGCTGGCGGAGCGCCCGGAGCTGATCGTGGGCCAGCGCCTTGGTCGGCGACAGCTGCAGGACCACCGACCGCGGATCCGCGGCCAGCAGCTCCAGGGCGGGGAGCTGGTAGGCGAGGCTCTTGCCCGACGCGGTGCCCGTCGCCAGCACCAGGTGCTCGCCGTCGCGGGTCCGGTGCAGCGCCTCGGCCTGGTGTGACCACAGCTGCGTGATCCCGAGCGCCTCCAGACGGGTCACCAGCTCCCCGGGCAGATCGTGCGGCACCTCCGCGGTCCGGGCACGCCGTGCCGGGAGCCGCTCGAGGTGGACCAGCCCCCCTTCGTCGGCCTCGTCGAGGTCGACGAGCAGCCCTGTGCGGTCCGCCGGCCCGTCGGCCGGCACGCCCGAGGCGGTCCGCGCCAACAGCTCCAACACCTCGCGCGGGTCGATCGGGCCACCTCGGTGCGGTCGTCATGCTCGATGGGGCCAGCAGGCGGTGCGCAGCGGCCACCGGCAGACGGTAACCGCCACCGCGAACTCCAGGGCCCTGAGGCGCGCTGATCGGGGCGTGCCGGTGCAGCGGGCGGTGGGCAACCCGGCCGGGGTGGCGTCCTGGGTGCCCCCGGGCTGGGTGTGCTCACTAGCATCGCCGGTGTCGCCATCGGCGCAGGGTGCGGCCGACCGGCTCCTGGCGATGCGGCCGTGGTTGGAGGTGTCCGTGGAACTCGACGAGCGGACCCTGACCAGCGTCGCCGCCTACGACGCGCACGCACGGGCCTACCAGGAGTCCCTGCGCCTGCGCCGCCCCGTCGCCGACGTCCGACGGTTCGCCGCGCTGGCGACCCGGGGCGACCTCGTCCTGGACGCCGGGTGCGGCCCGGCGAACGACCTTCGTCTGCTGCGCGACGCCGGCGTCCACCCGGTCGGTCTCGATCTGTCCCTCGGGGCGCTGCGGGAGGCGCGGATGCTGCTGCCCCGCCACCCCCTGGTCCAGGCGCCCCTGCACGACCCGCCGCTGCGTGCCCGGTCCTTCGGCGGCCTGTGGTTGTCCGGGGGGCTGACCCACCTGCCGCGCGCCGATTG
>PXDB01000068.1 GCA_003565155.1 Nitriliruptoraceae bacterium | reverse complement strand
CACGGAGATCGCCGCCGAGCACCCCGAGGTCCGGGGGATCGCACTGCTGCACGCGGTCGGTGAACTGGACGTCGGTGATCACACGATCCTGATCGTCTGCGCGGCCGCGCACCGGGCCCCGGCGTTCGCCGCCTGCCAGGACGCGCTGGAGCGGGTCAAGGACCGCACACCGATCTGGAAGCGCGAGCGCACGGCCGACGGCACCCATCGCTGGGTCGGCCTGGCCGGCCCGACCGCCGCCGCACCGCCGGGCCCTTCCTCACCGCTGGGCCCTTCCTCACCGCTGGGCCCTTCCTCACCGCTGGGCCCTTCCTCTGCCCCACCACCGCCGCCTGACCCCGATGGTCCCGCCTGACCGAAGCTCCGTAAGGCCCGACGGGTGGGATGGTTGGTGAAAGGTGCAGTTCTGCACCTCTCACCAACCATCACGCCTCGGCCCGAGGGGGGCCAGCCCCACGACAGCCGTCGGGTCCCGAACCGAGATCCCGGGTTGCGGTCGTGGCGCGAGCACGCCAGTCTCGCCCCCATGCCGAGGTTGCTCGTCGCCCACCACACCCCGTCGCCCGCCACCCAGGAGATGCTGGAGGCGGTGCTCAACGGCGCACGCCACGACGCCATCGAAGGCGTCGAGGTGATCGTGCGTCCGGCCCTGATCTGCAGCGAGGTCGAGGTGTTGGAGGCCGACGGCTACCTCCTGGGTACCCCGGCGAACATCGGGTACATGTCCGGTGCGCTCAAGCACCTCTTCGACCGCATCTACTACCCGTGCCTGGACGCCACCCAGGGTCGGCCGTTCGGGCTGTTCGTCCACGGGAACCAGGACACCGGCGGAGCGGTGAAGGCCGTCGAGCAGATCGCGGGTGCGCTCGGTTGGCGGGCTGCTGCCTCACCCGTCACGGTGATGGGCGCACCGGAGCGGGCCGACCTCGATGCCTGTACGGAACTGGGCGGAACCGTCGCCGCCATCCTGGCCGAGGACCTCTGACCCCGGTCGAGTTGGCCACGGGACAGGGTTCGCGGCGCTGCGTGCCACCCAGATCAGAGGCCGGCGGCGATGTCGCTGCGACGGTGGAGGCCATCGAAGCTGATCCGGTCAGCGGCGTCGTAGGCGGTTGACCGTGCTGCCTCGACGTTGGTGCCGGCGGCTGTGACCCCAAGGACCCGCCCACCCGCGGTGACCAGGCGGCCCTGGTCGTCTGTCGCCGTCCCGGCGTGGAACACGGTCACCCCGTCGACCGCGTCCGCAGCGGCCACACCGGCGATGGGCACACCGGTCGGGTAGGAACCCGGGTAGCCGCCGCTGGCCAGCACGACCGTCACGACCGCCCGGTCGTGCCAGGACACCTCGACGTTGTCGACCGATCCGGTGGCCGACGCCCACAGGAGCTCACCGAGGTCGCTGGCGAGTCGTGGCAGTATCGCCTGCGTCTCCGGGTCACCGAACCGGGCGTTGAACTCCAACAGCTTGGGTCCAGCGTCGGTCTCCACCAGCCCGGCGTACAGCAGGCCGCGATAGGGCGTCCCGCGGTCAGCCAGCTCGCGGAGGACCGGTCGGAAGATCAGCTCCTCGAGGTGGCCGACATCGGCCAGCCCGAAGCCGGGGACGGGCGTGTAGGCACCCATGCCGCCGGTGTTGAGCCCGCCATCCCCATCGAGCGCCCGCTTGTAGTCCTGGGCGGGCGCCAACAACGCCACGTTCGTGCCGTCGCAGACGCCGAAGACGCTGCGCTCGGGTCCGTGGAGGAACTCCTCGATGACGACCATCGCACCGGCGTCCCCGAAGGCCTGCCGGACCAGGGCGTCGTCGACGGCGTCGCGTGCCTCCGTGAGATCGGCGCAGATGCGCACGCCCTTGCCTGCGGCCAGGCCGTCAGCCTTGACGACGTAGGGCGCTGCGAAGCTCTCGAGTGCCGCGAACGCCGCGTCCCGGTCCGCCGTGGCGAGGTAGCCACCCGTCGGCGCACCGGCGGCGACCATGACCTCCTTGGCGAACGCCTTGGACCCCTCGATGTGGGCACCGGAAGCGGTGGGACCGAACGCCGGGATGGAACGGCGCGACAGTTCGTCGACGGCGCCGGCCACCAACGGCGCCTCCGGGCCGATGACGACCAGGTCGCACCGCTGGCGTTCGGCCAGGTCCGCGATGGCCACCGGATCAGCGACGTCAACCGGCAGGGTGGGACCGAGCTCGGCGGTCCCGGGGTTCCCGGGCGCGGTCGCGACCTCGGCTACCGACGGCGAGCCGGCCAGCCGCCACGCGAGCGCATGCTCACGACCGCCGCCGCCGATGACGAGCACCTTGTGACCCACCTTGACCTCCGCCTCGTTCCCCGCATCGTCGCATCCGACCGGATGTGGCGCAGCGTAGAGGGCTTCCCCGTCCGACCAGCAGGCGACAGCCGGAGACCCCTGGAGCCACCGCGATCCTGGCGCGAACGTCAGGCGGTGGGCGGCACCAGCGGCACGTCCCGGCGCACGAGGGTCTGCGTCCGCTTCGGACCGATCGACACCCACGTCACCGGTGTGCCCGAGTAGTCCTCGATGGCATCGATGTAGGTCCGGGCTTCCTGCGGCAGATCCTCGTAGCGCTTCACGCCGGTGATGTCGGCTCCCCACCCGGGGAAGTCCTCGTAGACCGGCTCCGCGTGGTGGAAGATCGACTGGTGCGGCGGGAAGGTTCGGTACTCCTTGCCCTGGTAGCGATAGGCCGTCGCGATCCTGACCGTGTCGAAGTTGCTCAGGACGTCCAGCTTGGTCAGGAAGATGTCGGTGAACCCGTTGACACGGTCCGCGTAGCGGGCCAGCACCGCGTCGAACCACCCGACACGACGGCGCCGCCCGGTCGTGGTTCCGTACTCGCCACCGATGTCGGTCATCCGCTCGCCGACGTCGTCGAACAGTTCCGTCGGGAAGGGGCCGGTGCCGACCCGGGTGACGTAGGCCTTGGTGATGCCGATGACACGATCCACGTGCTTGGGACCGAGCCCGGCGCCGGTGAGCGCACCGCCGGCAACCGGGTTCGAGGACGTCACGAACGGGTAGGTCCCGTGATCGAGGTCCAGCAGGGTGCCCTGGGCCCCTTCGAGGATGATGTGCTTGCCCGCCTCCAGCGAGGTATGGATCAGCTCCGTGGTGTCGCTCAGCAACGGCCGCAGGCGCTCGGCGTAGCCGAGGTACTCGCGAGCGATCTCCTCGAGGTCCATCGGCAACCGGTTGTAGATCTTGGCGAGCTGTTCGTTCTTGTGGACCAGCACCGCTTCGAGCTTCTGCCGGAAGATCTTCTCGTCGAACAGGTCCTGGAACCTTAAGCCCACCCGCGACGCCTTGTCCGCGTACGCCGGACCGATCCCGCGCTTGGTCGTGCCGAGGTTGGCCTTGCCGAGCCGTCGCTCGGTCAGCAGATCGAGCTCACGGTGGTAGGGCATGATCAGGTGCGCGTTGCCGGACACCTTGACCCGTTCGAAGGGTCGCAGTCCGCGCGGTTCGAGCCCGTCGAGTTCGTCGAGCATCACCTTCGGGTCGATCACCACGCCATCGGCGATCACGGGCGTGACATGGTCATAGAGGATCCCGGAGGGGATCAGGTGGAGCTTGAAGACCTGATCCCCGACGATGACGGTGTGGCCGGCGTTGTTGCCGCCCTGGTAGCGCACGACCAGATCGGTCGTGTCCGCCAGCAGGTCGGTCGCCTTGCCTTTGCCTTCGTCGCCCCATTGGGCACCGACGATGATGGTCGCTGGCACTCGTCGTCCTTCGCGTGCGATTCCGGCGGAGTGCGCGAGCGCTCCGGTGGCGTGGAGACGGCCACCGTGGCCGAACCCTACCGCTCCGGTGCGTCGCCTTCCACCGCGGCATCGTCACCGGCGTCAGCACCGTCACCGCCGTCAGAGCTGGCGTTGCGCTCGGGACCGGTTCGACGGGCGGAGAGCACCAGCAACAGGGCACCGGTCGCGACCAGCAGTCCGGGCGCGATCCACCGGAGATCGGTGACGGTCTGACCACCGGCTGTTCCGCGCCGGGGTCCAGGCCGAACTCGGTGACAAGGTCACCATCGTCGGGGATGCGGGCGACGTCGACACGGCCATCCAGGGGATCCGGACCAGCAGGCCCGATGTCGTGCTCCTGGACGTGCACATGCCGGGCGGGGGTGGGCAGGCGGTCATCGAGGCGGTCCACGAGACGCACCCTGACACCCGCTTCCTCGCGTTGTCCGTCTCCGACGCTCCCGAGGACGTGATCCAGGCCATCCGGGCCGGTGCCCGCGGGTACGTCACCAAGACGATCGCGCCGGACGACCTGGTCGCGGCGATCAGCCGCATCCACCAGGGTGATGCGGTGTTCAGCCCGCGACTGGCGGGGTTCGTCCTGGATGCGTTCGCCGGCAACCTGCCGGCGGGGGTCTCCGATGACGACCCCGACCTCGACCAGCTGACGACCCGGGAGGAGGAGGTCCTACGCCACATCGCACGGGGCGACACCTACCGCGAGATCGCCGGGCGCCTCCACATCTCGATCAAGACCGTCGAGACCCACGTGTCCGCGGTCCTGCGCAAACTCCAGCTGTCCAACCGGCACGAACTGACGGCCTGGGCGGCGGGCCGCGACCTGCTGTAGTCCCCGCGAGCGCAACGCGGGGAACTACGCCATGTGGGTGTCGGACGGATCACCGTCGACGACACCCGGCGCGCCCGCGATCAGTCCCGCGATGAGCTTCGGCAGCAACAGCACGAGCAGCGCCACCAGCGGCACCTCCCAACCACCGGTGACCTCGTGCAGCACGCCGATCGCGAGCGGCCCCATCGCCGCCAGCAGGTAGCCCCAGCCCTGGACCAGGGATGACAGCTCCGAGGTGGTCTGTGGGCTCCGGGCACGGAGCCCGATCAGCAGCAGCGCCAGGGGGAACGCCCCGAGGCCCACCCCGAGGAGTATCGACCAGAGCAGCGGCGCGCGGTCGGCGGCCAACCACAGACCCAGGTAGCCGAGCACGGACGCGGCGACCAACGTGACCACCCAGCCACGCTGGTCGGGTCGGCGCGCGGCCAGTGGCGGCACGAGCAGAGCGACCGGCACGCCGAGGACCATCGTCAACGCGGTCAACAGACCGGCCCGCGTCGGGCTGATGCCCGCGTCCTGGAAGATCGACGGGAGCCAGCCCATCGCGACGTAGGCCTCCATGCTCTGGATGCCGAAGAAGACCATCAGGGCCCACGCCTTCACGCT
>PXDB01000055.1 GCA_003565155.1 Nitriliruptoraceae bacterium | reverse complement strand
TGCTCTTCGTCTTCGTCTCAGCTGCCCTCGGCGACTGACACAGACACACAGACCTTCGAAGAGGCACCGCCGCAGTATTCGCAGTGTTCGAACATGGCACTTCTAACCGGCATAAGGTCCGAAGTTGCATCTGATGTATGTCGCGCACAGGCGGGCTGAGCAGGTCTTGGCCGCGGCTCGCGCATTCGATGAGGGCGCCGCCGTGTGAGCCCGTCCTCCGGGCGACACGCACACTTCACGGCCGGTTCTGGCTCCAGGGCCCACCCAGGTTTCCAACGGTGTGGTGTCCGATCGGCGACGACCACCGGCGCAGCCGCCAGATCGCCGAGACCGTCGCCAGCTTTCCGCCTCCGATCCGGGTGCACGCGAGCTGACCGCCGCGCCGAGGACGCCCTGGCCCGCGCCCTGCACCGGCCTGAGGCCGAAGTGGGCCACGACGGGAGTTGTCGTACGCGTTGTTCGTCACGTCTGGGCGGCTGCGTGTACCTGGGTTGGGTAGCGGTCGCGTGATGAGCGAGGTGATCTCGATGCCCGGATCGTTCGCGCTCGCCGCCCGGGTAGGTCCGGACTTCGGTGGGGTGGGCGCATCGGGCCCGCTGGCCGAGATCGTCGGGGCGCTGCTGACGGTGGTGCTGGTCGTGTCGGTGGCGATGCTGGTGGTGTGCGCCATCGGGTGGGCCATCGCCTCGGCGTCGGGCAACTACCAGACTGTGGTGCGGGCACGGGGCGGGCTGTTGGCCGCGATGGGCGCGGCGGCGCTCGCCGGGGGCGGGGTGGCCTGGATGAACTTCCTGCTGCGCACCGGGAGCAGCCTGTGACCGCACCGGGGTGTCGCCGGCCACCGCTGCGCTGAACGTCAGATCGGCAACCGGCCGTCGCCAGAACGAAGGAGCCGTCGTGGTTGGCCAGACGCCCGACACCGTCGAACCGGACACGGACCCGCCCCCGGCGTGTCCCCATTGCGCGGGTGAGGGCGTACGGTTGTATCGGCCGGGTGCGCCCGAGACACGCCCGGAGATCACCAGCCCGGAGACGGCCGCTGGCATCCTGACGCCGCTGCTGGATGGGTTGGATCGGGAGCATTGCCTCACGCTGAACTTGGACACCAAGCATCGGCTGATTGCGACCACGACCGTGTCGGTCGGGTCGGTCGATCACACGTTCATGTCGCCACGTGAAGTGTTCCGCGACGCGCTGATGCACGGTGCTGCCGCGCTGGTGATCGCCCACAACCACCCGTCGGGCGATGCCGAGCCCTCCACCGATGATCAGAAGGTCACCCGCCGGCTCGCACGCGTCGGGGAGCTGGTCGGGGTCGAGATCCTCGACCACATCGTGGTCGGACACGAGCGGTGGGTGTCGCTGGCCCGCCGCGGTGCGCTGTCCAACGAGTCCGCGGTGGCCTCGAGCTTCCAGCTCGACGCGGCGGATGCCCGTCTGCCAGCACGCAGCCAGTCACACCGCGGCCTCTGACAGGCCCCGGAGCGCTGCGTCACCGCTGATGCGCACGCCCCCGTGCCGAAGCCTGCCCGCCAGATGCTGACCAGACTTTGCGGTGGCCGTGCCACGGGCTCTCCGTCCGCGGCTTCAGGCCCGCCGCGGGGCCCGGCCCATCTGAAAGCTGGTGCTCGTGGGCCACCTGTGTGATGGACCCGCGTGCGATCCGGCGGGATGTCGTGAGCTCAAGGAGCCGTCATGCTGTTCGATCCGTCCGCCGTCCTCGATGTGTTGAGCGTCTCGCAGGTCGTGGTCGGCCAGGTGAGCATCACGCCCAACGACTCGGGGCTACCGGGCATCGCCAGCTTGCGAACGATCGTCGGTGCGGTGATGACCATCGGCCTGGTGCTCTCGGTCCTCGCGCTGATCATTTCGGCGGTGGTGTGGGGCTTCGGGTCGAACTCCTCGAACCCCCACCTGGCCGGCCGCGGCAAGACCGGCGTGCTCGTCGCGTGTGCCGCGGCGGTCATCACGGGCGCGTCGGTGACGTTGACCAACTTCTTCTGGAACGTCGGCCAAGGCATCTGACGTCTCTGCCGCTCGACGTCAACACCATGAGGGGGCCGTGCGATGGGTGTCTGCGAGGTACCGGTCATCTCGACGGTGTGCGACACGGCCGGCGAAGCAGCCGCAACGCTGGTCGCCGCACCGTTCGACTGGCTCGCCGCAGCGATCGGGGGTGCGGCGGCGTGGATGTTCGAAGGGGTGTGGGCGATCTTCGACTCGACCACCCGGGTGGATGTGACCAGCACCGGCTATGTGGCGGTCTACAACATCCTGTTCGGCGTTGCGGTTTTCGTCATGCTGATCTTCTTCTGCCTGCAGCTGATCACCGGACTGGTCCGCCGTGACCCGGCCGCGCTGTCCAAGGCCGCGCTCGGGCTCGCCAAGTCGGTGCTCGGCTCGTTCCTCATCATCACCCTGACCGCGACCCTGCTCGAGGTGACCGACCAGCTCACGGTGGGGATCGTGCACGCCACCGGCACGACGATGGAACAGATGGGTGGGCGCATCGCCGCGCTCGCGGCTGGGCTGACCGGCATCAGCATCGCGGCCCCCGGTGCCGGCGCGATCGTGACCATCTTCTTGGGCGGGCTGGCGATCTCCGGCGCGGCGCTGGTGTGGTTCACCCTGCTGATTCGCAAGGCCCTGCTGCTGGTCGCGATCGTGATGGCCCCGATCGCGCTGGCCGGCGCGTCATGGGAGGCCACCCGCGGTTGGGTCGGCAAGTGGGCATCGTTCGTGCTCGCCCTGATCGTCTCCAAGCTCGTGATCGTCGTGGTGTTCCTCGTGGCATCCGCGCAGGTGTCCGCCCCGATCGACTTCGACCTCGCCTCGATCGCGGACCCGATCGCTGGGATCGTGTTGATGTTCATCGCCGGTTTCGCGCCCTACATGGCCTACAAGTTCATCTCGTTCGCCGGGTTCGACATGTACCACTCGATGTCGGCCGAGCAGGAAGCTAAGAGCGCGCTGAACCGGCCGGTGCCCGTCTCGAGCGCCCCGAAGACCCACGGTGTCACAAAGGTTCTCGACGGCGGCGGCACCACCGGAGGCGGCAGCAGCAGCGGCAGCGGTGATGGGTCACCCAACGGTGGTGTCGGCCAGGCTGGTCAAACGAAGACGGCAGGCGGGCCGAACACACCGGGGGGTACGGCCGACGCAAGGGGCGCTGGCGGGACGGGTGCTTCGGGTGGCGCGACCGGAGCCGGGGCTGCGGCGGGCGCAGGGACCGGTGCCGCGGCCGGGGTGGCAGCGAGCGCGGCGAGCGCAGGTCCGAAGGTCGGCGGCAACGTGGCCGCTGCCGCAGAGGAACATGCGGAGGCCAGCCAGCACGCCGGTGAGCCGTCCCCGAGGTCGACGGCCCAGACTCCATCTGCACGGCCGTCCAGCTCGCCACGGCCCGTGCCGAGCCCGTCGGCGACACAGCTCCCCGTGGCCACCGAGTCGGCGGCGTCACCGGCGGCTCCGCCGGTCGGTCCACACCCGAGGACGGCCGTGCGTGACCGCAGCGGCCGCAAGCCCGGATCGTGACCAGCGAACAGGGCGACGCCGGGTTCGAGGTGTCGGCGGTGACGTTCTCCCGGCTCGTTCGCCGCGGGCTGCTGCTGGGCCTGTCGGTGGGCCAGGTGTCGGCGCTGTCGGTCGCGGTCGTGGTGTTCGTGACCAGCCTCTACCTCGGCGGCCGGGTCGTGTGGTGGACCTCGCCGATCTGGACGGCCGCGTTGGCGTTGTGCTGGCTGCCGATCAACGGCCGCAAGGCCGTCGAGTGGATCCCGGTGACGGTGCATTGGGGCTGGCGGATCGTCATGCGCCAGACCGTCTACCGGCGCCGGATCGTCGCGCCGCGGCCGGCCGGCACGCTCGCGCTGCCCGGCGACGCCGCAGCGATGCGCCAGTACCTCGATCCGGAGACCGGGACGGTGATGGTGCATGATCCGCACCTTCAGCGGCTGATCGCCATCGCCGAGATCACCCACCGTTCGTTCGTGCTGCTCGATGCGTCCGAGCAGCAACGTCGTGTCGATGGCTGGGGGCGCCTGCTGGCAGGTGCCTGCCGCTCGCCGCGGATCGCCCGCCTCCAGGTCCTTGAGCGCACCCTGCCCGACAGCGGCTCCGGGCTGGCACGCTGGTGGGCCGAGCACGGCACCGACGACGGCTCGTGGGTGGCCCGCACCTACGCCGAGCTGATCGCCCGTGCCGGCCCGGCTGCCGAACGTCACGTCACCACAATCTCGCTCGCCCTGGACATGAAGGCCGCCGGCCGGACGATCCGCACCGCCGGGGGCGGACTGCGCGGCGCAGCGGCGGTACTGCGCCAACAGATGCACAGCCTCACCACCGCGTTGCAGGCCGCCGATCTCGCGCCGGTGACCTGGCTGGGCCCAGGCGAGCTGGCGGTGATGCTGCGCGGCGCGTACGACCCGCAAGTGGCGACAACGCTCGAACGTGCCGCCACCGGGGCGGAGCTTGCGACCGCGGGGCCGGTGGCGGTCACCGAAACGTGGTACCAGCTGCGGTCGGACTCCGGCTACCACGCGGTGCTGTGGATCTGCGAGTGGCCCCGCTCGCAGGTCTACCCAGGCTTTCTCGCCCCGGTCCTGCTCTCGTCAGGGGTCCGGCGGACGTTCAGCCTCCTCTGCGACCCCGTACGCGCCGATGTCGCGGCACGCGACATCCGTCGCAAGAAGACCGAATACATCTCCGACACAGCCCAGCGGGCCAAGATCGGCCAGATCGAAGACGCCCAACAGACCGCCGAGTACCGCGACGTGCTGCAACAGGAGGCCGAACTGACCGCCGGTCACGGCGTGCTGCGCTACACCGGCCTGCTCGCCATCTCCGCCACTACAACCGACGAGCTCGACGCAGCGGTCGCCGAGATCGAACAGGCCGCCATCCAAGCGTCCTGCGAGACCCGCCGGCTGGTCGGCCAACAAGCTCAGGCATTCATCGCGGCCGCCCTGCCGCTGTGCCGCGGCATCTAGCCGCGCCGCAGCACGCTCGCACCAGGACCCTCGGGCGCGTCACCTCGGCGTGGCGTGGTGACGGAGGCGGATCTGGCCAGGTCGCGATGCGCTGAACAACGACCGGTTGGCACCCGTCACCGCTCGGCGAGCCCACGTTCCGGGCGAGCGATGGCCGCTGGTCACCCGCGCGCACCTGCCCGTCGAGCGCCTCCCCCATCACGGAGGACGGCCGATCGAGGGAAGGACAGCTGGTGAGCTCCGAACCTGCCGTGCCGGCCGC
>PXDB01000072.1 GCA_003565155.1 Nitriliruptoraceae bacterium | reverse complement strand
GGCGTCGAGCCGCTGGGACGCAACGACGGCCGGGTGGCCCTGTGCTTCCGTGATCAGCTGGAGGTGCTGGCCCCACAGCCGGTGGGCGATGCCCCCGACGACGAGGTCCACACGCGGCTACGGGAGGAGCTGGCGGCGCGCGGCGCCTCCTTCTGGCCGGAGCTGTTCAGCGCAGCCGGCGTCGCCGATCAGGACCTCGTGCTGGACGCCCTGTGGGACCTGGTGTGGGCCGGCGAGGTGACCAACGACACCTACGCCCCCGTGCGGGGGCTGCGCAGCCGCGGAGGTCGCGGCGCCGCGGGCGGGGGTCGGTCCCGACCGCGTCCGGGCCGCCTCAGCCGTCTGGGACCACCTGCGGCGCAGGGGCGGTGGTCGTTGCTGCGCGGGAGCAGCACAGTGCCGGCCGATGGCCACGACGACCGCGACCGCACCAGCGCGCGGGCAGCTGCGACCACACGCCGCACCGCACTCGCCCAGCAACTGCTCGAACGCCACGGTGTGCTGACCCGTGAAGCGATGCGCATCGAGGCCGTTCCCGGTGGGTTCAGCGCCGTCTACCCCGTGCTCAAGGCTGCAGAGGAAGCGGGCACCGTGCGCCGCGGTTACCTCGTCGCGGGGCTCGGTGCCGCACAGTTCGCCCAGCCCGGTGCCATCGACCGCCTGCGCGACCGCCGTGGGGCTGAACCGGATGACCGCGAACCCAACGTGATCCGCCTGGCCGCAACGGATCCCGCCCAGCCGTACGGTGCCGCGCTGGCCTGGCCGGCGAGCCCGGGCCGGCCCGCACGGAGCGCCGGCGCCCACGTGGTCCTGATCGACGGCCAGCCCGCCGGCTACCTGGAACGTGGCGGACACGCCCTTGTCACCTTCGGACACCCCGCCGACCCGGGCGTGTGGCTGCCGATGCTCACGGCGCTGGTCGACGAGGGCCAGCTCCGCAAACTGGAGATCACCCGAGTGGATGGCCAGGAGGTGCACGGGGACAAGGAGTGGTCGCGCCACCTTGAGGACGCGGGCTTCGCACCCGGGTACCGCGGGCTGACCTACCGCGGACGACGACCGGGCGGACGGTGAGACGGTCGCCGATGCGGCGTCAGTCGCAGTCGGCCTCGAGCGCCACACCGGAGACCACCGGCGGCTCGTCCTCATCGGCACCGCGCTCGACGCCCTCGCGGCCCTGCTCGAAGCGCAGCTCCATCGGCGGCGCGAGCTCGCCGGTCGGCACCGAGCCGCCCTCCACGCAGGACACGTCGTCACCCTCGACAGCGACGGCGACGACGGCCTGACCCTCGATGTCGGTCTGCAGCAGCTCCACGATGAGGTGCCAGCGTCCGTCGTCGGTCGGTACTGCGGACTCCAGCAGGACCGCGTCATGACCAGCATCACCGAGCTCGAGCACACCGCAGCCCGCTCCCGCGAGCGCGAGCACCGCCGCAACCACACCGACGCGCAGGGCGGTGGGACGAGGCCGATCACGTCCCGGATCTCGGGCGGCGAGGGACAGCATCGAGCTTCCTCGTAGCTGCAGGCGGTGAGAGATCGACGTCCACCCGACCCTAACACCGACGCCTGGGCCGAGCAGTGTGGCTGGACAGCAGCAGCCGTTCCACCGCGCTACGAACGGCCCGACGTACGGGGCGGATGTTCGCATCCGGGCCTGGAACCGCTTTAGAGTACGCCTGACGCAGCCACCGGGTGTCCGCCACGCGGGCATCGGATCCAGACCGGACGGTGAAGCCGTTGCCGGGGCTCGACGTCCACCGTCCGCGAGGAACGCCTCGCTCACCCCCCACAGGAGCACACAACATGGCCGAGTCACTCGTCGTCCAGAGCAAGGTCAAGGAGGCCGTCAAGGGCCTCGACCTGCGCATGGACTCCACCCTGCCCGACGCGCTGAACGAGAAGATCGCGGCGATGCTCGCCGACGCCGCCACGCGCGCCAAGGAGAACGGTCGTGGGACGCTGCGTCCCTACGACCTCTGAGCCGCCAGCCTGCACGGTGCGTGTCGGAGGGGCCGCCGACGGCGGCCCCTCCGACACGCACCGCCGACCGCCACCAACGGGGCGTACCCTCACAGGATGCCTGAGGGGGACACCATCCACCGCGTTGCCGCGTCCCTGCGGCACGCCCTCGGTGACCGGCCGCTGACCCGCATCGACCTGCCGCGTCTCCCCCGCCCCCACCCATCGCCGGGAACCCGCGTCCGGCGCGTGGAGGCCCGTGGCAAGCATCTGCTCCTCCACCTCGACGATCAGCGCGTGCTGCACAGCCACCTGCGGATGACCGGCTCGTGGCACTTGTACCGCCCCGGTCAACGGTGGACGAAGCCCACCCGCGCCGCGCGGGCGGTGCTGGCGACCGAGGACACCGTCGCGGTGTGCTTCTCTGCGCCGATCGTGGAACTGCTCGATGCCGGCGCGGTGCGACGGCATCCGAGCCTGCGCGCCCTGGGGCCGGACCTGTGCGACCCGGCGGTGGACGTCGAGGAAGCGGTCCAACGCCTCGCGGCCCTCCCGAACCCGCCTCCCACCATCGGCGAGGCCCTCCTGGACCAGCGGATCGCCTGCGGCATCGGCAACGTCTACCGGTGCGACGTGCTGTTCCTCCACGGTCTCGACCCGGCGACGTCCATCCACCGGATCTCACCAGCACAGCTGCGCGACCTCCTCGGTGACGCAGGCAGGTTGCTCAGGGCCAACGTGGACGGGTCGACACGCACCACCGCACCCCAGGCGGGGCCCGGCGCTCTGTGGGTGCACGGGCGCGGTGGGCAGCCATGCCGTCGCTGCGGCACCCCCATCGAGGTGTCCCGCCTGGGCGAGCAGGCGCGCTACGTCTACCGCTGCCCGCGTTGCCAACCGGCTGCAGGTGCACGTGGCTGACCGTCCGTTCCGGCACGCACGACCTGCGATGGCGCAGGCGCCCGTGGATATCCTGGCGGTATGCCGAGTACCGACACCCACGACGACACGACTCCCGCTCCGCCGGACATGGCCCCGGCGCAACTCGAGGCGTGGCGGACCTTCCTGGAGGCGCACGCCCGCATCGTCGAGGTGCTCACGCGGGAACTGAAGGAGGCGGAGGGACTGCCGCTCACGTGGTACGACGTCCTGGTACAGCTCCAGGAGGCGCCTGAGCACCGCCTACGCATGCAGGAGCTCGCCGATGCTGTCCTGCTGTCCAAGAGCGGTGTGACCCGCCTGGTGGACCGGATGGAGCGCGCCGGCATGGTGACCCGCAGCCGGTGCACCGATGACCGCCGGGGGACCTTCGCGGAACTCACCGAGGCCGGGCAGCAGCGGCTGCGCGCCACGGCGCCGACCCACCTCGAAGGTGTGCAGCGCTACTTCACCGCGCTGCTGGACGATGCCGAGGCGGAGACCCTGAACGCCCTGCTCGGGCGGGTTCTCGATGCGACGCACGCGTCCGGATGGCAGGCGACGAGTCCGACCCGTTGACAGCGGACCGGCCCGACCCGGTGACAGCGGACAGCCACTGCTGCCGTGGGAGCTGCGGGCCACGGTGCGGCCGGCAGCCCGCCGGGCGACTAGCGTGCCCCGGAGCCTCGAGTCACCAGGAGACCCCTGAACGATGAGTGAATCCCAGGACACGCTGACGATCACGGACAACCGCACCGGTCGCAGCTACGAGGTGCCGATCACCGACGGCTCGATCAGAGCGATGGATCTGCGGGGGATCAAGGTCGACGAGGACGACTTCGGTCTCCTCAGCTACGACCCCGCCTTCAAGAACACGGCCAACGTCCGCAGCGCGGTCACGCTCGTCGACGGCGACCGGGGGATCCTGCGCTACCGCGGCTACCCGATCGAGCAGCTGGTCGAGCACTCCAGCTTCCTCGAGGTCGCCTACCTGCTGATCAACGGCGAGCTGCCGACCGCCGGCGAGCTCGACCAGTGGATCTACGACATCACCCACCACACCTTCATCCACGAGAACCTGAAGCAGTTCATGGACGGCTTCCACCACGACGCCCATCCCATGGGGATGCTGGTCTCGACCGTCGGTGCGCTGTCGACCTTCTATCCCGAGGCCAAGGACCTGGACGAGTCCGAGGCCCGCTACATGCAGATCATCCGGCTGATCGCGAAGTTCCCGACGCTCGCAGCCTTCGCGTACCGGCACTCCATCGGGATGCGCTACGCCTACCCTGACAACGATCTGTCCTTCACCGGCAACTTCCTCAACATGATGTGGAAGACCACGGAGCTCAAGTACGAGCCGGACCCGGTGCTCGAGCGGGCGATGGACGTGCTGCTGATGGTCCACGCCGACCACGAGCAGAACTGCTCGACGACCACGATGCGGGCCATCAGCTCCTCGCAGGCCGACCCCTACTCCGCAGCAGCGGGCGCGACCGCCGCGCTGTACGGCCCCCGGCACGGTGGCGCGAACGAGGCCGTGCTGAACATGCTCAACCGGATCGGCTCGGTGGACAAGGTGCCGGAGGCCATCCAGGGCGCCAAGGACGGCCAGTTCCGGCTCATGGGCTTCGGCCACCGCGTGTACAAGAACTACGACCCGCGGGCGAAGGTGGTCCAGAACCTGGCCCACGAGGTGTTCGAGGTCACGGGCAAGAACCCGCTCCTCGACATCGCCGTCGAGCTCGAGCGCATCGCCCTGGAGGACGAGTACTTCGTCGAGCGCAAGCTCTACCCCAACGTCGACTTCTACTCCGGCATCATCTACCAGGCGATGGGCTTCCCGACGGAGATGTTCCCCGTGCTGTTCGCCATGGGTCGGATCCCGGGGTGGCTGGCCCACTGGCAGGAGAACGTGCTCGACAAGGAGCAGGCGATCGTGCGGCCGCGCCAGCTCTACACCGGCGCCGGGGAGCGCACCTACGTGCCGGTCGAGCAGCGCTGAGCCGCCGCACCCCCGGCTGGAGCCCCACCACAACGACGTCGCGTCATCGGCGACACCGAGGTGGTGGCGCCCTGCCGTGTCCCGGGGCCGGACGGCGCGGGCGGTCGGGCGACGCTCACAACCGCGTTGCGCCGAGGCCGGACGGCGCGGGCGGTCGGGCGACGGAAGCGGACACCCGTGTCCCCCACAGCACCCCGACCCGCCCACACGGCGCGGTCGGGCGACGGAAGCGGACACCCGTGTCCCCCACAGCACCCCGACCCGTCGACCGGGCGCCGTTGGGAGACCGGTACCGCGTGTGCTGCACCACGCCCCGGCACCACCCACGTACAGGGTGCGCGTAGTCTCCGGGCGCCCACGCGCACGGACGACACGCACCCGCGCCGCGTCAGGGGAGGGTGCGTGGTCAGCCGCCCCTGGCCAGGTGGGGGACATCATCAGCCGTGCCTGGCCAGGCCGACGGTGCAGTCCTGTGTCCTGCGCTGGTGGCGGCGAGGCGCTCAGCCGCGTCCGTGATCCTTGTCGGTCACGAAGGGCCGGCCGAACAGCCGCTCGGACACCCCCGTCTGGTCCAGGTACATGCAGATGCCGCCGTTGAAGAAGGGCCAGCCGGCGCCGAGCAGCATCGCGGTGTCGATGTCACGGGCGTCGGCCACCACACCGTCGTCGAGCATCCGGCGAGCCTCATCGGCGACCGCCTCCACGGCCATAGCCCGGATCTCGTCGGCGCTGAGCGGTGTAGCTCCCTCCTCCACCTCGACGGCAGCGGCGATGTCGGGGTAGACCTCGCCGCCGGCCTCCCAGTCGTAGATGCCGGGCCGACCGGAGTCGGCGATCCCACGGAACGCCGGGTCGATGGCGAACCGCTCCCCGAAGGCGTCCTCCAGGGTCTCCGCGGTGTGCAGCGCGACCTGTAGGCCCACCAGGCCGAGCAGCACGAAGGGCCCCATGGGCAGGCCCAACCGACGGATCGCGTCGTCGACCTCCTGGAAGCTGTTGCCCTGACGCAGCGCCGCGATGGAGCCGCCGAGGAAGCGGGTGAGTAGCCGGTTGACGATGAAGGCGGGCGCGTCGGTGCACAGCACGGCCGACTTCTTCAGCTGCTTGGCCACCTCGAAGGCGGTGGACAGCGCCTCGTCGGAGACCTTCTCCGGGCGGATCACCTCGACCAGCGGCAGAACAGCGACCGGGTTGAAGAAGTGGAACCCGACGACCCGCTCGGGGTGGGCGAGCTTGGTGGCCATCTCGGTGACCGACAACGACGAGGTGTTGGTCGCGATGACAGCCTGCTCGTCGAGCACCGCCTCGAGGTCGGCGAAGATGGCCTGCTTGAGGTCCATGCGCTCGAGCACGGCCTCCATCACCCAGTCGGCACCGGCGACGTCGTCGTAGCTGGTCGTGTAGGTCACGAGGCTCTTCAGGAACCCGGCCTTGCCGGGCTTCATCCGTCCCTTGGCCACGCGCTTGTCGAGCTCACCTTCGATGTGCTCGCGGCACCGCTCCAGCACGCCCTCGTCGATGTCCTTCATGACCAGTGGCACCTCGAGTCGCTGCAGGTGCAGCGAACCGAGCTGGGCACCCATCAGGCCGGCACCCACGATCGCGGCCCTGCGGATGCGACGAGCCGGCACGTCGGGCTTGCCCGGCTGCTTCTTCACCCGCTGCTGGGTGAGGTTGAAGCTGTACACGGACGCCTGGGCGTGACGGCCGGAGACCAGCTCGGTGAGCGCCTCCTGCTCCTTGACCCGCCCCTCGGCCAGGTCACCACCGCGGGCCGCGAACTCGATCAGCTCCAGCGCCTTGTGCGGTGCGGGGGTGGCGCCGGCGGTCTTGCCCTCGATCATCCCGAGCGCGTTGTTGCGTGCCTCCTCGAAGCCCTCCATGACGTCGAGGCCGGAGCGGTCGATGGTCTCCTCGCCGCTGATCAGCCCCTCGAGGAAGGCGACGGAGTCGTCGAGGAAGGTGGCGGAGTCGAAGAAGCGGTCGGCGTAGCCCCGCTCGAAGGCCTCCTTGGGGCGCATGGTCTGGTTGTTGTTCAATGGGTTGGTGACGATGGTCTCGATCGCGTCCTTCACCCCGACGATGCGCGGGGCGAGCTGGGTGCCGCCCCAGCCCGGCACGATGTTGAGGAACACCTCGGGGAAGGCGAGCACCTGCGCACCGGTGGACAGGGTCCGCGCGTCGCAGTGCAGGGCGATCTCCAACCCACCCCCCATGCAGGCCCCGTTGATGGCCGCGACGCTCGGGAACGGCAGCGCCTGCAGCCGGGCGAACGCGTCATGGCCGAGCTTGCCCGCCTGGAGCGCGAAGTCGAGCTGGCTGAACGCCTTGAGGTCCGCGCCGACGGCGAAGATGAAGGGCTTGCCCGTCAGCAGCAGACCGGCGACGTCCTCGGCGGCCTCGAGCTCGTCGAGGGCGTCCGAGAGGGACTCGAAGGCGGCAGGACCGAAGACGTTCGGCTTCTTGTGGTCCTCACCGTTGTCCATGGTCAGCAGGGCCAGGCGCCCCACGGGACGGTCGGCGTAGGTCAGGTGGAAGCGGGTCACAGGGTCGGACACGGCTGGCTCCTCGCGGTCGTGAGGCTGGTCGCTGTCGTCGGTCAGGCGCGTTCCCACAGCACGGCTGCACCCATCCCGAGCCCGATGCACATGGTGGTGACGCCGCGCTGGGCCTCCGGGTGCCGGTCGAGGTAGGTGGCGAGCTGCATCGCGAGCCGGGCTCCGGAGAAAGCCAGGGGGTGGCCCATCGCGATGGCGCCGCCGTAGGGGTTGACCTTTTCGCTGTCCAGGGGCAGGTCGAAGGCGTCGAGGAAGGCCACGCACTGCACGGCGAAGGCCTCGTTCATGTCGACGACGTCGATGTCGTCGATGGTCAGCTGGTTGCGCTCGAGGAGCTTCCGCGTGGCGGGGACGGGGCCGTAGCCCATGGTCTCCGGCTCCACGCCGACGAAGGCGTAGTCGACCATCTTCATCTTCGGGGTGAGCCCGTGCTCCTCGACCGCCGCATCGGAGGCGAGCAGGACGCCGCCGGCGCCGTCGTTGAGCCCTGCGGCGTTGCCGGCCGTGACCCGCCCACCGGGGCGGAAGGGGGACTCCAGGCCCGCCAGGGACTCCGGTGTGGTGCCGGGACGGGGGTGCTCGTCGACGTCGACGACGCGCCAGCCCTCGGGGCTACGGACGGTCACCGGTACCACGTGGGTCTCGAAGATCCCGTCCGCCTGCGCCTTGGCGGTGCGCTCCTGGGAGAGCAGCGCGAAGGCGTCGCAGCGGTCACGGGTGACGTCCGGGTGGTCGTCGTGGAGGTTCTCCGCGGTGTTGCCCATCACCAGGGCGGTGGGATCCACCAGCTTGTCGGACAGGAAGCGCGGGTTGGGGTCGATCTCCGCACCCATGGGGTGGTTGCCCATGTGCTCGACACCCCCGGCGAGCACCAGGTCCTGGGCGCCGACGCGGATGGCGTTGCCGGCGTTGACGATGGCGGTCATCGCGCCCGCGCACATCCGGTCGATGGCATAGCCGGGGACCGTCTTGCCGAGCCCGGCGAGGATCGCGAGCGAGCGGCCGAGGGTGAGCCCCTGGTCACCCACCTGCGCGGTGGCAGCCCAGGCGACGTCGTCGATCTGGTCGGCCGGCACGGTGGGGTTGCGCTCGAGCAGCGCGCGGATCGAGCGGACGGCGAGGTCGTCGGCACGGGTGTGGGCGTAGTAGCCCGTGTCCTTGGCGCGCCCGATGGGCACGCGCACCCCGTCGATGTAGTAGGCGGTAGCGGTCACGGCTCGCTCCTGGTCGTCCTCGGGCCCTCGAGCCTAGGTCAACCTGGAGCGTCCGCTCCAAATCCTCGCGGTCAGTGCGGCCACCTCCGCCACGAACCTCGGGGCTAGCGCACGGCAACGCACCGGTTCGTGCGCTCGAGGTCCGGGGGTAGGCCGCGAGTTGTGCCCAGGCACAACTCGCGGCACGTGGGGCGCCGATCGAGAGGTCGGCCGCCGCGGCTCCTGCCGGAAGCTGTGGCTCGCCACAGCTTCCGGCATCGCGGGGCGGTGACCCCGGCCGACGGCGGGGCCAACCGCGGTCGACGGCGGGGCGGTGACCCCGGCCGACGGCGGGGCCAACTGCGGTCGACGGCGGGGCGGTGACCCCGGCCGACGGCGGGGCCAACCACGGTCGACGGCGGGATCAGCCGGCCTCGATCGCCGCCTCGGCCGACTCCAGTTCCTCGAGCGCCTGCTCCCAGCGGGCCAGTAGCGCGGCGGAGCGGTCCTTGGCCGCGCCGTGCTGGGCGACCAGCGCCTTGACCCGCTCCCCGTCGCTGTAGAGGTCCGGGTCGGCCATGGTGCGGTTCAGCTCCGCGATCTCCGCCTCCACCTCGCCGAGCTCCCGCTCGAGACGATCGACGGCACGCTTGAGGTCGCGGGTGGCGCGGTGGCGCGCGTTGCGGCGCTCGGCCTCGCGCCGTTTGGCCTCCGGATCACGACGCTGCCCGCCACCGTCCAGGCGGCGGCCACTTCGCTGGTCCGTGGGCCGCCCGGTCCCGGCGCTGGTCGTCGGCCGACCTCCGCCGCCGGCCCGGCCATCACCGGCACCACCGCCGGCCCGGCCACCGGCGGCACCACCACCCGCCCGGCCACCGGCGGCACCACCACCCGCCCGGCCACCGGCGGCACGACCACCAGCGGCACGACCACCAGCGGCCCGTCCGTCAGCGCCCGCCCCGCGGCCGCCACCGCCAGCGGCGGCGTCGCGACCGCGGTTCCCGGCGGCCCCCGCACCCCGCCGCTCCATCAGCTCCTCGTAGCTGCCGTCGAACACCTGCAGGTCGCCGTCGCCCACCTCGACGATCGTGTCGGCGGTGGCCCGGATCACGTGCCGGTCGTGGGTGATGAGGACCACGGTGCCGGCGTAGGCACCCAGCGCGTCCTCGAGCACGTCCCGGGAGGCGAGGTCGAGGTGGTTGGTCGGCTCGTCGAGCAGCAGCAGGTTGGCGGGCGAGGCCATCGCCTTCGCCAGCCCCAGCCGGGTCCGCTCCCCACCGGAGAGCTCCAGCACCAGCCGCTCGGCCAGGTCACCGGGGAACCCGAAGGCCCCCAGCATGGTGCGGTGGTTAATCCCGCGGTGCCGGTCCCCGAGCGCGGTGCGGAACTCCTCCAGCACCGTCTTGTCGAGGTCCATCACCTCGGCCTGGTGCTGGTCGACGACCGCCACCTCGACGCCCGACCCGAGCTCCACGCTGCCACCGGTGACCGGGACCTGCCCGAGCAGGGAGCGCAGCAGGGTGGTCTTGCCCGCGCCGTTGGGGCCGATCAGGGCGACGGTGCGGCCCCGTTCGATCACCAGGTCGACCTCGTCGAGCACCACCAGGTCGCCGTAGGCGACGGTCAGCCCCTTCGCCTCGGCGACCACCCGCCCGGACCGGGCCGGCTCGGGGAAGGCGAACCGGGCGACCAACTGCTTGTGGTCGGGCACCTCGATGCGTTCCAGCTTCTCCAGGGCCTTGATGCGCGACTGCACCTGGCGGGCCTTGGTGGCCTTGTAGCGGAAGCGCTCCACGAAGCGTTCCTGCTGGGCGATCACCCGGTCCTGCTGGGCCTTGGCGGCGCGCAGGCTCGCGAGGCGTTCCTCCCGCTGGGCCACGAAGGAGGCGAACCCCCCGAGCTCCGCGGCGAGCGTCCCGGACCGGACCTCGTAGGCGGTGGTGGTGCCGGCCGCGAGCTCCACGATCACGTCCGCGGTGGCGTCGATGAAGTCGCGGTCGTGGCTGACCAGCAGCAGCGCGCCGGGCAGCTCGCGCAGCGTCCCCTCCAGCCAGGCGATCGTGTCGAGGTCGAGGTGGTTGGTGGGCTCGTCCAGCACCAGCAGGTCGGGCTTGGCGAGCAGCAGGCGTGCCAGGGCCACCCGCACGCGCCACCCGCCGGACAGCTCCGCGGTATCACGGTGGGCGTCCTCGGGGGCGAAGCCGAGCCCCGCGAGCACCCGGTGCGCCTCGGACTCCAGCTCGTAGCCGCCGAGGGTGGCGAAGCGGTCCTGCACCTCGGCGTAGCTGCGCAGCAGCGCGTCCTGGTCACCCGGGTCGGCGTTGGCCGCGCCGGGTGCGGACATCCGCTCCTCGAGCTCCCGCAGCCGGGCCTCCAGGGCACGGATGTGCGCCGCGCCCTCCAGCACGTGCTCGAGCACCGTGGTGGTCTCGCCCACCGCGTCCACCACGTCCTGGGGCAGCCACCCGATGCGCAGGTCCTTCGGGCGGGTGACCACGCCCTCGTCGGGGTCCCGGTCGCCGATCAGCGTGTGCAGCAAGGTGGTCTTCCCGGCCCCGTTCCCCCCGACCAGGGCCGTGCAGGTGCCGGGCGGGAAGCGCAGGGTGACGCCCGAGAACAGCCGGCGCGCGCCGAGGGTGACGGCAACGTCGGAGCAGCTGAGCACGGTCGGTCCTCGCGGTGGGAACGGTGGTGGCCCCGGAAGGGCAAGCGGGGCACGGGCCCGGCCAGGCGGGTGGGGGCGGGGCGCGGCGGGCCGAGGCTACCCACCGCGACCCCGTAGCCTCCCGGCCATGCACCTGGTGTCGCTCGAGCAGGTCGGGGCGTCGGTCGAGGGTCGGACCCTGTTCGCCGACGCCTCCCTCGGCCTGTCCAGCACCGACCGTGTGGGGGTGGTCGGCCCCAACGGGGTGGGCAAGACCACCCTGCTGCGCATCATCGCCGGCGACCGGGAACCCGACGCCGGCAACGTGGTCCCCCGCTCAGGGCTGCGGGTGGGCTGGCTCGCTCAGGACGTGGACCTGCCCGACGCCACCGCCGCCGAGGTGGTGACCAGCGGCGATCCCCTGGCCCGCGACGACGAGGTGGCGGCGCTGCTCGAGCGCGTCGGCGTGGACGGAGAGCTGCCGGTGCTGCGGGCCAGCGGTGGACAGCGCCGGCGCGTCGCCCTGGCCCGCACCCTGCTGGCACCGAGCGATCTGCTGGTGCTGGATGAGCCCACCAACCACCTCGACGTCGACACCGTGGACTGGCTCGAGGAGGAGCTCGGGCGCCGCCGAAGCGGGCTGGTGCTGGTTACCCACGACCGCTACGTCCTGGAGCGGGTCGTCAACCGGATGCTGGACCTGGACCCGCCCGCACCGGACCGGCCCGCGGAGGTGCACTGGCACGACGGTGCGTACTCCAGCCTGCTGGAGGCCCGCGCGGAGCGGGCCGCCCAGCGCCAACGCGCCACCACCCGCGCCCGCAACCTCTACCGCAAAGAGGTGGCGTGGCTGCGCCGCTCCCCGAAGGCGCGGACCTCCAAGCCGCGCTTCCGGGTGGAGCAGGCGGAGCTGCTGCGCGAGGCGGCCCAGGCCGACGAGGCGTCGCAGGCCCTGGAGCTCGGGACCGGGGCGACCCGGCTCGGCGACGAGGTGTTCCACCTCGAACAGGTCTCGATCACCCGCGGGGATCACCTGGTGCTCGACCGGGTGGACCTGACCATCGGACCCGGCGAGCGGGTGGGCATCGTCGGCCCGAACGGTGCGGGCAAGACCACCCTGCTGCACGTGCTCGCCGGCCACCTCACCCCCGATGAGGGCGAGGTGACGGTGGGCCGCACCGTCCAGCACCGGGTGTTCGAGCAGCTCGCGAGCGTGCCACCGGCCCAGACCACCGCGCTGGACACGGTGCTGGAGATCGCCGCCCACGTGCCGCTCAAGAACGGGGAGCGGCTCCCCGCCCACCGGCTCGCGGAACGGTTCGGCTTCGACGGGCGGACCCAGCGCACGCCCGTGGCGCTGCTCTCCGGTGGGGAACGCCGCCGCCTCGCGCTGCTGCACCTGCTGGTGGCCGCGCCCAACGTGCTGCTGCTCGACGAGCCCACCAACGACCTCGACCTCGACACCCTCGCGGTGCTCGAGGACCACCTCGACGGCTTCGAGGGCACGCTCATCGTGGCCTCCCACGACCGCTTCCTGCTCGACCGCCTCACGGACCGGATCGTCGGTGTGGAGGACGGCCGGCTCACCGAGCACCTGGACTGGTCCGGCTACCGGGAAGCGCAGCTGGCCGCTCGCCACGCCGCGACGGCACGGACCGCGGTCCGGCCGCGCGACAGCAGCGACACCGCAGCGGACAACGCCCGGCGCCAGGCGGAACGCAAGCAGCTGCGCCGCCTCGAGCAGCGCCTCGAGAAGCTGCAGGCCCAACGGCAGCAGCTGTTCCAGGAGATGGTCGCGGCGTCCGACGATGCGCAGATGCTGATGGCCCTGCAGGAACAGCTGACCGACACCGACGAGGAGATCGCATCGGTGGAGGACCGATGGCTCGAGATGAGCCTGGAGCAGGGGTGACGCGCACGACGAGGTGGACCCGGCACCCGGGGTGGTGCGGCGCACGACGACGTGGACCCGGCACCCGGGGTGGTGCGGCGCACGAGGACGCGGACACGGCACCCGGGGTGGTGCGGCGCACGAGGACGCGGACACGGCACCTGGGGTGGTGCGGCGCACGACGACGCGGACACGGCGTCCAGCGGTGATGACGGTCGTCGACGGTCGCACCGGCGTTGGGCCCGGTGACGCGGGACCTGCGACCCGGACGCGCGCCCGCGGGCCACGGTACGTTTCCCGCCCGGCGCTGAGCGCTGGTCGATGACCTCATCGACGATGGCCGTTGTTGGCCCAGGCGGATGGGAGCGGTGGGTGTCCAAGGACACGTTGCAGGGACGCGTACGCGAGCGCGCGGGCCTCGGTGAGCTGTTCACCCGGGGGGCCGAACGCGGTTACGTGCTGCTGTCGGAGATCCACGATCTGCACGACCCCATCGACGACCCGGAGGGCTGGGTCGACGAGCTGGCCACCGACATCCGCGACCGCGGCATCGAGGTGGTGGACGACCTCACCGAGGACGGAGCGGCACCGCCCGACACCACGACCCCCGGGTCCACCACCGACGGTGTGCGCCAGTACCTCAACGCCATCGGTCGGGTGGAGCTGCTCTCCGCCGAGGAGGAGGTCGACCTCGCGAAGCGCTACCACGCGGGCGTCGCGGCCCGGGCGATGACCGTCAACCGTGCGCTGGTCGACACCACCGCCAAACGCCGCACCCTCGACCGGGTGATCGCGGATGGCGACTGCGCCCAGGAGCGGCTGGTGACCGCCAACCTCCGGCTGGTGGTCTCCATCGCCCGCCGCTACCTGGGCCGTGGCCTGTCGCTGCTGGAGCTGGTGCAGGAGGGCAACCTCGGCCTGATGCGTGGGGTGGAGAAGTTCGACCACACCAAGGGCTACAAGTTCTCCACCTACGCCACCTGGTGGATCCGCCAGGCCCTGACCCGGGGCACGGCCAACAAGGCCCGCTCCGTCCGCCTTCCCGTCCACGTCCACGAGCTGGTGGCCAAGGTCCGTCGGGCGGAGTTCGAGCTGCTGCAGGTGCTCGGGCGTGACCCGACCGACGGCGAGGTGGCGGAGACGCTGGGTATCTCCACCGACCGGCTGCTCGAACTGCGGCTCGCGGGTCGGGAGATCACCTCCCTGGACCGCACCGTCGGTGAGGAGGGCGACACCACCCTGGGTGAACTCGTCCAGGACGAGGACGCCCCGGACCCGGAGCTGTGCGCCACGACCGAGCTCGCCCGACTCGAGCTGCTGGCGACCCTGGAGGAACTCCACGAGCGGGAGCGGGGGGTGCTCGAGCTGCGGTACGGGCTCACCGGCGAGGACCCGGCCACCCTGGAGGAGATCGGGGAGCGCTACGGCGTGACCCGCGAGCGCATCCGCCAGATCGAGAAGAACGTGCTGGCCAAGCTCCGCCACCCCGCGCACGCGCAGCGGCTCCGCGCGCTCGCCGACGACCGCTGACGGCCCCACGACGTCGCACCGACAACGATCGGTAGCCAACGCTGTAGCCGGCCGCACCGCGTGCCGATGGTGGGTGGGATGACCTCCTCCCTCCCCCCGGAGCCGGTGCGATGCCAGGCCCGTACCGACGACCCCTGGGCGCGGCGTGCCTGCTGGTCGCCGCGCTGCTGGCGTCGGCGACACCGGCGGTGCCGGCCACGGCAGCGGCGGAGCTAGACCGGGCCCGCTCCGCGCTCGCCGACGAGCAGCGCAGCGCCGCGCAGCTCGCGGCCGAGGTGGAGCGCGCGACCGTCCAGCTCACCCAGCTGCAGGACGCGCTGCTCGCTGCCCGTGCCGAGCTGGCCGACCTCGAGGAGGAACGGGCCGAGGTGGCGGCGGCGCACGCGACGGCGCTGGCTCGTGCGGACGAGGCGCGCGCCGAGGTGGCCGACCGCGACGCGGAACTCGGGGACACCCTCGCGCGGTGGAACGCGGGGCGTGCCCGGCTGCGGGACCAGCTGGTCCACGCCTACAAGCACGGCAACGGTGTGAGCAACGAGGTGCTGGTCCGCGGGGTGGTGCGCGCCGGCGACTGGCACGAGGTGGCGGTCACGCTGACCACGGTGGAGCGGCTGGCGGCCGACGGACACGACGAGATCCGGGACGCAGCACGACACACCCGGGAGGTGGCGGCGCTCAGGGCCGAGGCCGACGCCGCCCGGACCGCCGCGGTGCAGGCGGCCCGGGCGGCCGGCGCCACGGCAGAGCGGGTGCGAGCGCTCACCGACGCTGCCGACCGGACCGCCGCGACCATCGCCGCGGACGAGGCCGAGGTGACGGCGACCCTGGACGCGCTCGAGTCCGACGCAGCCGCCCGTGCGGTGCTGGTCACCGAGCTCGAGGCGACGGTCGCCCGGCTGGAGGTGGATGCGGGCGCGGTGCTCGTGCCCGTGGCCGTCGACCTCGACCCCGCGGGTCCGCCACCGGCCTGGGCCGGCAAGCTCCCGGGCGAGGGACCCCGGTGGGCGGCTGCGATCGACGCGACCGCAGCCCGGCACGGCATCGACGGCCGGCTGTTCGCCGCCCTGGTGTGGAGCGAGTCGGGGTTCAACCCCACCGTGGTGTCCCACGCCGGTGCGCTCGGGCTCGCGCAGCTGATGCCCGGGACCGCGCGGGGGCTCGGCGTCGATCCGTACGACCCGCTGCAGAACCTCGATGGAGGTGCGCGGTACCTGCGGACCCAGCTGGATGCCTTCGGGCGGGTGGACCTGGCGCTCGCGGCCTACAACGCCGGACCGGGCCGGGTACAGCGGGCTGGCGGGGTGCCCAACATCGTCGAGACCCAGGTCTACGTGCCGCGCGTCCTGGAGCGCTACGAGCGCCTGCGCGGCTGAGGTCGTCGAGCGCACGTGCGGCGGACCGACGCCGCCGGCCACGCGTTGCCGCTGGCGTCACCGACCGGCACAGGGCGGTCGACGCCGCCGGTGCTCACACCACCCGCCCACGCCGCCGGTGCTCACACCACCCGCCCACCGCTGCGCCAGTACTCCCCCGCGGAGCGGTCGAGGTAGCCCTCGTCCACCAGCTGCCGGCGCAGCGTCGCGTGGTCGGCGTGGAAACGGCGCAGCAGCGCGTTGACCTGGCCCTCGTCGTAGCGCACCCCCGGCTCGAACTCCAGCGCCAGCCGCTCGAGCACCAACAGCCGTTTGCTGCGCTGGGCCGGCAGCTCCCGGAGCCGGTCGCCGGTGAAGAACCGTGCCAGCACCTCGCCCTCCTCCTCGGTCATGCCGAAGGCGACCCGGGGGCTGGGCGGTGTCGCGCGCGGCAGCGCGCGGGCCTGCCCACGCCAGGCGTCGACATCGAGGTGGTAGTCACCGTCGCGGTGCAGCACCAGTCCAGCCTGTACCAGCGGTGCCAGGGTCCGCAGCACCTCCTCGGGGTCGCGGTCGTGGCGCGCTGCCAGCTCAGCGCTGGTGCGGGGTGCCGCCACGAGGTCACCGACCACGGCGAGGCGGCCCGGGTCGAGCAGGAGACGGAGCAGATCGAGCGGGTCCATGGGGTAGTGGTACCGCACGGGGTACCGTCCCGCCGGGCGGCGCGCGTCGTCCGTCGCTCGAGGCCCCGACCGTGAGGTGAGGATGCCCGCTGCAGGGGCCGACACCCCGGCGTCGCGCACTCGCCGCGGTGTCGCACCTGCGACCAGGGCAGGCACGGCGCTGTGGGTGACCGTCGGCATCGTGGCGGTCTCGACCGCGGCGATCCTCGCGCGGATCGCGATGGGTGACGATCCGGGGGTGACGCGGTCCGGGGAGGGTGCAGCCTCTGCCCTGGCGATCGCCTTCTGGCGCAGCAGCCTGGGCGCCCTCGCGCTGGCACCGGTGGCCTGGCGGCACCAGCGGCGGCAGCGGCGTGCGAGCGGCGGGCTCGGCAGGCGCCGCCACCTGCAGCTGGCCCTGGCCGGCACCGCGCTGGCCCTGCACTTCGCCCTGTTCCAGGGCTCCCTGGCCCTGACCTCGGTCGCCTCCGCGGTCACCCTGACCACGATGTCCCCGCTCTTCGTGGCGGTCGGCGGCTGGTGGTTGCTCGGCGAGCGGACGGCCCGTCGGGCCTGGTGGGGGATCGCCGTGACGGTGGTGGGGGCGCTCGCGATCGGTCTCGGCGATGCCACCGGCGAGGGACACGGCGGCCGCGCGCTGCTGGGCGATGTGATGGCGCTCGGCGCGGCGCTGGCCGGCAGCGCCTACCTCCTGGCCGGACGGCACGCACGCCAGGCCGTGACCGTCAGCACCTACGGCGCGATCGTGTACGGCTGGGCGGGCGGGCTGCTGCTGGTCGTCGCCCTGGTCGCCGGCGCACCCCTGACCGGGTTCACCCCGACGGTGTGGCTGGCCATCGCCGGCATCGTCGGAGGGCCCCAACTGCTCGGCCACACCGTGTTCAACCTGTTGCTGGCCACGCTGAAGGCCAGCACGGTGTCGATCGCGATCCTGGGCGAGCCCGTCGGCGCCGGGCTGCTGGCCTGGCTACTGCTCGGCGAGCTCCCGGAGCCGCTGTTCGCCCTCGGTGCACCGCTGGTGCTGCTCGGGGTGGCGGTGGTGATCCGCAGCAACGCCGACCCGCCGCCACCACCTGACGTCAGCGGGTCCTGACGGGCGGTGCGGTTACCCGCCCGGTCGACGCCGGTGCGCGGGCGAACCGGTTGGACGAGGGCCTGGAGGCTAGGGGAAGCGGGGCACCGCGACGCCGTACACCTCGTCGGAGTGCTCCTCGAACACCCACACCTGGCTGCCCCCCGGGGTGAGCTTGCGCACCGTGGCCTCCTTCGACCCGGCGTACACGAACCCGTCAGCATCCACCGCGACCGCGAACACCTCATCGTCGTCCTCGAACTCCCACACCTGGTTCCCGCTCGGATCGATCTTGCGGACCGTGTCGTCCCCCGACCCGGCGTACACGAACCCGTCAGCATCCACCGCGACCGCGAACACCTCGTCGGCGTCCTCGAACTCCCACACCTGGTTCCCGCTCGGATCGATCTTGCGGACCGTGTCGTCCTTCGACCCGGTGTAGACGTAGCCGTCGGTACCCACCGCGACCGCATGCACGTCGTCGTCATGCTCGTCGAAGGACCACACCTGCTCGCCCTGCGGTGTGAGCTTGCGGACGGTCTCGTCCCGCGACGCGGTGTAGACGTAGCCGGACCCATCCACCGCGACCGACTCGATACGGCTGCTGTGCCCCTCGAACCGCCACACCTCGTTGCCCTCCGGCGTGAGCTTTCGGACCACAGCGTCACGATCCCCGGTGTAGACGAACCCCAACGCGTCCACCGCAACCGCATCGACTCGGTCACCATGCTCGAACCGCCACACCTCGTTGCCATCCGGGTCGAGCTTGCGCACCGTCTCGTCACGCGACGCGGAGTACACGTACCCGTCCCCATCCATCGCAACCGCATATACCTGGTGGCTGTGATCTTCGAACGACCAGACCTCGTTGCCGTCCGCATCGACCCGATACACGTCGCGATCCCTCGATGCGGTCGCCACCCCGACCACCGCCGGCCCCGTGGTGGCGGTCACGGTCGCCGACCAGTCGCTGGTTCCCACGAGGGTGTCGGCACGGACCTGGAACTCGTAGGCGGTCTCCGGCGCCAGTCCGTGGATCGTGGTCGTGGTGCCCGAGAGCAGCTCACCCTCCGTCCACTCGCTGGCACCCGGCTCCCGGTAGCGCACCCGCGAACCGTTCGGGCCCCCCGCCGACTCCCACGCCAGACCCACACTCGCCGGCGCCGTCGTAGTGACCTCAAGACCCACCGGTGTCACTGGAGGCCCCACCGGCACCGGCGGCACCGCGACCGTGCGGACGAAGTCGGTGTGGCCTTCGAACACCCACACCTGCTCGCCCTGCGGGGTGAGCTTGCGGGCCGTCCCGTCACGGGACGCGCTGTAGACGGAGCCGGACGCATCCACCGCGACCGACTCGACACGGTGGTCCTGGCCGCTCGGCTCGTCATGGCCGTCGAACACCCACACCTCGGTGCCCTGAGGATCGATCTTGCGCACGCTGTTGTCACGACCCCCGGAGTACACGTACCCCGCAGCATCCACCGTCACCGCGTCCACGTCGGTGCCGTGCCCGGTGAACGACCACACCTCGGTGCCCTCTGCCGTGAGCTTGCGGACCGTCCCGTCACGTGATGCGGTGTAGACGTAGCCGTCGGCATCCACCGCGACCGACTCGACCCGGGCGCTGTGCCCCGCGAAGCGCCACACCTCGTTGCCCTCCGGCGTGAGCTTGCGCACCGTGTCGTCACCGGCGCTGGAGTACACGAAGCCCGCGCCATCCACGGCGACGCCCCGGACCTGGTCGTCGTGCCCGGTGAACGACCACACCTGCGTGCCCCCGGGAGCGAGCTTGCGGACCGTCCCGTCACGCGAGGCGGTGTAGACGAACCCCGCTGCATCCACCACGACCGACTCGACAGGGGCACTGTGTCCCGTGAACATCCACAGCTCGTTGCCGTCCGAATCGAGTTTCCGGACCACGTGGTCATAGGACGCGGTGTAGATGGCACCCTCAGCATCCACCGCGGCCGACTCGACCCGGCCGTCGTAGTCCGCGAAGGACCACACCTCGTTGCCGTCGACATCGATCCTGCGGACGGTTCGATCGTCCGACCCGGACACGAGGAAGGGCTCGAACCACGTGCCCGTGGTCCAGTCCGCGGACGCACGGGAACCACCGGAGAACGCCGCGTACGAGGGCACGACGACGCCGATCGTGCTGGCGGTGATGGCGACGAGCGCCAGCGTCGCGACACCCGCGCCCGGACTGCCAGCCGCGGCGGGGCCCCGTAGCCGGGTCCTCCAACCCTCGCTCGACGCCCGCGTCCCTGCCGCCAGCCACGGGTCGAAACGGTCGAACAACCCGAAGCGCGCCACCCACAGCAGCAGCATGGCGAGCGCGAGGACCACCAGGCTGGACGCGATCCGCCCCTCGCCGACCCACACGGCAGGGAACCCGAGGCGTGGCACCACCAGCCGGCCGACCCCGGCGACGTCCTCGGCAGCCAGCGGGGTCGTGTCCGCGGCCCGGTTCGCGTCGCCCCGGGTGGTGTAGGTGCCGTCGTCGTTCACCTCGACGATGCGGTGGACGATGTGGTCGCCGTGCCGCGGATCGGGGAAGGCGACCACGGCGGGCGGTTCGAGGGTCTCGCCCGCTGCTGGTGCGCTCATCACGACGACGTCACCGCGCTGGAGCAGCGGCGCCATGGAGTCGGACACCAGCGCGTGCGGGGTCCAGCCCAACACCACCACCGGGAGCATGGTCCACAGCAGGAAGAAGGCCAGCATGCTGGAGAGGAACAGCGCCATCGTCCCCAGCACGTAGCGGGGAAGCGCCACCGAGGTCGGGTGACCCGACACCGGATCAGCCGTGGCACCCAGGCGCTGCACGGGGCCACGGGCAACGAACATGTACCCGGGCGTCAGCGGGGGTGCGAGCCCCGTCGTCGCGGTGGGTCCGCGGTGTCTGCCGGTGTCCGGGCGTCGTCGCGCAGCGCGACGCCGGGAACGCCTGCCAGGACGAAGGCGGCCAAGGAGCCGAGGACGCGCCGGGCGGGACGGCCGCTGCGCACCATCGGTGACCCCGCCCCGCCGGTGGGTGCTGGCTGGTGGCGTCGCCGACATGTCCCTGCCCTCTGCACCTGTACGCTCACGCTGCGTGGCGTGCCTCCCGTCAGGTCAGACGGAGCCGCCCCCCGTTCCGCGCCGGCGGCTCCGGTCAAGGTGTCGGGTTGGACTGTGCCTCCCACACGAAATCGACGGACGCCGAAGCGTCCTGCACGCTGTTGGGTGCATCGCTGTCGAGTTCGACCTGGAAGTAGTAGTCGCGGGTATCGTTGGGCTCGACACCGTTCCACTCGTCAGCGCCGTTGCCGAAGTTCGTGTGCGTCCCT